>DHAP01000043.1 GCA_002397465.1 Caryophanales bacterium UBA4951 | reverse complement strand
TGTGCAAATAGGAACTTATTAATTTTATTCTTGGAAGAATTAGTCCTTCACTTTTATTTTGCAAATTGAACCAGCTTTTATGGATTAACAAATTGATGTTAAAACGAGGAAACGGTCAAAAGGCTCTTGCCGATTGGCACGTCTTCTTTACCAAAGTTTGCCGATCTTTTCATTAATAGGTTTCACAAAGTGAACGAAAGACTTAATGGGTGACAATGCGTCGGCGATCAGAATCCTGTGTTTATACAAACTTCAAAACAATCTCCGTCATCGTAGTTTAACTGAGCATTAAAGTGTTTTATGTTTCAGTTATTTTTAGTCTAAATTCCCGTTAAATTTTTCGTCAACAAAGGAATGTGTTCCTCAAAAAACCAGCGTCCATTTCCCTGTAAGACCTTCAATTTGGTTTTGATTGGAAGAATGCTTTTTTACTGTTTTAAGAGGTATAAAAAGAAAGATAGATATAAGTTTGCCCACGCTTACATGTGTGCAAAATTGCACATTGCTTTATATTTGCTTGTTTTTGTATGTCGTTTTGCTAGCATAGTGTAAGTATGAATAAAGATAGAAACGAAAAAGACACCATCACCGTTCGTTTGGACCCTGAGACTAAAAGACAAGCCCAGGAGCTTTTTGATGATTTGGGCATCTCTCTTAGCAGTGCGGTTAATCTCTTCCTCAAGCAGGCTATCCGTGAAGGCAAAATCCCCTTTGAGATCAAGCGTGATAAGCCCGCTGGAAGGAAGGTCAAACCCCTTCATAAGCTTAAGTAGTTGGCTTGCCGTCTATTTAAAGATGGCCCTTTGCTTACTAATCTATGGCCTTAATACAGCCGTTTAGGCCGACTGTCTCTATTGATTTAACGGTTTATCTACGATTATTATTTCGGCCTATTACCAGCCTTAATAGGCCTTTTTCTTTGTTTCGACGCCATAACAACACCTTCTGAGGCACACGAAGAAAAAGGCATAGGAAAAGCCTACTAAGTCAAACCTAGTAGGCTTAAAGGAAACTAGTCTTGTCTAACAACGTTATCGATCGATGCGCCCTTGGTCTCTTTGACCTTGGTCATGAGGAAGATGATGCTGGATAAGTAGCAAGGTATCGTCAGGATGACACAGAAGAGTCCGATGTAAGCGTATGGCAGATATTTGACCGCTAAAGTGCCGATGCCCATGCTGACGACCATGCCTAAGCCATAGAACATCGTCTGAGCGGACATAATGGAAGCACGCAAGTTAGTCGGCGCGCTTTCGCCAGTCATCAATATCAAGGTATCGCCATTGCTCCAAGCCGCGCCAAGGTAGATTCCGATGAAGGCGCCGAGCACCCATTCGTTCCAACCGTTGATGGAACCGACATAGAGCAAGGTAAGTCCGACGATGGTAAGAGATAGCAACGCTATAGAAGTAATCTTTCTACCGACCTTATCGGATAAGAAGCCATAGGCGAAGACGACAACGGCACAGGTAACCGGGAATATCAGCTCAGCATTCGAAATCTGATCGGTCGAATATGAAGCGGCATCAAGGATGTTCGCATAATAGCCAGTTACACATCTAGCGAGGGTGAATAGTAGCGTGCAGATGAAGATCCATCGTAGCTGTTTGCCTTTCATCGCGTATTTGACCGCACTGAAGAAGCCGCCCTGTTTCTTAGAGGCATCCTTCTTGTCTTTGGCGATCTTTTCTCTTTCTTCAGGGCTCAATTTAAGATAAGCAATCCTTGAATCAAGGAATGGGTCAGTTTCACGAGCCAAGAAGCAAACGGCCAAAGACACGATCAATCCTAAGGCAGCCGGAATGAGGAAGACCATCCTCCATTCGGTGGCGACGTCTTTCATCAAGACCTTTCTGCCTAATGGGATAAGCAATAAACCTAACTCAGCGATGCCTTTGACTGCCGAATAGATAGAACCGCGGCTTTTCTCCGGCGCCGTCTCGAATATGTAGACTATCTGTTCATCAGGAGTGACGAAGAATCGTAGTAAGAAGAAGCCTAATATGTACATCCATAAGCCTTGGCTCCAGAACATCAATAGTAACGAACCGACCATGCCTAGAGTATTAGCTATCAGGAATGGCTTTCGGCCAAACCTATCCGCGAGGGTCTTATAGAAGAAGCCTATCACCAAGCAGATGTTCGCGAGCATCTCCATGAGTGAGAGTTTGGACCTGCCATCGCTGACGCTTAAGCCAAGTCCTTGGACGAAGAACTCCTGGTTGATCTCGACGACCATCGCGTTAGGAAGCGAGGTCGCTACCTCATCGACGATGTAGATCAAGCAGAGGGCGACGATCAAATACCAAAAGTACGTCTTTCTCTTAGGACGAAGTTTTTCCTTCTCTAAACGAGCAAGTTCCTTCTTGTCCCTGGCTTCTCGGCGCAGAGCCTTCTCCTCATCACTGAGCATAACTATGTCCTTCTCTTTAGAAACAAATATATCCCAAATGACGGGCCATTTAAACAATTAGTCCACCATACTTAACAAATATGGAAAATGTAATGCGCGCGTATATCAACTTATATATAGAGAAAACCACTCATGG
Organism: Caryophanales bacterium UBA4951; assembly: GCA_002397465.1. GTDB lineage: Bacteria > Bacillota_I > Bacilli_A > RFN20 > CAG-826 > UBA4951. Next base: position 5,481 of record DHAP01000043.1, on the reverse strand, counting down.
CCTGTGAACATGAGTGGTTTTCCCTTCTAATTGGCGAAAGGCCTATTTGATTCCTTCGGGGTTCTTCTTTTGGAAGTTGTAGGCATCGCGGCAGGCGTCAACGATGTTGAGTCTCGCCTTCCAGCCTAATTCCTTGTTGGCTTTGTCGCAGTTGGCGTAGTTCTCATCGACGTCACCTGGACGGCGTGGAAGAATCTTGTAAGGAATCTCAATTCCGGTTGCCTCTTTGAAGGCGTTCACAAGATCAAGGACCGAGCTGCCTTTGCCAGTGCCGAGGTTATAGATGACGAGGCCTGGGTTTGAATCAAGTTTCTTAAGCGCGGCCACATGGCCTTCGGCAAGGTCGACGACGTGGATGTAGTCACGTACGCCCGTTCCGTCATGGGTCTTGTAGTCATCGCCAAAGACACGAAGGAACGGAAGCTTTCCGATGGCGACCTGGGTGATATACGGCATGAGGTTGTTCGGTAAGCCATTCGGGTCCTCACCCAATAATCCTGATGGGTGTCCGCCGATTGGGTTGAAGTAACGTAGAAGCGCCACATTGAGGTCTTTGTTGGCCTTCGCGGTGTCTTCTAGGATTCTCTCGATCATGATTTTGGTCTCACCATAAGGGTTTGTGGCGCTTCCGACGGGATCAGACTCATAAAGAGGGACTCTGGTTGGCACGCCATAGACGGTTGCCGAAGAAGAGAAGATGAAGTTACGGACGCCTTTTTCTTTCATGATCGAAAGGATGTTGAGGGCGCTTCCGATATTGTTCTGATAATACTCGATTGGCTTATAGACGGACTCTCCGACGGCCTTGAAGCCCGCGAAATGGATGACGCCATCGATGATGTTCTCGTCAAAGATCTTTTTGGTCGGCTCATACATCGTGACGTCGACGTTATAGAACTTCGGCCTCACGTGGGTGATGGTCTCGATACGGTCGAGAACCGCTAACTTGGAGTTGTACAAATCGTCGACGATGATGGGGTTGTAGCCATTCTCGATAAGAGCGATGACCGTTTCGCTTCCGATGAAGCCCAAGCCTCCGGTGACTAGGATGTTGTGCATATTATTTCTCCTTTTTATCTTTTGCCTTCACTGGCAATTTAGCCTTTTTGGCGAGGGCGACACGCTTCGACTGGGCGGCGGTGATCTTCTCTTCCCGGCGTTTCTCTTTGTGGCCAGGCTGATTCTCCTCTAAGTATACATCCGCTCCATGCATCTTTTGCCCGATGGAATCCAAGATGGTCCTGCTCACTATCTGATAGACCCCGGCCTGTATCGACATGCGTAAGGCGATAAGGCCCAAAGAGTCACGGAGGTATTTCTCGCTGTCCGGGTCATTCGCGTCGATCATCTTCTGATAATGCTCGGCGATGCCGGTGGCTTTCGATGAGGCTTTGCCAGCGACGTCCTTGAGGATGTCTTTGGCCATGACTCTGAAGAAGCCATAAAGGACGGATTTGTCGCTGCTGACGTCGCTATCCATCTCGATGAGCAAAGCGATCTCGGAAATCGAGAGGCTCGTCTTGAGGGTCGATAAGGCTAATAGATATCCTAATTGATCCACTGAGTATTTCTTCTTGTCCGGAGCCGACATGATGCCAGCCTTCACGTAATTGTTGACCATGAATGAGGTCAAGAGATCCTTGTTCCCGGGATTGATCGGCGAAAGGATCGAGTTCACGTAAGCCGTCACCTGTTCCATGTACAAAGGGACATGCGGGAGCTCGCTATAAGAAGGGAGCTCGTAGGTCGAGGCGGTTTTAAGCCACGCTAATAATTGATCCAATTCCTTTTCCATAAAGTTATTTCTTCAACTCCTCAAGAAGGAGTTTGGAGACCTCGCTTGGATTGACTTTGCCATGGCTGAGTTTCATGACTTGGCCCACTAAGAAACCTAGGGCCCTGTCCTTGCCGGCCTTGAAGTCGACGATGGACTGAGGGTTGTTCTTAAGGACCTCATTCACGAAAGCCATGATGGCGCCGTTATCGGAAGACTGGGCGACGATATGAAGGGCGTCCTTGGCTTCTTCTGGCGATAATGTTGGCTCAGAAAGGACTTTTGCAAGGATATCCGCGCATTGTTTGTGGGTAAATCCTTCTGTCTCTTGCATCATCACGATCTTGGCAAGGGTCTCGCTCTTAAGAGGAAGCTCTTCGATCGTGAGGCTGTTCTTATTGAGATAGGCGTTGATTTCGACGATGAGGAAATTGGCAAGGTCCTTGCCATTCTTCACAAGAGGAAGCCCCTTCTCGAAGTAAGATGCGCTCTTGATGTCCGAGAGGATTATCTCGGCGTCGGACACTGATAAGCCAGCCGACAAATAACGCTTCATCTTGGCGTCATAAAGTTCTGGGCAGCTCTTGATCGCATCATCGACGAACTCGTCGCTTAGCTTTATCGGAGTGATGTTTGGCTCACAGAAATATTTGTAGTCGACCGCATCGCTCTTAAGCCTCATCATCACGGTCTTCTGGGTGGCCTCGTCAAAGCGCCGGGTCTCCTGGATGACCTTCTCTCCGGAAAGAAGAAGCCTCGACTGCCTTTCGATCTCGTAGTCGATCGCGGTCTCGATGTTCTTGAAGGAGTTGATGTTCTTGATCTCGACCTTGGTGCCATATTCCTCTTGCCCATAAGGCCTGATGGAGACGTTGGTGTCGCATCTAAGGGAGCCCTCTTCCATCTTGCCATCGCTTGTGCCGCTATAGACGACGATGTTCCTGATGGCCTCCGCGTACTTCATGGCCTCGGTGCCGTTTCTGATGTCTGGCAAAGAGACGATCTCCACCAAAGGCACGCCAGCCCGGTTGTAATCTAGAAGGGTGTAGTCCATGAAGTGGAGCTGCTTGCAGGTATCCTCTTCCATGTGGATTCTTTCGATCCTGATCTTCTTCTCTCCACTCGGGGTGGAGATGACCACATAGCCATTCTTTCCGATCGGATGGAATTGCTGGGTGATCTGGAATCCCTTTGGCAAATCACTATAGAAATAGTTCTTCCTGTCAAAGACGATCGTGTGGTCGATTTCCATGTGCAAGGCGTTAGCAACGCGGATGGCATTGATGACGGCTTGCTTATTGACCACCGGCATCGTGCCTGGGAAGGCCATGTCAAATGGGGTGACTTCGGTATTCGGCTCATGGGAGAAGCCATCAGGCGAAGAGGAAAACATCTTGGACTTAGTCCTCATCGCGACATGGATTTCTAGTCCGATGACTGCTTCGAAGTTCATAAGTTGCCCTCCTTCTCGTCATTAACGCTCAAGTTGGCTAAGCCGCTGAGCCTCTCAAATGCTGAGGCGATCTGAAATAGGCGTTTCTCATCAAAGGCCCGGCCCATGAAGTTGACGCTCAAAGGCATCTTATCCTCAAAGGCCAAAGGAAGGCTGATGGATGGCAAGCCAGCGAAGTTACCAAGACAGAGATGGTTGTCGGCGATCAGATATTCCTCGGAGAGTTTGTCGCTGCTATTGGAGAATAAGGGGGCGATGCTCGGGGCTGATGGGAGAAGGATGAAATCATTCTCGCTTAATATCTCATTGACCCTTTCGACGATCTTGGCCCGGTTGCGCTGAGCCCTGAGGAAGAGTTCCTCTTGGTTTTCTCTCATCAAGCAATAAGAACCGATGACGAATCTTCTCTTGATGAGTTCGCTGAAGCCGGCGGTTCTGGCGTTGTACATGACTTCCTGATAGCTCTTGCCGCCTTTATAGGGGCCGAACTTGATGCCGTCGAGGTTGGCGTCGTTGCTCGTGGCCTCGGCGCAGCTGATGACGATGTAGGTGGCGTATAAGGATTCGAGAAGCTCTTTCCCGAAGTTCACGTAGTTGATGCTGACCCCTTCACTTTCCAGTGCCTGTAAAGAAGAGGAGAAATGCTTCAACAAGCATTCGTCCTTTATCGAGGAAATGATGTCGGAGAAGACGACGACTTTATAGCCTTTGATAGGCTTAAGAAGGTCCTCCTCGTATTTCTCGACTGGTTTAACTGAGGAAGTCGAATCGTTATCGTCGCGTCCTGATAAAACATCCAATAAAACCGCGGAGGCAAAAACGTCGCGGCTGAAATATCCGACATGGTCAAGTGACGGGGCGAATGGGAAGAGCCCGAATCTCGAGATTCTGCCCCAAGTCGGCTTCATGCCAACAAGGCCCGAATAAGCGGCTGGTTTTCTCACCGAGTCGCCGGTGTCGCTTCCTAAAGAGAAGGTGGCGATGCCTGAGGCCACTCCCGCGGCCGAGCCACAGCTGGAGCCGCCGATCATCCTTTGATGAGTCGGATCATATGGGTTATAGGTCTTGCCTAAATGGCCGGTCGTGCCGGTCCCGCCCATCGCGAGTTCGTCCATCGTGGTCTTGGCGATCATGATGGCTTTCTTTTCTTTGAGCTTCGCTATGACGGTCGCGTCAAAAACCGGGACATAGCCGTTTAGGATATTCGAAGAGGCGGTCGTCTCAATCCCCTTGGTGGAGAAATTGTCCTTCGCTAGATATGGGATGCCCCAAAGATAGTTATTCTCTTCAGGCTCAGTGAGCGTGCTCGCTTCTTCAATAGCCTCTTTGTCCAATATCTTCTCGAAGGCGTTGTCTTTGTCTTCGTGGGCTCTTTTCAAAGCCTCTTTGGCTAACTCCAACGGGGTGACTTTCTTTGCGACTAGGGCCTCATGGAGTTCCTTCAAGCTCAGGTCTAGGCAATTCATAAGACCACCTTCGGGAGTTTGATCTCGTCATCTTGGACGTTCCCTGCGTTCTTGAGGGCTTCTTCTCTTGGCAAAGGCTTCGTGGCGACGTCTTCTCTTAGATAGCTCGTGGAGCAATCAAAAGGAAAGGTCATCGGGCTATAATGCTCCAGCCCTTCGATCTTGCCGATCTTCTCCATCTGCTTCTCAAGAATCATGAACTCTTCGTAAAGCGTCTCGTATTCTTTTTCGTCCATGTCAAAGAGGAGGCGGTTGGCCGCATCTTTGAGGACATCCATGGTGATAGTTTTCATAACGTGTTCTTTTCCCTAGTAAGGTTACCACTTTTAAGTGGTAGAGGGGAACATTGGCTTCTACGGATTCTCTTTCAGTCCTTCTTTATTCGCTTTGTTTCTATTTAATCGCAGTTTTAGATAGACGTAGCCTCTTCTTAGCATCGAGGCCATCGCCGCGTATAAGGGGATGAACAAGAAGACGACGTATCTTGAGTTCATCGTGCAGGTAAATGGGTATTTGTAGTTGAAGTACATATATGAGACGATCTCAAAGAAGGCGATGCAAATTAAAGAGGCGAAGTTGAAATTCATCACGCCTTTCTTCTTGCCCCTGATGGCCTTCACAATATAGATGATTCCATAGACGATCAAAGAAATGCACAAGATGAAGGCCACCGCATAAAGAAGATAGGCGAATATCAATAGAGGGATTCTTGAGGCATCCGGGTAGTCATAGAAATTGGCCTCCCCGAAGATCGTGGTTTTGAAGAGCCCGGTCCAGATATTGAAATC
>DHAP01000011.1:101325-108889 GCA_002397465.1 Caryophanales bacterium UBA4951 | reverse complement strand
CAACGATTAAAGCTGATTTATCATTCCCTCGGGTGCAAATAGGAACTTTAAAAATATCAACCACCACAACAATAGTTTTCAATGAGTGTAAATGTATACCCTTTGCTAATGTGTTTACACGAAACATCGTTTTTCGTGAATAATCCGTGGTTAACAAATGGGTCAGCCAATGGCTAAATAAATTAAATGATCAAGAAAGATGGCCGACCCAGTTGTTGTATCTAGCTAAGGCGGACTCGCTGATGGACGATTTGTCATAGACCAAGAGATAACGGCATTTGGCTTCGAAAGCGTTGGGCAAACAGCTATCAGTGTCGACATCCCCTTCCGTAGTCTTGTCCATGATCCAGGTGTTGAAACTATCCGCGCTATAATCGAAATAGACGACATCAAAAGCGGACGTACTTGGAGTAAGTCCACTGCCCCAAGTGTTGTTTAAGCTGTAATTCTTGATTCCCTTAGGGCCCAGTCCAAGTGCGTATAGGTCCGTGCCTTGAATACCTGCGAAAGAATAATTGTTGTTTGACGTCAGAGAAGCAATATTCCATGAAGTCGGAGATGAGGTAACGGCTTTAACATCGGTACCCGATGCTGTTGCCAAATACTTGCCAGACCCAGCCGAAAGCATCGTAAATGAATAATTAGACGATGAGAAAGCCAAAGTATAGGAGTCGGCATCGGTTACATCTGAAGATGTAGCCATGGGCCCTGCTGATGTCACTTTTGTTCCGTACACCTTTCCTGAATTCGATGTAGCAAATAGCCTCATCCCGGATATGCTGATTGAATCCGGAAGCGGGCTTGCCGTGGCCTCTAGTTTGTTACCATTTGGCCCTTCAGAGAACAAACAGGCCACGCCGAGCAGAACAGCGATAGAGCATGACATCGAAAGCAAAAAAGTCTTTTTCATGGGTTTCTCTCCTTATGGAAACAAAAGATCATGATTGCCATGACCTATCCGCTCGACTAGAAGTTGCCCCCATATGGCTATCGTCTGACTTATTGATTAATGTCAGGCCTGAATGATGAATCTACAATAGATAATGATAAAAAGAAGAAAATGAAATTTCTATAGTTAGTTAATGAAATCACTGAAAATATCCAGCTAAGCAAAACAACGCCAAACTATTTCTTCTTTTTAGCGGCTTTCTTCCTGGCGTTGATCTCTCTTGTTACCAGTTTCTGCAATAGATGTAAATCATGGTCGGAAAGACGGTACGAAGGATCCATCAGTCCACCGGCGGAAGTCATCTTGGCATAGATGAACTCGGCGATGGAAGGATATTGGTCGATCTCTTTTTTAGCCACCACCACACGTTTAGGACGGATGACCTTTTCTTTTTTGACTTCACTCTTCTCGATATAACTCTCTATAGATGGTATTAGATCCTTCATATTGAGTGAGGAATCCATCCTGATAAGAGGCTCAAAATACTCAAGCTCATCGGCGATGACATCACTATATAAACCAACCATCCTCGAAAGCATGTCCAAGGACACGAATTTCTTAGGACTCCTCTTTAATGGCGAAAGAATCCTTTTAAGCCTGGAGACTGTCGGTTCATTCATGCCTCTATTAAAGACCAATAGAAGCGAAAATGCTACCTATAGCATAAAAAAGCCCCCGGCTAAGCGGGGGCTGGTAGACAAGAGAATAGACTAGGCAGCGACTTTGTAGAATTCCATCGAAGAGATAAAGCCTCTTGCGCTGAATAACACATCAATAGACTTGGTGGCGCCGAACTCGTAAGTCAAAGTCTTTTCAGCTCCAGTGGTTTTATAAGCAACCCCTGGGGTCTGGGCGTCATCAACACCAATCTGGACCTTATCAGAATCGGTCCAACCGGTAGCATGAATAACGACCTTTCCGATGGCTTCGGTGGTGCCAATAGTAAATGAACCATATCCGTCTTTTTTTCCAAGTTTCATGCCCAAATTGAGGTAGCCAGTAAAACCGGCATATGCCTGAACACAGTTGGTAGTCGATGTAACGATGTCAGATAATCCTTCGGTTGTCGTGTCTGCTCCGGCAGTGAAGATGGCCAATACAGCGCTTTCGTCAGAGATGGCGCCAGTGCCAGCCGCTGACGAGACGAGAGTATAAGCAGCAACCTTGGTGTAGTTGAGCGAACTGACGATCTTGATTTCTTTGGAGCCGACGATTTGATCGTTGGCATTTGCCTTGGCAGTGACGACGACGGTGCCAGTGGTAGTTCCGGCGGTCAAGACGCCAGTCGTGGCATCGATGGTAGCAAGCGGATCAACGACCGCTGTGTCTTTGTTGGCAACGCTCCAGGTGGCTTCCTGTAAGCTGCCAGCTGGGAGAACGGTGAACTCCATGCCCATCTTTTTGCCAGCGACCACAGAGTCGGAAGCATTGTCGATGGTGATGGAAGTCGGATCGCTCGCCATGGCGGTTATCTTGGTAAGAGCGATGGAGGCGTATTTGTTCTTGGTGCTATAACCATAGAAGTAGCCTTCGACCTCATACTTAACGCCGGCTGAGACAGTGAGGCTTTCTGGGGTGTAGGTGTTCTCGATAACGGTGTCGCTGCCGGCAAACGGAAGAACCGTGTAGGATCCGGAAGCAGCGCAGTTAGTGGTCCACTTATACTTTTGAATGGCAGTAGGATTGTTCGAAACGCTCGTCCATCCATCGGCGATCTCTTTGGTGAGAGCGACGGCTTCGGTGACGGCCGGGGCTGTTCCTTCAAGCTTTGTGACGACTGCGGCGTTGGTGAACTGATAGAAGCCGTTATATGGCATATAGGTGCCATCGGCAAGTGTTTCTTCGACTGAGACGTAATCGCCAATCGCATAATTGGTTGGTTCGGCATTCAAGTGAACATAAGCGCCAGCGGTCCCATCGTGCATGATGAAGCCTTTGGTGGTGAGGGCGGCAACGGTGCCCTTCATCTTGTATTCACCGGCCTTTGTCAAACTTGAAATCTCATCGTATTCGGCTTTGACGGTGATGCTCAATTCGCCTGCGACGCTTGTGGTAAAGGTGCTGGTCGCGGTGACCTTGACGGTTCCGACGCTGACGCCAGTCAAAACTCCGCCATCGCTGATGGTGGCGATTTCGCTGTCGACTGACCAGGTGACGGTCTTATCAAAAGTACCAGTTCCGGCTAACGTGGCAGTGAGCTGTAGGGTTTTGCCAGCTCTGACGGCTGTCGCTCCATCGGCACCGGTGACGGTGACTGAGGTGACGGCATTGACGACTTCTGAAGTTGTTGGAGTCTCTGATGTGGCTGGGGTGTCTGATGTGGCTGGGACTGATGAATCAGTCGTGCCGCCGCATCCGACCAACGCAAAAACGGCAAGAGCGGATAAAGCTCCGACTAAGAACTTACGTTTCATTGTGAATGTAATTCTCTCCTTATGAAATAAGGATACTTGTTTTGATTTGGGTTTTCAACACGTCTCTATGAACTATCAAAGCCTAAAAAATACGGCGGAATGTAATGAAAACTATTGATAGTGCGGATGAAACGTGATGATTATTGGCAAAAGAAAACCAGGCCCATGACGAACCTGGTGAATCTTTCGATGGTGATCCCTGAGGGACTCGAACCCGCGACCCGCTGATTAAGAGTCAGCTGCTCTACCAACTGAGCTAAGGGACCAGCGCGAATTATTCTATATCGTGAGAGGGAAGTTAGCAACCGCGAATTTTTATATCCCCTTCCTTTAAGTAAGGAACTAGGCGGATAAGGTAGTCGCGTTGCCCCACTCGGTGTTCGTGATATATCCTTCGGCGTCGAATCTAGGGTTCCATCCGCCGAGGTTATTGCATTCCTGGAAGCTGAAGTAATGGTCATCGGTGAAGACCGCACAATAAGAGGAATCATACCCCGTGGCGTCTAATCCGCCCGTGAAGACCACCACTCGCCCAACTCCGCGGCTGCTGGTCGAATACGTGCCCGTCACATCGATGTCGCATTCATAGTAAGTCGAGATGCTTGAGCCATTGCGTTTTGTTGGCAGATAGTTCACGTAGCCGCTGGTCCTTGAATAGGAGCTGACCTGTCTTGTCTTATCGCCAAAGATCGAAGAGACGCTGCTGATCTTGCCGCTCACGCCATAGTTGGCGGGATAAGTATGGAAGGCCAAGAAATAGTTGGCCACGTCGATCGGGTCGGTGTAGGCGGCCGCCGAGGCAAGGGATGCATCGGCTTGGACGTCGCTTAAGGAATAATACTTATAGGTTTTGTAGGCGTTGACGCTGTAGCCAGAGGAGGTGAAGGTCACATCCATCGGTATCTTGGCCTCAGTCCCGGCCTTTAAGCCATTGGAATAGTCCTTGGGGTTGATGCGGTATTGCCCGGTTCCGGAATTCTTGAGGACGTTGGTGGGCACATTCGCGTCATCGGTGTAATAGATGGTCAAAGAATAGATGGTGATATCCCCTTTATCGGCGCTTATCGAGAAATAGTTGTTGGTGCCTGAAAAAATGAATTCCTTTGTAACCGATGAACTGGAAAAAGGCATCGAGACATCCGTGCCCAAGAAAGCGTCTTTGCCGACTGATATACTCCCCACCGCATTGTTCGCGCATTGATAGGTGATGGACATCTTTCTGATGCCTTTGATCGCGTCCATGTTCATGAAATCACCAGGCGATGATGATGAATATGTCGGGGCGATCAGTTTAAGGAAGTAATCGCTGTTCTTCTTGTGGTAGGCCCGATATATCGAATATTCGGTCCCCATATACGAAGGCGTCGCAAAGTTCCCGGACGCATAGGAAGTCGAGCCGCTTAAGGAAACGGAGGAAGTGAACGACAAGGAACTGAGGTTACTCTCCACTTCCGAGGAAGTCGGCTCAGAGCTGGTCGGCTCTGACGTGGTAGGCTCGGAACTTGTCGGCTCAGAGCTAATAGGATCAGAACTGGTCGGATCGGAAGATGAACCATCTGAAGAGTTGGAGTCTGAAGAAGAAGGAGAATCCGAAGAAGCCGAATCATTTGAAGTAGTTACGTTTGAAGTGTCTGTAGACGAGACGTCAGAAATGGAATCATTGCCGCTATCGGAACTAGAAGAGCCATTCGATGAAGAGTTGCCGCTATGAGTCATCGAGAAGTCACAGCCAGACAGGAGCATGGCGGCGATGGCGAGGTAGAAGAAGTTTTTGGCTGTGGTTTTCATGAATAGTAAATCTTACACGGAATGGGTTCTTTTTTCCATTAGAAAAGGCCCTCATAAGAATGAGGGCCTTCATAGACAGATGGAAGAGAATTAGGCGACGATGAGCTGTCCGATGATCTCTTTGGTTCCGTTATAGTCAGAACGGTAGGCAAGAAGAGTGACCGAATCGCCGATTGTCAAATCCTTGCTGGAGGCATTGGTCAACCAATCCTTCGGGCTGGTCTTGCCAATCTTGCCAGTCGAGGCATCGTAGCTGAAGGTCATTCCAACGCTGGCGCCATAGACGAGAAGCTGATCGGTCTCGGTGCCATCATCGCTGATGTAGAAGTTGCCATAGGCAGTTCCATTGGTGTTGGTCTTATACCAAGCAGAGATCTTGCCGGTCACGTAGGTGAGGTAAAGGTTCTGCTGGCCTTCGTCAGCGGCGAAAGCGGCAACGGTCGAAGCCTTGGCGGCATCGCCGTTCGGGATCTTCGCGCCTTTGATGGTGAGAATGATACCAGTGACTTCGATGGTCGAATTGTAGTCGCATCTCGTAAGGACCATGTCAAGCTCATCGCCAACGGCAATGGCGCTGGTATAGGAGTTGGTTAAGAAGTCCTTCGGGTTGGTGAAGCTCCAAGTCTCGGTCGTGGCGTTAAGAGCGAAGGCCGAAGCTGTGGCGGTTGCACCATAGACGAGGGTTTCGTTGCCCCCATCGACGTCGGTGACATAGAAGTTGCCGTATTTGGTTCCGTTAGTGTTGCTGCCCTGCCACTTGCTCACTTTGACGTGAGTGAGGTAGACGTTCTCAGAATTGTGTTTATCAGCGGAGATGACGTCGGCCAGTGAGGTGACGGCGTAGTCGGCCGCACGGGATTTGACGGTGACTTTGACTGAGCCAGAGACGGTGTTGTCGGCAACGCTGGTGGCGGTTATGGTAGCCTCTCCTCCGCCGACTCCGGTGACGACTCCTTTGCCGGTGACGGTAGCAATCTCTTCATTGTCGCTCGACCAGCTGACAAGCTGGGAGAAATCCCCAGTGCCATTGACGACGGCCACCAAGCTGGTGGTTCCTTTGACGTTGATGGTGTCATCCCCGACGTTGGTGACGGTGACCGAGGTGACGGTAGCAGCGACTTCTGATGTGGTTGGGGCCTCAGAGGTGGTTGGAACCGACGAGCTGGCCGTGTCACAGCCAACTAGGCCGAATACCGTCGAAGCGGCTAGAAGTAGAACTAAGTGTTTTTTCATGTTATCCTCCTTTAGTTCTGAACAACATTGAATGGGGCTTTACTAATGAAGAACCCTTTATAATTAGCGGCCACTAGCCGCGGATTACCTAAGATTATTGGAAGAAGACCTCGTCATGGATGTCTCGAAGAAGAGCTTCATACTTGTGGATTTTGACTCTCCCCAAAACGTCCATGGTGATGCCATAGATGAGGGAAGCCGCTGAAGATGCGAACAAGACCATCGAAACATAGAATTCCGGGCAGTTGACGATCAATTGATGTCCCTGGCCTGGCTTGAAGGAAAGGATGAAGAAGACGATGGCAAGAACCAAGGCGATGAAACCGATGCAGGTGAAGCCCATGCCCATCGCGAAATTGTTCCTTCCGCGTTGGATCTCGGCGTGAGAGGCTCTCGCAAGCGACTTCACGTCCTCTGCGCTTTCGCCTTTATGGATGAGATGCCCACATCTAGGGCAGACATAGGAGACGCTCGTCCCCTCGACGAAAGAAGAGGAGTTCTTCTCGACGGTCGAGGATTTGGCCTCGACCTTCTTTTCGTTGATTTCTTTTCCGCAATGATAGCAATACATGTTCTCTCCTTAGCTCACCAAGACAAGGTCGGAGGAGTTTCTCGGAACCATTTGGTAGGAAACCTTTCCGCTTGTGGTGACGTGATATCCGAAGATGCCGCTGAGATTGTAGGTGTGACCCTTGAACTGCTCGATGCTTGAGAATGAGTAGTTAGGATCGTTCTCGTCAGGCTTGTAGGTGAAGGTGATGTAGGCCACGAAGAAGGTGGCTTTGCCATTCGCGTCATCAAGCTTGAGATAAAGGGTATGCTCGCTGCCATCGCTCGAATCGTAGCCGCCATAGCAATAGAGATCGCCATGGAGGGTCGTCGCGCAGAAGAGCGCGTCGAGGTCCCCTTCCGCCAAAGTCTTATAGCTTCCTTCGATTTCGTCTTTGGTTTTGTAGTTGAAGGTGTAAAGGCTATATTCCTCGATGTTGTCAGCCGCGGTGATCAAGACCTCGGCCTCTCCAGCCGCCCCACTCCCGGCTTTCGGGAAGTTGGCGCCCGTGATCTGGAAGCCGAAGGTATCGCTGTCTTCAGCGACGCCAGAGACTTGGATGTAGGTGTTGAGCTTGGTGAATTTGGAAGGGATTGAGCTCATGCCGGTGAAGATGTTGATGCCGGCGTA
>DHAP01000011.1:58101-101153 GCA_002397465.1 Caryophanales bacterium UBA4951 | reverse complement strand
TTGGCATAACCGGCGACGGTGCCGCAGACGGTGACTTTGGCCCCATCGTATTTGTTGACGTGGCTATTGTCTTTGATCTTGCTGACAATCTCGTTCTTGAGTTCGAGAAGGGAGACGTTTTCATAGTCGCCATAGTTGAACAAAGGATCCGGCTCGCCGCTGAACATGTTGAGCTTGAGGGCCCTGGCCTGAGTCTCGGCGTTATAGAAGGTGTCGCTATATGAAGGCATGTCTGAGACGTTCTTGACCCAGCTATAGCCCACTTGGACGATTTCGAGGTTCAAAAGATAAAGCTCGTTGTAGGCGGCGTTCTTCTTGGTGAGGTTGATCCAGATCAAGGAGACGTAACGGGTGCCGGTCGAGTCATTCTCCGGGGCCTTGTAGCTCGTATAAGGAGAGGCGACGACGATCGTGCCGTTCTCGTTGGCTTCCTGGAGTCTTGATTTCGTGAAATTCGAGGCGGCCTTGCCATATTCTTGGATCTGGCCGGTCGACTCAGGGGTATCGATGCCCCAGAAACGTGACTTGATGAGCTCGGATGAGGTCGTGGTGACCAATGGCGTGAAGTGGGCGGTGTCCCCGTCGATCGGGGTCTTGAGGGTAACTTGTCCGATGCCGTCCTTATAGAAATCGTGTCCGGCATAGTCGAGGGTAAGGGCGACGCTGCCATCGTTCACATAGTCGATCTCCGAGGTTGAAGCGGCGTCCTCCGAGGTAGTGTTGCCGTCATCGGTGGTCGTGCATCCGGCTAAAACCATGCATAGAGGGAGCAAGACGACCAGGCTTTTTTTGAATAAGTTCATGTTTCTTTCTTTTCTCCCCTATTTATTTAGCTAAGACGCTCTGTTGGTAGGCGCTCTGGAAGGCACTCTCGACGCTCGTGTCCTGAAGCAAGACGTTGGTGATGATGCCACCGACTTGGTCTCTCGTCGTGCTCGAGCCTTTGGCGGCTGGGGTCGTGAAGTATTTGTCGCTTAGTTCGTTCACGACGACGTTGGCGGCGAGTCCGCTCAAGGAGTCTTGGCTGTCCTCGATCCATTGGGTGTAGAGGTCAGTCGAATAGCAGCTGGTCCTGACTGGGGTGTAGCCGCTTGAATAATTGACGCAGAGCTTGGCATTAACTTCAGTCGAGGTCAGATATTTGATGAACTTGAAGGCATATTTCGAACGGATGGAGTTGGTCTCATCGCTCTCACCGGGGCTATTGAGGACGCAAAGGGTCGGTCCTTGGCTCACGTAGAGAGGGTTGTCGTTGGCGTATGGGACTTTGACGGCGACGGAGGTGAAATTGTCCCCCGGGTCGTTATAGTCGGTGCCGCCGGTCGAACCGACGGAGAAGACGCATTTTTCGTTTTTGAAGGCATCGGAACCATAGGTGTTCTGGGTTCCTTTGGTGACCAATAAGCCGTCGTCATAGTCTTGCTTTAATTCGCTGACCATCGATTTGGCGGCGTCATTGTTGAAATCGATCGATAAGGTCCCATCGCTGCCTAATGAGGTATATGGGATGTCCCTTTGATAGGATTCGGTGATAAAAAGGTTGGAGTCCGAATCGTACCATAAGGGGGCGGTGTATTGCGAGCTGTTGGATTGTGATTTGATGTAACGGCAGAAATCGATGAGCTGATCCCAGGTCAGGTTCGCCATGAAGTTCTTGATTGATGAGGCGCTGCTCAAAGGCGAAGTGTAGCCTTCTGGGGTGTAGTTCTTCCCATAGGCGGCCACGCGGTCGTAGTTATAGAAGAGAGCCTCGCTCGATTTCATGAAAGGAAGGGAATATAGTCCTTCTTTTCCGTATTTGCTTCCTTCGTTATAGAAAGCTGGGACAAAATCGGAGATCGGTCCGTCGCCGAACCAGCTTTCTTTGCCGAATCCGATTTCGGAGTCTTCGGCATAGGAAGATAGGTCGCAGACGTAACCTTTGTTTTTGGTGTCGAGGGCCAAGAAGTCCGCGACGGCGTCAGGATAGGCGATGGCGATGGTCGGAACGGTGCCGGTCGCGAAGCCTTTCGTGACCTTGTTCTCGATGTCGTCATAGTTTCCTTGATAGCTGGGTGTCACTTCCACTTTGACGCCCTCGTGCTCGAGGACCAAAGCCTCAAACTCGGTGGCGGCGGTTTCAAAGCCGCCGGCAAGCGAGGCGCCGGAAGTGTGCCAGAAAGTAATCTTGATGACATCGGAGTCGGATGACGAGTTTTGGCATCCGACGAGCGAAGTCAAAGCCAGACCTAAGAGAAAGATAGGTGCAGTGCGACGGAATTTAGAATTTGACATTGATCGTTTCCTCCTCTTAGGGCTGGTGAAGTCAAATCAAAGGCGAAATAGGATTAGGCGATGGCTTTTTGGGCTGTGGTGTAGGCGTCGTTGAACGAACTGTCCAAGGCGGCATTCCAGGTCGCATCGTCATCGTTGGATTTGGTCAAAGCGAAGGTCATGACGCCGGAGACGGCGGTACGGCAGGCGCTCGATCCGACGAAGACCGGTGAAGTGAAGGTCTCGTCAAGGATGTTCTGGGTGTAGGTGTTGCTACGGGCCATGAGCCTGTCGAGAGTCTTGGTGTCGAATTCGGTCTCGTCATTGGAAGTCTGATAGTCGGAGCTCTCGTAGCAGGAATTGCGGATGCCCATATAGCCGGAGTTCAAAGCCCAGTTGAGGGAGTTGCTCTTGTTGGTCATCCATTTCCAGAAGAGCCAAGCGCCCTTGGTTCTCTCGCTGTCATTATGATCAAGGATGCAGATCGAAGGTCCCTGAAGAATGACTTTGGCGTCTTTGTTGGCAGCGTGCGGGATTCTCGCGACGCCGACGTCGATCGGGTTGGCGCTGTCGTATTGGTATTTGACGCCACCGGTCGAACCGACTGAGAAGAGGGTGTTCTGCTTGGTGAAGTAGGTGTTGGTGTAGTTTCCGCCAGCGCTGCCCTTGGAGATGATGTATCCGTTCTGGGCGGCTTTGTGGAAGGTCTTCATGACACCCTTCATATCGTCATTGACGAAGTCGGCTGAGCCTTTGCCGGTCGATTTGTCGACTGAGGTGTAGCCATAGCCATATTGCTCGGCCAAGGTGATGAAGAGGTTGTCGTCGGAGTCATAAGCGAAGATTGAGTGATAGGCCTGGTCGGTCTTGAGGATCTTCTTGTCGGCGGCCAAGGTATCGTTATAGCTGATGATGGCTGGGCAGAAGACGTCGAAGAGCTCTTCCCAAGTAAGGTTGTCGAAGTAGCTTTGGCCTAAGGCCTTGCCGCCATTGACGCCTGGGAGAACGAGTCCGTTGAGGACATCCTTGTTCCAGAACATAAGCTCGGTGGATTTGCTGTTCGGGACCGAGTAGTAGCCTTCGGTCTGATAATCATTTCCTTCGTTCATGAAGTTCGTGATGTAGTCGGTCTTGTCATACGCGCTGAGGCCGATTTCGCTGTCGGTGCTATTGATGTAGTCATCAAGCTTGACGGCTTTGCCTTTGGCGATGTAGTCGGCGACGTGGTCCGGATAAGCCTGGACGAGGTCAGGATAGTTGCCAGCGGCGAATCCGCTGATGGTGTCGCTTTCAAGCTGGTTGTAGGATCCTGAATAGATTTCCGAGACGACTTTGTACTGCGGATAGGCCTCGTTGAAGGTCGAGATGTAGTTGTCGAGGTATGGTTGTAAGTTCTTTCCGGTCACCGATTTGTAGGTGATGGTGATCTTTTGATCATCCGGGATGCTCGAGGCTCCGCCCTGACTCGTGGTATCAGCGCTAGTAGTAGACGTTTCTGTTCCGGCGCAGCTTGCCATAAGCATAGCGGCAGCGAAGCAACTGACGATCATAAGCTTCTTCTTCATAAAGACTTTTTCCTCCTTTAATGAATTGTGTCTTTAGCTGATGATGGGGATAGGATTGACTGGATTATGGTAAGGCCTTAAGGCCTTCCTTGTCAAAGCCCTTTGGGGCTAACCCAGCTTATCCTTTTATACCAGCGCGGCCAACGCCACGCATGATGTACTTCCTGAATATGACAAACAACAGGAACAATGGAACGGTGACCAGGACGGTGCCGGCCATCTGATAGCCGTAGTTCGTCCTCCCGGTCTCGACATCGACGAAGGCGCTGCCACGAAGACCGTTGCTGATCAGGCGGTAGTCGGCGCTCTTGGTGACCAAGTTCGGCCAGACGTAAGAGTTCCAGGTGCCCATGAACTTGAGAATGCAGATGGAGATGAGGGTCGGGGCCGCAAGCGGGACCACGACCTTCCAAAGGAACGACCAATCGCTCTTGCCGTCGACTTTGGCGGCCAGATAGAGCTCGTTGGGGATCTGCTTGAAGTTCTGACGCAAGAGATAAATGTAGAAGACGGATACGATAAACGGAATGATCATCGCGAGATATGCCTCCGTCAGGGTCTGGTCGGTCCCGACCCAGCCGAAGCTCGCGACGGTAATGTAGTTGGAGATGACCATCATCTCGCCTGGGATCATCATCGTCATCAAGAAGACGAGGAAGACGGCCTCACGCCCTTTGAATTCCAGACGGGCGAAGGCGAAGGCGGCCAAGACGGTCGTGATAAGGGTGCCGGCGGTCGAGAAGATCGCCACCACCACCGTGTTCTTGAGATAGGTCAAGAAATCGAAGGCTTGGAAAACATAGACGTAGTTGCTCCACATGACGATGGACGGGAACAAGGTCTGATTCGGCTGAATGACCTCCTCGTTGGTCTTAAGCGAGGTGATGATCATCCAGTAGAATGGGAAGATGACCCCGAAGGCCAAGATGATGAGGATCGCGTAAATGAGGACGGTCGAGATGATGTGGCCGATTTTCTCGCCACGCTGAATCGACTCGACGGTCCTTCCGCTTTCGGCGATGGAAAGGGTGATGTCGCTGGATTTTGTTTTCGGGAAATTCCCGTAAGCATAAGCTTGTTTCATTTTTTGCCCTCCCATCAATAGTAGACCCTTCGTTTGGACACCTGCATCTGCACGACCGTGAAGACGAGGATGATGACGAACAAGAAGACGGCGGCCGCGGCAGCCCACGAGGTGTGGGTCGAAAGGTTCTCATAGATGTAATAGACAATCGTGTACATCGAGTAGTCGCCATTCGTGGTGCCTGGCCCGTTGAAGAGTCCGACGACCGCGGTGTATTCCTTGAAGGCCCCGATGAAGGAGGTGATAAGGATATAGAGAATCTGCGGCGACATGAGAGGGACGGTGATCCTCCAGAGGGTCTTCCATCCGGAGGCGGCGTCGATCTTGGCGGCTTGGTAGTATTGCTTGTCGATGCCTTGAAGACCCGATAAGAAGATGAGGATCTTGAAGGCCAAACTCGACCAGACGATGTAGATCATCAAGACGGTCATGGCAGGAACATAAGTCGCGCCATAGATCCAGGTGATATCCAAATTGAAGATGTAATTGATGATGCCGTTTTGGTCAAAGAGGACGCTGAAGACCATGCCGACGGCGATGGTGTTAGTGACGTATGGAAGGAAGAAGACGGTCTGTAGGAACTTCTGGAACCATTTGATGCTGTTGAGCCCGACGGAGATGAGAAGGGCCAATAACGTCGACACCGGCACCGTCACGAAGACGATGAGGAAGGTGTTAGGTATGGCATAGCTCACGAAGTAGGTTTCCCTGACCCCGTTATATTCCGTCAGTCCGAGGATCATCCCGAAGTTGTCGAGGGTGAAGCCATCGAAGGTTCCCGTCGTGTAGTCATAATTCTTCATGAATGAGATGAAGATGGTGTTCACGAGCGGATAGATGAGGAAGATGACTACGAGGATAAGGGCTGGGGCCAGGTAGAGCCAGGCTTTCCAGTTGTTCTTCGAAGCCACGTCATCGATGTTGGTGACTTTGTAGGCTTTGGCGTTTTTCTTCTTGGGCGAGACGAGGCGGACGACGGTGTTGCTTTCCTCATCGTAGCCTTCTTCGTAGTCTGGCCGATCCAGGAAGAAATCGTTGGGCGCCACTGTTTTGCTAGTTACGTTTTCCATTGTTTCCTCCTATTAATCACGCGGAAGCTTCTTGCCTTCGGGTTCGCCCTCCGCAAGATAAATCCTTTCCTCGGTCTTTTTGTTGAAGATGTAGAACTTCTTGGCCTTCACGCTAAGGCGGATCTTTTTGCCGTATTTGCTATCATCGCTCGGGATGATGGCCTTGAAACTCGGCTGGAGGCAGTGCGGGTTCTTGCCGACGATGTATAAGTCGCGGCCCAAAACCTGGATCTGGTCGACGTCGGCGTCAAAGCCCAAGGCTTTCTCGTCTTTGCTGACGAGCAATCCCTCTGGACGGATGGCGACGTAGACTGGCTGGTCCTCGACTTTGGTCTTGGTCTCGAAGACGACGTCGTCCCCGATGTAGATCTTGCCTTTTTTGACTTCGCCCTCGAAGACGTTTATCGGAGGGGTGCCCAAGAACTGGGCGACGAAGAGATTGGCTGGCGAATTGTAGACTTTCTGTGGGGAGTCGATTTGCTGCTCCTCGCCTAATTTCATGACGACGATCTCATCGGAGATGGACATGGCTTCCTCTTGGTCATGGGTGACGAAGACGGTGGTGATGCCAGTCTCTTGCTGGATGCGGCGGATTTCCTCACGGGTCTGGAGACGTAAACGGGCGTCGAGGTTACTCAAAGGCTCATCGAGAAGAAGGACCTTAGGCCTCTTGACGAGGGCGCGGGCGATGGCGACACGCTGCTGCTGGCCGCCGGATAGCTGCGATGGCTTTCTTTGGAGATATTCCTCGACCTGGACCAATTTGGCGGTCTCGTGGACGATGTCGTTTCTTTCTTCTTTGGTGAGGCGGCGATGGTTGATGGCAACCTTGGTCTCGGTGACGACTTCGGAGAGACTGAGTTTCTCGCTGAGGGCCTTGATGGCTTCCTCGTTCTTGGCTTTGCTGAGCTTATGGAACTCGACGAAGAGCTTGGTGTTGGCCTTGTCGAAATAGACTTTGAGGTCCGAATAACGGATCTTGTTCTCTTTCATGAAGGCCACCACTTCTTTTTCGAAGCTCTTGGCAAAGACGTTGTCGACCATCTTGCTGGTCGAAAGAAGGCCTAAGGCGCTCTTGAAGCCGGCTTCGACTTCATTGAGGCTCTTCACGTGGATGCCTAAGACGCGGGAGACGACCTCGTGTCCATTATGTAGATGCATGATGGTGACGGACTCAGGATGGCCGAAGCCTTTGAAATACTCACGGGCTTTGTTGATATCCGCGTCCATGTCGCTATCTTGATAGGATTCCGGGAGTTTGCCAGAGAAGGTGACGTCGCAGGTCTCATCGTCACGAACCTCGTTGATGCTGGCGCGGAAGGTGGTGTCAAAGAGGGCTTCGGAAGTCTGCTCCTGGCTCTCTTCGAGTTTGTAGCCTTTGACGATGTAATCGAAGTCTTCCTTGAAGAGCTTATGGGTGGCTTCGGAGGTGTTCTTGAGAGTGACGTCGATGGTGAGCGTCTTCTCGTTTTCGATCTTTGAGGCGACGACGAAGTCTTTCTTCTTCAAGCCGACGCGAAGTCCGAGCCTGTTGACGGCCTCGAGGATGAGCTCGCTGTTGTCTTTGGCGTTGAGCTCATAGACGAAATGCATATGGAAATCAAAGAACGTCGACATCGGTACCTCGACCTTAAGGTTGGTGAGAGGGAACTCGATGTTCTTGTAGATGCTCATGTGCGGATAGAGGGCGTAGTTCTGGAAGACGAGGCCGATGCCACGTTTCTCAGGTGAGAGGTTGGTGACCTCCTGGTCGCCGAACCACACTTCGCCGGATGTCGGCTTATGAAGTCCCGCGATCATGTATAAGGTCGTGCTCTTGCCGCATCCAGAAGGCCCGAGCAATCCGACGAGCTTTCCATCAGGAACCACGAAATCGAGGTCCTTGACGGCGATGGTGTCGCGAATGTGCTTCTTGGGGTCGCCTGGGAAGATCTTCGTCAGGTTTTTGATTTTGATTTCCATAAAGTTTTCTCCACTCCTTTATTTCTGGGTGACGACGGTTCCGTCGTCTTCCACGTCTTCAGCTAACTTCAGCTTCTCTTCCATCTTCTTGATCTTGTGGTCCTTGTACTTGTTGACGAAGTACTTGATGTAATAGCCGGTGAAGATCAAGAGAATGACGATGAAGGCCATGATATAAGGGTCGAATGGGTTGTAGACGGTGTTGGAATTGGCGAAGTAGACGCATCTGCCGACGAGACAGAGGATGAAGACCGTAAGCGAGCCTAGATATAAGCCATCGCGCGTGCTCTTCTTGATATATTCCTTTGGGATGACGCGGTTGAACTCGTCGTTCTTGTATTTCTTCTTCTTATAGAAGTACATGCCGACCGCATAAGCAGCGAAGAGAACCAGGAAGATGATAACTCCGACGATCATCGTGACGTTGTAGTTAAGGGTTGGGGCCAAGCCGGCGCTGACCGGGGCGAAGGAGATGCATCCGAAGCGCCAGGTAAGTCCGCTCTTCGTGAGGATGACGTTCTTGCTGTTGTCCCAGATGTCGCTATAGACGGAGGCATTGAGAATGTCGAATGAGGTGACCTTTGAGGAATCGACGCCATCGAGCAAGAACCTGAAGGTCCCCTTGTCGAGGAAGTTCACGAAACTCGTGCCGGTGATGGTCCTCACGTCGCTCGTCCCATCGCTGTAATTGATGCGGAACTTGGAGTTTGTGAAGGAGGTGAGACGCTGACGGATCGAATATGAGCCGTCGGTTATCTGCTTCTCGTAGGTCGCATAGGAACTCGAGAGATTCTTGAACTGGCTTCTGATGTCGACCGTGTACTCAAGGCTGAGGGATGTATAGCCATCGAAGTCGGAGGCAAGGCTAAGTGACTTGGAGGTCACGAAGTCGCCGAGGTAGTAGTTGGTCCTGGCGGCCGCGGTGACGGTTGGGCCATGGAGATAATAGTTTTTGCCATATTCTGGCGTGTAGGTATACGAGGTGACGCCGTCATTGACGACTTTGTTCTCGGCGACGTGGAAGACGTTGTAGATGATGAGGGAGTCGCTCGCGATGGTCTCCCCTTTGGCAATCGGAAGATCGGCGTAGCACTTAAAGGTCGTCTCAGCGGCGAAGGAGTCGCCGATGGCGTCATAGGTGTAATTGCCGTTCTGAAGGGTTGAGACGGTGTCTCTTTCCTCGGTCCCGCCGCCAACGAGATTGACGGTGTAATGGTATGTGAGAGGGTAATAGTTTGAATTCTCGTCGTAATTGCCAAGGACGTAGTTCTCTTCGCCGGTGTCCTTGAATTGGATGGTGAAGGACTGATAGTCGTCGGAATAGCTTCTTCCGGTGACGGAGAAAGCGAAATTGACGTCCTCAGACAAGAGGTCGGTGTAGCCAGAGGGATTGAAGCTGGCGGCGGCATTGATCTCCTCGCTGCTGTCTATGCTAGGCATGACGGCGGCGGAGAGTCCAGAAGTAAGAGACAAGGCAGCTAGGAAGACTAACGGTCTCCAGATCATATGCTACGAACCTCCTTGTAAGCGCTATCCATAAAGCTGATTAGTATACATTTTATGTTTCGCGCGATGCAATAGCAACTTTCGTCGACAAGTCTTTTCTCTTTTAGAGAAAGTAAGCCCTTACCTAGGCATTTCAGCCTAAGAAGGACGCCGATAATTCTTGAAAAGAATAAAAAGGATGAGCTGACCCCTTGTTCATAACCTGAATGCTGGGCGTTCATTCCTTCTCTTCCATCTTGAAGTCCACGTGAGTATTTTCCTTCTTTAGGCTCTCCAATTCAACCTCATCATAGCTGTAGTAGATCTTTCCGGAGTTCAGGTCTATTTCGTTGATGCTGAGCATGTAATCGGCGAAATCCTGTTTTTTCTTCGAGAAGGCCATGAGGGAGAAGGAGATTATGAGAGGAATCCCCAAGGTGAACAAAGAGAGCATCACCACGGCGAAAATGAGGATGGCGGACTCGGCGGTGTATCTCCAGAAAGAGACCGCCAAGGTATCCTTATCGACCCGTCCGATCTTGTAGAGGAATTTGCCGATCGTCTGCCGCCCTCTTTTGAAGAAAAGAGGAGGAATGTAAAATATCACGATCGAAGCGACGAGGATGCTCACCGGCACCTCGACGAAGAGGAAGATGTTCGCGAAGTAATGGCTGTCCTCGACGTAATGGGGGGCATACATGGTGAAATACCCTTCCGCATGGTCTTCGTAATATGGCTTATAGACATTCGATGAGTAATCGCTATAGGTGGCGCTTGAGGCGCTGTTCTTTTTGACGGCGCCCCCATCGTTCACGAAATAGTAGATGCCACCGCTATCCTTGACGCTCAGACGGAAGGCGTCGTAGTCCTCTTGGACGGTTGTTTTGGCCTCATCACCCACGTTGTCCTGGAGGTAGACCAAGAAGGTGTCCATTCCTTTCTCGTAAGAGACCATCATCTCGGAGGCGCTGACATTTGAAGAGTCCGCGTAGTAATAGTCGCTCAACAAGGAATACTTGTTGTTGTATTTGACGTAGAGACCCGATTCCTCGCGGTTCTTGTTCATCCTCGAGTTCCTAGTTTGGTATTCGTCGGTGCTCTGAAAGATCGCCCGGATGCCAACGAAACAAAGAAGAGCCAATAAAAGCATCAGCAAAGCGTCGATGACGTCCGCTAAAATCCTTCGGTGGAACAAAGGGCGGTAATAGGTGATGTTGATTCCGTTGTTCTTATTTTCTTCCATATTCGGTCACTTTCAATAATTCGTCGTAACTCTCGTTGTCGATGTTGACGCTCCGAGAGGAAATGTCGCTGAGCGTCTTATTGTATTCGTCAAAGAGAAGGACGAAAAGGGAGACGATGACGAGTAATAAAGAAGCTAAGGCCACCATGTCGAGGGCCGGCACGTCAAAGAGATTGGAAATCGAGGAGATGTAGGCTAATGGAAGAAAGGGGATGAACGAAAGGTCAAAGATCAGAGGATAGACGCTGTAGAGGGCCCTTTCGCCCTTCTTCAAGAGGCGGAGGTTGTCGCTGCCGACCCTATTGATGCCCATCGCCATCATGCCGATGCTCTTGCCGCGCGAATTCACTAATGGGACCAATAGGAAGATGATGGCCCACACTAAGACATACGAGGCGTAACTTGCGATGGTGAGGGCCAAATCCAAAGTGTCCTTGATGTCGGAGTTCGATTTGACGTAGGCTGAATAGTTCTTGAGCTCCGAGCCTTCCGGAAGCTCGCTACCATCGCTAAGCGACGAGATCAATAGATTGTACAAAGGCAGAAAGAACGACGATGAGAATGATGAATAATCCTTCTCCCCCTGCTCCGTCAAACTGTCCTTCTCGTCAAGCAAAGGCGAGAACTCAGTGACGTAGCTCTCCTTAAGGGTATAAAGCCCGGTGTTTTGGGATATCACGTCGCTTAAAAACCCTTTGCTGTCCTTCTCTTTGTAGAGCTCGTTTATCTTGTCGTCCTCATAAGAAAGGACATCCCTGTAATAAGAGATGAAAGGATTGTTGGTTTTGCTATCGTTCAACAAGGATATCGCGAAGAGTTTTTGGGTGTAGGTAAGAGAAGTCTCAAAGCCATCGTCCCCGTTTTCTTTGTAGAGCAATGAATTATCCACCAACAAGGAAATCTCATTCGCGGTGTTCTCGTTGGTTTTTTCCTGGAGATCGTCCGAGCCGACGACGGCTCTTGAAATCGGGAAGGCTGCGAGGGTGAAGATGAATATCGCGAAGAGGAAATGAAGGAAGTAGTCGGCTAGGAACTGGAGGATCCTCTTGCCTTTGGAGATAGGAAAAACATCGAGGCCGCCCTCACTTCGCCTAAAGGACGGTTTCTTGTTTTTCTTCGGGGTCTCGTCGACCCTTGGGGAATTCTCTCTTTTTAAATCTTCGCCGATGGTTTCCACGATAGGTAACTATATAGGTAATCCCTATTTCTTTCTAGGGCCAGAAAGCATCAAGAAAAGGGTCATTTCTTCGTTTCGTCCCCGTCTTCTTCCGGAGCCCCGCCTTCTAGCTTGGCCAGATCATCGAGGTCCTTCTTCTCTTTTTCGGAAAGAGGGGCGTCTTTTTCCTCTTCCTCGTCGTCGTCTTTATGAAGATTCACTTTCTTATGGCTCGACCACTTCTCGAACTCGTCGAAAGAGGTCATGTTGGCCGCGGCTTCCCGGTTCTTGTTCATGGTGGACAAGTCGAGTATCGAGTCCTCCATGGCGATGCGGTTCAATTCGGCTTGCTCGCTCGGGGTGAGCTTTGGGGCGTTAGGAGCCTTGGTCGGGTTCTCCTCGTAGTAACGGACTTTGGCCTGTTCGGAGGCGAATACCGTGCTGCATCTGAGGTCGATGACCTTGGTGCCGCTTAGTTTGTCATGCAAAGAGGTCTGGGTCTTGGAGGCCACAAGAACCAAATAGTCGATCATGTTGATGAGACAGAAGGTCAGAATGCCTAAATATAGGTTCGGCCAGACTGGGAACATCCAGATGAAGAAAAGCCAGAAATAATGGAAGAAGACGTTGCTGTGCTTGGCGGTGTAGCCATCCTTGCCCACCACCGCTGTCTTCATGATGCGTTTGCCGATCGTTTGGCCGTTCTTCATCGAAAGCGGGATGATCAGCATGAAGATCATGACGAGAGGGATGTAGACGACGATGTAGGACATCCAACGGTACATAGAGCTATTGGAGCTTCTTATGGAGGCGTAGGTCTGCCTAACCAAGGTCGAGTCATTATCAAGAGAGCCTTCGATGTCCTGGTAGCCGTTCACATAATAAAGCCCGCCATAGCTGGAGCTTGAGGTGAAGAAATAGTCGCGAAGGCTCGTGAGGGTGACGCTGTCGCCCTGGTCGACTTTGGCCTGATACTCGTCAGTGAGGACCGGGGCCGAATGGATGTCGATCTGCCCGCCCGTGACCGCGTATTTGAAATAGGAGACATCCCCTGTCTGTTTGATCTTTGCCTCATCGGTGACGTCATCGATAGTGCTGACTGCTGGGAGGGACAAAACTTTGGTCTCGAAGTACGAAACGAAGTCATCGCTCGTGAAGGTGGTCACGCCACCATCGCTGTTGGTGAGGCTCTTGACGGCCCTATCGTCAGTCGGAAGGAAATCGTTGTAGTAATAGAAAAGCTCGTCCATGTAGAGCTCGTAGCCGTTCTTGCTTTGATCAGTCCCGGCCGCGGCGTCATAGGAATGGAGATACGTCACTCCGTTTTGGAGGGTGAAGAGGCCGCTGTCGCTCTCAAAGGAGTAACGCTCGGAGTCGAGGTTGCCGCCCCCGAGGGCTTTGTACATGTAATTGTTGGTGATGGTCGAGAAGATGATGACGGTCGGGACCACGATGCAGGCTAAATCGATCAGGTAGCCAACGATCCTTTGGTTGAACGTCGAAGGTTTGCTTAGTTCATTCATAATAGATTAAGTGTAGACGAAAGCCTCTTTGTTTGCACGAGGTAAAATGTTCAGTTCCCTTCGGGGATTCACTTTCTTTGTGAAACTACTATCTGCGGATATGGAATCTGGATGCCGGCGTTCTTGAAGAGAGTGAAAAGAAGCTCATTCAAAAGCCTCGAGACTCCGAACTTATCGCTCTCGTCGGCCTTGGTGAGGAATCGGAGGCAGATGCCCGAATCCTGAAGCTCCTGAACGCCTAGATAAGTGATCGGGGCTTTGAGGTTAGGAACTTGCCTAGCGATGTCCGGAAGGGCTTTGCTGACGAGTTCCCTGACTTTCCTTAAATCGGTGTCATAGTCGACTGGGATGTCCACGATGACGGAAGAGACGTCATGGCTCAAGTTGATGGAGGTCGAGATCTGTGAGTTTTTGATTGTCTTGCGGCTCCCTGCCGCATCGACGATCTTGGTCGCGGTCAAACCGATCTCATAGACGGTGCCCCTGAAATCGTCAACGATGACGATGTCGCCGACCTCAAACTGCTCCTCGAAGACGATGGCAAGCCCGCCGAGGATGTCGGCGATCATGCTTTGGGCCCCAAGGCCGACGATGAGGGCGACGATTCCGGCGGAAGCTAGAATCGTGGCCGTGTCGATGCCCCAGACCGCCAAGATGACGAAGACGAGGACAAGAATCGAGATATATCTGATGGCAGAGCTCACGAGTTTCGATATCGTGAGGCCTTTTCTATTCATGAAACGCTGTGAGAATCTGATTACATAGATAAGGATTTTGGCGATGCCGACGATGAACAAAGTATGATAGAGGCTCGAGAGCATCCTTACGAAATAGATGTTGTCGGAATTGATGAGGGTGCTGTCGGTTATGGCGGCGAGATAATTGTCGTTCCCGAACCAGTTCTTGGCGTTCAAGACCAAGACCACATAGACGATGCATAAGGCCAAGAACACCCAGCCCAAAACGTAGTTGACCTTGCCTTTTTTGTCGAGGTCTTTCCATTCTTGGGTGGGCTTTGGGGCCCTTGAGCCCTCGCTCAAAGGGGTCATGAAGGCATCCATCACGGCCTTGGTGGCGTTTTTGGATTCTTTCTTGATCCTTTTTTTGACCGCCTCCGCGGTCTCGTCCTTCTCTTTAGCGTTCGTCTTCTTGGCGGCGCTTTCTTTTTTCTCGCTCATTTACCTATGCTCCTTTATTCTGAAATCCCATTACTGGTGTAGATCGTCGACTTGCCATACCCGAACTCCGAAGAGATGCTGAGGCTGTAGTAGCCTTTGACGTTCTTGAAGCTCCCTTTGAACTCGAGGCTCTTTTTGCCATCCACCGTCGGCACGCTGTCGTCCCATGGGCAGGTATAACTATCCTCTTGCTCGTCGACTGAGACATAGAGGCTGCAGGCCTTCATGTAGACGAGGGTGAACGAATAGGAAACCACCAGCGATTCGGAGGTGATGGAGGCCTCATTGACGTCAGGTTCGGATTGGTTGACGCTCGTGAGGATCGTGGTGACGCTCACGATGGTAATCGCCGCCCCCGTCACGATTTTCTTGAGCAGCCCCTTGCTTCCGCTCGTGTCATTGAACTCACTATTGGCGGCAAAAGACAATGAGAGGTTATTGGCCTCTCCGTTTTTGGAGCTCAACGAGTTAAATTCGGTGTCATCCATGGCTACGATATTAGCCTAAAAGCCTTATGAAATAAAGGCATTAGAAAAGCCCCAGGCGAACCTGGGGCTATGTCTATCGATCAATCGCTGAATTAGTGAAGGATCTCGCTGACGGTTCCGGCGCCGACGGTCTTGCCACCCTCACGGATGGAGAACTTGGTGCCATTCTCAAGAGCGACCGGGTGGATCAACTCGACCGTGAAGGTCACGTGATCGCCAGGCATAACCATCTGGACGTCGCTCGGAAGAGTGATGGATCCAGTGATATCGGTGGTTCTGAAGAAGAACTGTGGGCGATAGCCATTCAAGAAAGCGGTATGACGTCCACCTTCCTCTTTGGTGAGGACGTAGACGGTGGCGGCAAACTTGTCGTGCGGGATGATTGATCCTGGCTTGGCAAGGACCTGTCCACGCTCGACTTGGTCGTGGGTAACGCCACGGAGAAGGGCGCCGATGTTGTCGCCGCCTTCAGCGAAGTCAAGGGTCTTACGGAACATTTCGAGACCGGTGACGACACTCTTCATGGTCGGACGGATGCCGACGATTTCGACTTCGTCGTTGATCTTGCACATACCACGCTCGACACGTCCGGTGACGACGGTGCCACGGCCAGAGATGGTCATGACGTCTTCGATCGGCATCAAGAATGGCTTGTCATTGGAACGGACTGGGTCTGGGATGTAGCTATCAAGGGCAGCCATGAGGTCCCAGATGCACTTGGCATTCGGATCATCAGGCGTCTTGACTTCGCCGGCGAGCTTGGCGCTGCCGCGAATGACTGGAGTGTCATCTCCAGGGAATCCGTACTTCGAGAGAAGGTCACGGACGTCCATCTCGACGATGTCGATGAGTTCTGGGTCATCGACCATGTCGCACTTGTTAAGGAAGACGACGATGTAAGGAACGCCGACCTGACGGGCGAGCAAGACGTGCTCACGGGTCTGTGGCATAACGCCATCGGCGGCGCTGACGACTAGGATGGCTCCGTCCATCTGGGCGGCACCGGTGATCATGTTCTTGATGTAGTCAGCATGCCCCGGGCAGTCAACGTGGGCGTAGTGTCTCTTTTCGTCCTCGTACTCGACGTGGGCGGTGTTGATGGTGATACCACGAGCTTTTTCCTCTGGTGTGCTATCGATGCCGCTGTAGCCAAGGTCTTTGGCCTCGCCCTTAAGGGCAAGGACGTGGCAGATGGCGGCGGTAAGGGTGGTCTTGCCGTGGTCGACGTGGCCGATGGTGCCAACGTTAACGTGGACACGGTCACGATTGAATTTCTCTTTTGCCATTGTGATATTTCCTCCAAAAATGGTTTTCTAGAAACTTGCTAGTTAATGATAGTCTATCGATTTTGACTTCGCAATACTTACCAATAGGTAAGGATGCTCATCTATTCGACATGGTGCTGGATTTGACAATCTGGTCTTGGACGTATCGCGGTGTCTCGCCATAGTGGTCGAAGGTCATCGTGAAGTTTCCGCGGCCCTGCGTCAAACTGCGAAGGTCGGTGACGTAACCGAACATCTCGGCGAGCGGAACGTGGCAGTCGAGGACCTTGGCGTTTCCGCGTTGGGTCTCATCGTTGATGACGCCACGGCGTCTTGAGATGTCGCCGAGGACGTCGCCATAGTATTGCTCTGGGACGGTGACGGTGACTTTCATGATCGGCTCGAGGACGACGGGGTTGCATTTGCCCGCGGCGGCCTTAAGGGCCATGGAAGCGGCGATCTTATAGGCGGCTTCCGAGCTGTCGACATCGTGGTAGGACCCATCGAACAGGGTCGCCTTGAGGTCGATTACCGGATAACCGGCGATGAGGCCACGGTTGAGGGCCTCCTCCAAGCCTTGCTGAGTCGGCTTGATGAACTCTCTCGGGACGGAGCCGCCGACGATGGCGTCGACAAACTCGAATCCTTTGCCTGGGTTTGGTTCGAAGCGGATCCAGACATCGCCGTATTGGCCGTGTCCGCCGGTCTGCTTGATGTAACGCCCTTCGGCTTCGCCAGTAGTTTTGATGGTCTCACGGTAGTTGACCTGAGGCTTTCCGACATTGACTTCGACGCCGAATTCCCTTCTCATACGATCGACGAGGACGTCGAGCTGAAGCTCTCCGACGCCGCCGATGATGGTCTGGCCGGTCTCATTGTCCGTGTGGACTCTGAAGGTCGGGTCTTCCTCGGCGAGTTTGCCGAGGGCGACTTCCATCTTCTCGAGGTCGACTTTGGTCTTCGGTTCCACCGCTTCTTCAAGAACCGGTTCCGGGAAGACGAGTCTTTCGAGGACGACTGGTTCAGCCGGATCGGTCAAGGTATCACCGGTGGTCGTGGCTTTGAGGCCGACGACGGCGCCGATTTCACCAGCGTGCAAGACGCTGACTTCCTGACGGTGGTTGGCGTGCATAAGGACCAAACGAGCGATACGCTCCTGGTTCCCTCTGGACGAGTTGAGGACGTAAGTGCCGCTCTTGAGTTCGCCCTGGTAGACACGGACATAGGCCAAACGGCCGATGAAGGGGTCAGTGGCGATCTTGAAGGCGAGTCCCACGAATGGGGCGTCGTCAGTGACTTTGCAGACGTAAGGTTTGCCGTTAAGCTCGCCCTTCTCGCCTGGAATCTCAAGAGGTGACGGCAAGTAGTCGATGACGCCGTCAAGAAGGAGCTGAATTCCTTTGTCCTTGAAGGCGGTTCCGCAGAAGACCGGGAAGAACTTCGCGGTCAATGTGGCTTTGCGGATGACGGATTTGATCTTTTCGACGGAAGGCTCTTTGCCTTCGAGAACGTCTTCCATGATCTCATCGTCATATTCGGCCAAAGTCTCAAGAAGCTGGGCGTGATAGAAGTCAGCCTTGCCTTTGAGCTCTTCGGGGATGGCGATCTCCTTTGGGGGGTCATCCTTGTTCTGGGTATAAAGCCAGCCGACCATCCTGACGAGATCGACCTCGCCGGTGAAGCCGGACTCTTTGCCGATCGGGAATTGGACGGCGGCGTATTTGACGCCGAGCTTTTCCTTGATGGTGGCTAAGCACATCTCGAAGTCGGCCCCGATGGCGTCCATCTTGTTGCAGAAGACGATACGAGGTACTCCATAGGTGTCAGCCTGTCTCCAAACGGTTTCGGTCTGCGGCTCAACTCCGTTTTTGGAGTCGAGGACCGTGACAGCGCCGTCGAGGACACGGAGCGAACGCTCAACTTCAACGGTGAAGTCCACGTGCCCCGGGGTGTCGATGATGTTGACACGATAGCCCTTCCAGAAGCAAGTGGTCGCGCTCGAAGTGATCGTGATGCCACGCTCCTGCTCTTGGACCATCCAGTCCATGACGGCAGTGCCTTCATGAACCTCGCCGATTTTGTGGGTACGGCCGGTGTAGTAGAGAATACGCTCAGAGGTCGTCGTCTTGCCGGCGTCGATGTGAGCCATAATCCCGATGTTGCGGGTATGTGGGAGGTCGTAAGTCGCGGACTCTTGAATGTTGTTTTCGTCGTTGGCCATGATATTCCTCCTTTACCAGCGGTAGTGTGCGTAGGCCTTGTTGGCTTCGGCCATCTTGTGGACGTCTTCCTTTTTCTTCACGGCATTGCCGGTTCCATTGGCGGCGTCGATGATCTCACCAGCGAGCTTCTCTTCCATCGTCTTCTCATTGCGAAGGCGGGAATAGGTGACGAGCCATCTTAATCCGAGGGTTTGCTTTCTCTCAGGGGTGACTTCCACTGGGACCTGGTAGTTGGCGGCGCCGATACGGCGGACTTTGAGCTCAACCTCAGGCATGATGTTGTTGATGGCGGTCGCGAAGACGTCGATCGCCGGTTTCTTGGTCTTGTCCTCGATGATCTTGAAGGAGTTGTAGATGATGGTCTGAGAGGTGCCTCTCTTGCCATCGAACATGACCTTGTTGATCAAGCGGGTGACGAGCTTGCTGCTATAAACAGGATCGGGTAAGACATCCCGCTTTTCAGTTTTTCCTTTGCGTGACATAAATTGTTATCCTTTCCTATTATTTGTCGGTCTTGACCGGACGCTTGGTGCCATATTGGCTGCGTCCCTGACGCCTGGCTTCGATGCCAGCGCAGTCTAAGCATCCGCGGATGATGTGGTAACGGACGCCTGGGAGGTCCTTCACACGGCCGCCTCTGATCATGACGGTGCTGTGCTCTTGAAGGTTGTGTCCCTCGCCGCCGATGTAGGCGGTGACCTCATATCCGTTGCTCAAACGGACACGGGCATACTTTCTTAAAGCCGAGTTCGGCTTTTTCGGGGTCATCGTCCCGACACGGGTGCAGACTCCGCGCTTCTGTGAAGAAGGCTGGTCGCTGCTCTTCTTGGTGAGGTTGTTCCATCTTTTGCCGAGAGCGGGGGTTTTGCTCTTCTTGGTGGAAGAGGTTCTTCCCTCTCTAACGAGTTGGTTAATCGTTGGCATAGTTTAACTTTTCTCCTTTGCCTTTGATACACACATATCCCAGTGTGTCAATCTTGTCCGTAATAAAAATGGCAAAATGCCTTTTCTTACGTCCGAGCGAAACTATACACACTATGAAAAGTCTTGTCAACACCGACTTTTATCATCTTTTGACACGCCGGGAAACGTGGCTAGGATATTTTCTCTTTTTCAGTCTCTTTATGACCGATTCCGGCCGTCTCTTTGCCTTTGATGACGTTATTTAGTTTGATGATGAGGACGATGAGCGAGAAGACGAGCGTTATGGCGTTCGCGCTGAAGACGATCCAGTTCTTCGAGAGGATGCCGTATATGGCCCAGATGATGACCCCAAGGGTGAAAAGGATGTACATCAACAAGGAAATACCCTCGGTATTCCTGCTTTTGATGCTCTTGAACGCTTGTGGGACGCTCGATAAAGTGGTCAGCCCTGCCGCCACCCAACCTAATATATTGATCAATAAGTCCATAAATACCCCTTTGTGCAAAGAGATTATATCCTTATTTATAGAAGATACGATTCTCTCAATTCCAACTGAAACGGTAATGGACCCAAAAGAGGCAGACCGAAAGGACGATCCCGACGATGTTCATGGCTCTTTCTACCTTCTCTTTGCTCTTGATGAGGCCGATGATCCCGAAGATCAATCCCAGCTCGCCCATGCTCAAAGCCCCGAGGATGATGGAGACGAGTCCGAAAGTCCAGGCGCTCGAATGCTTGGGGGCATCCTTGGAGTTGTCGTTGACCTCCACCACTTCCGGCGTGATGTGGCCCTCCTCTTTAGGGGCCTCTTTCTTCACTTTGGCCCCGCAATAAGGGCAATAGCTCACTTCGTCTGATATTTCTTTTCCGCAGTTAAGGCAAAACATGATTTTATTCCCGCTTCATTATCCTCTTGATGGGCGTCTAAGCAAGAGGCTTTTCCCATATGAAAAGCTCCGCCAAGAATCTTGACGGAGCTTGATTCATCGTTTAGTCGTCGCTGACTTCCTTGCGGTCGTGGGCTTCGATGTACTGGGCCTTGACCTGTTTCATCTTGGAGAGGACGTCGAAGCTTGCGAGCTTCGTTGTCTCCTCTTCGTCAGTGAGTAATCCCGTTCCGGCTGGAATGAGTTTGCCCGTGATGACGTTTTCCTTGAGGCCGTGGAGGTTATCGCGTTTTGCCTTGATGGCGGCGTCGGTAAGCACACGTGTGGTCTCCTGGAAGGATGCGGCTGAGAGGAAGCTCTCAGTCTCAAGGGCGGCCTTGGTGATGCCAAGCACGAGCGGATGGGCCAATGCTGGCCTCTTCCCCTCATTCAAGGCGTCTTTGTTGGTCATGGTGTAACGGTCGACGTCGACTCTGGTGCCAGGGAGCAAGTCCGTGTCGCCGCCATCGATGATGACCATCTTGCGGAGCATCTGACGGATGATGACCTCGAGGTGCTTATCGGAAATTCCGATGCCCTGCGCGGCATAAACCTTCTGGATCTCCTTGATCATGTAGACCTCGACCTTCTCGACGTCAGCGACATCGAGCAATGTCTTCGGGTTGATCGCGCCTTCGGTGATCTTTCCGCCGTTTTCGACGTGATCGCCCTTATGGACGCGAAGCCTTACGCCATAGCCGGTCTTGTAAGTCTTGATCTCGGCCTGTTTTTCTTCCGCGGTTGCGGAGGAGGAACTGCGGATGGTGACGTCATAACGTCCGTCGCCATCGTCTTTGATGTCATCGACGTATCCATCGATCTCGCTGATGAGGGCTTCGCCTTTCGGGTTACGCGCCTCAACGAGTTCCTGAACACGTGGAAGACCCTGAGTGATGTCTTGCTGAGCCATGCCGCCGGTGTGGAAGACTCGCATGGTGAGCTGGGTGCCCGGCTCGCCGATGGACTGAGCGGCCATGATGCCGACCGCTTCGCCGAGTTCGACCAAACGTCCGGTCGCCATGTTGCGGCCATAGCAGTGTTGGCAAACCCCGCCTTTGGTCTGGCAGGTGAAGATCGAGCGGATCTCGACTTCCTTGATGCCGGCGTTGACGACGGCATCAGCTTCGTCGTCGCTGATCATGGTGTTGGCTTTGACGATGAGCTCTCCCGTGGTCGGGTTCACGATGTCATGCATCGAGAAACGGCCGGAGAGACGGTCTCTTAGCTTGACGATGACGGCATCGCGGGAAGTGTCACGGATCTCACGGACTTTGAAGCCGTGGTCGCAATGGCAATCCTCTTCTCTTACGACGACGTCCTGGGCCACGTCGACCAAACGTCTGGTCAAGTAGCCGGAGTCAGCGGTCTTAAGAGCGGTGTCGGCGCCGCCTTTGCGGGAGCCGTGGGTATTGTTGAAGTACTCAGCCACCTTCAAACCTTCGCGGTAGTTGGAGGTGATTGGCATTTCGTAAGTGTAGTCTTTCTTGGTGGAGGCACGGGCCGCGGCGACAAGGCCCTTCATGCCCTCGAGCTGGTTGAAGTTATCGACCGATCCACGAGCGCCCGAGTCAAGCATGATGATGACTGGGTTGTGCGGGTCTTTCTCGATGGCTTTGGAGACAAGCTTTCTCACATCGGAGGTGCAGGCGGTCCACTGCTTGATGACAGCTTCGTGTCTCTCGTCTTCGCTTAACAAGCCTTTCTTCTTGGCCACGTCGTTGATGTGGTCGACTTTCTTCTGGTAAGCCTCGAGCAAGGCTTCCTTGCCTTCGACCGGTTTGATGTCGCTCAAGGCGACGGTGACCGATGAAAGGGTCGAGTATTTGAAGCCCTGGTCCTTGATCTTGTCAAGGATGGCCGAGGTCTTCGAAGGATGGAAATCGGTGTTGTTCTCGTCGACCATGTCGTACTTGTGGAAGATCATGTCGATGAGTTTGCCGAGCGTCTTCTTCTTGATTGGCTGGCGTAACGGAAGTGAGGCGATGTAGGCGGAAAGGAGATTCTCATCATCCTTCACGCCGTTCTTGTCGGCCCAGCTCTTGACGTCGTTATAGTCGACGAACCAGCTCTTGACCTTGTTGATGTCTTGGGTCGGCTCATCGTTGATGTAGACGAAATCATCCGGGAAAATCTCGTTGAAGATGACTTTGCCGACCGTGGTGATGAGGTATTTGTTCTTCACTTCGGTTGGTAAGGAATCCACTGAGAGATCATCGCCAAAGCTCTTATGCAAAGAGGTGGCGCGGATGGCGATACGGGTATGGATGCCGATGGATTTGGTCTCATAGGCGTCGAGCACTTCGCTAACGGAGGCAAAGACTTTGCCTTCGAGCTCGGAATATCTCGTGAGCCTCGCGGCTTCGAATTCATTGGCGATCTTCTCAGACTCGCTCTGGATGGTCAAGGACCTTAAGATCCTGGCTCTGTCCAAATAGTCTTTCTTGCTCTCTTCGACGGTCAGGTAATAGTTGCCGACGATCATGTCCTGTGAAGGGATGACGATTGGCTTGCCGTCTTTTGGTCCAAGAATGTTGTTGGAAGCCAGCATCAAATCGAGGGCTTCTTCCTGCGCGGCTTTGCCAAGCGGGACGTGGACGGCCATCTGGTCGCCGTCGAAGTCGGCGTTGAAACCAGGGCAGACCATCGGGTGCAAACGGATGGCGTGGCCATCGACGAGCTTCGGCTGGAAGGCTTGGATGCCTAAACGGTGAAGGGTCGGGGCGCGGTTGAGGAGCACTGGGTGCTGGGAGATGATCTCCTCGACGATGTCGAAGACGACCGAGTCATAACGGTCAATGATCTTGTCGGCTTGCTTGTGGGCGCTGACGAATCCGCGCTTGATGAGCAAAGCGGCGATGAATGGGCGGAGCAATTGGATGGCCATCTCGCGTGGAAGACCGCACTGATACATCTTGAGGTCTGGTCCGACGGCGATGACGGAACGTCCGGAATAGTCGACACGTTTGCCAAGGAGGTTCTGACGGAAACGCCCCTGCTTGCCCTTTAAGCCGGAGCTTAAGGACTTCAAAGGACGGCCGCTGGGACCGGTGACTGGCTTGTTGCGGCGGCCATTGTCGATCAAAGCGTCGACGGCTTCCTGCAACATACGCTTCTCGTTCATGAGAATGACGTATGGGGCATTCATGTCGATGAGTTTCTTAAGACGGGTGTTACGGGAGATGACACGGCGATATAAATCGTTGAGGTCGCTCGCGGCGAAACGTCCGCCATCGAGGGCGAGCATCGGACGGAGATCGGGTGGGATCACCGGGATGACGTCAAGGATCATCCATTCCGGCTTCTGATTGGATTCGCGGAAAGCTTGGATGACCTCAAGTCTCTTGGTGAGCTTGAGTCTCTTCTGTCCGGAGAAATCGCGGATCTCTTTGGAGATGGTGTCGAATTCTTTTTCGAGGTCGACTTCGTGAAGGAGCCTCTTGATGGAGGCGGCGCCTTCGCCGAACTCGGCTCCGGTGTATTTGGTGATGAAGGCGCTGTTCGTGAAGAAGTCGAAGGTCTCGGCAGGATTCTGCATCTTGCTGATGAGCTCGTCGGCTTTGAGCTGGTCGGCGCTGCCTTCAGGGATATTGGCCTTGAAAGCGTTGATGACGTCGACGAATTCGACACGGGCGACTCTCTCATCCAAGAAGTCCTTGTATTTAAGGACGCTCGAAGTGCCGGGGTTCAAGACGATGTGGGCGGCGAAATAGATGACTTCCTCGAGTTGCTTCGGGGAGATCTCCAAAACTAGGCCCATCCTTGAAGGGATGCCTTTCAGATACCAGATGTGGGAGCATGAGGAGACGAGTTCGATATGGCCGAACCTTTCTCTCCTCCACTCCTTGCTGATGACCTCGACACCGCACTTTTCGCAGGTGATGCCTTGGTAACGGATTTTCTTGTATTTGCCGCAGTGGCACTCATAGTCCTTGGCCGGTCCGAAGATCTTTTCGCAGAAGAGACCCCCCATTTCCGGCTTTTGGGAACGATAGTTGATGGTCTCGGGCTTGGTGACCTCGCCATGGGACCAGCTTCTGATGGTGTCGGGGGAGGCTAGGCCAACCTGCATGGCGGCCAATTCATTGATGTCAAACATTGATGTGTTCCTCCTTGTCCTTATTCAGCGTCAGAGGGCTTGTCGCCGATCGTGCCATACGATAGGCCTTCCTCTGCCGCTTGTTCGTTGGAGACCTCGACGGTCTCAGGCTTTTCCTCTTCGCG
This sequence comes from Caryophanales bacterium UBA4951, assembly GCA_002397465.1. Lineage (GTDB taxonomy): Bacteria > Bacillota_I > Bacilli_A > RFN20 > CAG-826 > UBA4951. The sequence goes on along the minus strand of DHAP01000011.1, from coordinate 76,587 downwards.
TGGCGAAGTGAGGTTGCGGATGGCCGAGTTGACCTTCCTCTCCTCGATCAAGGCCTCTTTGGCGAGGGCGTCCATATCGATGGTTTCGTCCTCATGATCGTAGAGATGGACATCCATCCCCAATCCCTTGAGTTCCTTGGTGAAAACCTTGAAGGCTTCCGGCATTCCCGGACGGGGAATCGGATTGCCTTTGATGATGGCCTCGTAGCATTTTCTTCTGCCGACGCGATCATCTGACTTGATGGTGATCATCTCTTGGAGCATGTGAGCGGCGCCATAGGCCTCGAGGGCCCAGACTTCCATCTCACCGAAACGCTGACCGCCGTTCTGGGCTTTGCCGCCCAAAGGCTGTTGCGTGACTAAGCTGTAAGGTCCGGTGGCGCGGGCGTGGAGTTTGTCGTCGACCATGTGCACGAGTTTGATCATGTACTGAATGCCGACGGAGATACGCTCCTCGAACTGTTCGCCAGTCTGACCGTCATAAAGTATCGTCTTGCCATCGCTGGAGATCCCAGCGGCGTCCATAAGTTTGATGAGCTCTTCGTTGGAGACGCCATCGAAAACCGGGGTGGCCACGCGGATGCCGAGTTTGCGGCAGGCTAAGCCAAGGTGGATTTCGAGGATCTGCCCGATGTTCATACGGGAAGGTACGCCCATTGGGGAGAGCATGACGTCGATCGGGGTTCCATCCGGAAGGAATGGCATATCCTCGACCGGCAAGATCTTGGAGATGACGCCCTTGTTGCCGTGACGGCCGGACATCTTGTCGCCTTCGGAGATCTTTCTCTTCTGGACGATGTAGACTCTGACTTTTTCGATGACGCCTGGAGAAAGTGGATCTTTCTTCTTGCGGGTGTAGATTCTGACTTTAAGGACGATGCCAGCGCCGCCGTGTGGGACACGGAGGGAGCTGTCTTTGCCGTCTTTCGTCTTCTCGGCGAAGATGGCCATGAGGAGTTTTTCCTCTGGGGTCGGCTCGGTCTGTCCTTTCGGAGTGACCTTTCCGACGAGGATGTCGCCCTCTTTGACTTCGGCGCCCTGGATGACGATGCCCGACTCATCGAGGTAGGCTTTCGCTTCCTCGCTGACATTAGGGATGTCACGGGTGATCTCTTCGTCGCCGAGTTTGGTCTCGCGGCATTCGAGGTCATAGGCTTCGATGTGGATTGAGGTGTAGGTGTCATCCTTCACCATTTTCTCTGACATGATGACGGCGTCTTCGTAGTTGTATCCGTGCCAGGTCATGTAAGCGACGAGGACGTTTTGCCCTAAGGCAAGCTCTCCGCCTCTCATGGCTGGGCCATCGGCGATGACGTCGCCCGAAACGATCTTGTCCCCGACTTTGACAATCGGGTTCTGGTTGATGCAAGTCCCCTGGTTCGAGCGATCGAACTTCTGGAGATGGTATGTACGGCTGTTCTTGCCTTCTTTGACGACGATGGACGAGCTATCGACGTAGCTGACTTCGCCATCGGCGACGGCAACCACCGCCAAACCGGAATCCTTGGCGATGACTCTCTCAAGGCCAGTTCCGACATAGGCGATCGAAGGACGCAAAAGCGGCAAAGCCTGACGTTGCATGTTCGCACCCATCAAAGCACGGGTGGAGTCATCGTGGTCAAGGAATGGAATACAGGCAGCGGCGATGGAAACGATCTGCTCAGGGGAGACGTCGACGTAATCGACGTTGGCCTTCGGGCAGAGGATGTTCTCGTCGTCATGACGGCAGATAACCTCGTCGTCGAGGATCTCTTTGACGCTCTCTTCGACTCCGTCAAAGCTGAGCTTGATCGGGGCGGAAAGACGGATGTTGGCCTCGGCGATGGAAAGGCTTCTTTCCTCGTCGGCCGAGAGATATTCGGCGCGGTTGGAGACGTAATAATGCTCTTTGCCATCCTCGTCCTTCTTGTGGACGATGACGCGGTACGGGGTCTGAAGGAAGCCGTACTTGTTGATCTTGGCATAGGTGGCAAGGCTGTTGATAAGACCGATGTTTTGGCCTTCTGGGGTCTCAATCGGGCAGATACGTCCGTAGTGGGTGTAGTGAACGTCGCGGACCTCCATGGAGGCACGGTCTCTCGTAAGACCGCCAGGGCCCAAGGCCGAGATACGGCGTTTGTTGGTAAGTTCGGCAAGAGGGTTGGTCTGGTCCATGAACTGCGAGAGCTGGCTCGAGGCGAAGAACTCGCGGATGGAAGAGGTGAGCGGACGGATGTTCACAAGGCTCTGAGGCTTCGCGGTCTCAAGGTCGGTGATGGACATCTTCTGCTGGACGGTCTTGCTCATCTTGGTGAGGCCGATACGGAACTGCGTCTGGAGAAGCTCTCCGACGCATCTGACACGACGGTTGCCCAAATGGTCGATATCGTCGGTGTTTCCGATGCCTTGCTGGATGTTGCAGAAATACGAGAAGCAGGCGATCATGTCGCTGATGGTGACACGGGAGACGCTCTTGGTGTTCTCGTCGCCGTTGAGGCGGAGGTCGGTGCCGATGATGTTGACGATCTTGTCGCCAAGCTTATCGTGCGCGTATACCTTAATGGAGTTGACGTTGGAATAGGTGTCGAGTTTCTCATTGACCTTGATGGTCTTGTAATGGGCGCCTTTTTCGAAGACTTCCTCATTGCGGAGTTCCTCGACCTCGTTCTTGGTGAGCTTGTGGTTCTTGGTGAAGAGGATCTCTCCATCGGCAGAAACCAAGTTCTCGGCCAAGATGCGGCCTGGGAGACGGTCATAGATTCCGAGCTTGACGCTGTACTTGAAACGTCCGGCGCGGCCTAAGTCATAACGCTTGTCGTCGAAGAATTTCTGAACGAGGAAATTGGTGACGCCATCGGGGGTGATCGGCTCGCCTGGCTTCAATTTCTTGAAGATGTCGATAAGAGCCTCGGTCCCTGAATGGATCGCGGAGTCCTTAGCGAGGGTGAGCTTCATCGAATCGGTGTCGCCGAAGAGGTCGTTGAGCCTCGACTCGGTGTCGATTCCCAAAGCCTTGAAAAGAATCGAGGCCGGCATCTTTCTCTGCCTGTCGATCCTGACCCACATGACGCCCTTCAAATCGCTCTCGAATTGGAGCCAGGTGCCACGGGTTGGGATGATTTCGCCGTTATAGACGTGAGCGCCGCTCTTGTCGGCGGTGTCCTGGAAATAAGCGCCAGGAGAACGGACGATCTGGGAGACAATGACCCTTTCGGCGCCATTCACGATGAAAGTGCCGGAATCGGTCATCATTGGGACGTCGCCCATGAAGACCTCGTTGTCCTCTTTGATTTCGCCGGTCTGTTTGTTCCTTAAACGGAGTTTGACCTTGAGCTTGCTTGAATAAGTGAGGTCCCCTTCCTTGCATTCCAAAGGTCCGTACTCGGGCTCTTCGAAATGGCAGGAGACGTAGTCGATATAGACGGTCCCGGCGTAATTGGCGATCGGGAAGACTTCCTTAAGAACCTCATCGAGGCCTTTTTCCTTGAACCAATTGAAGCTGTCCGTCTGGATCTCAACAAGATACGGAAGAGGGGTGTTGCCGCTGATTTTCGAGAAATTGATACGGCCGTTGGCCCCGACTTCGTACTTGCTCTCGTATTCGCTGACGATGTTGTTTTCTTTTGCCATGTGTTAAATAGCTCCTTACTTTGATGCGACAATGACTTGATAGCCTTTATGGGATTCGATGACTTTGGCCTCTTTAAAGATTTCCTTTAGGTGGGCGAGGACGCTTTCGGCGCCCTGCTTCTTCCTGATCACGATGATGAGCCTTCCTTTATCCTTAAGATAAGAGGGGGCTTCGTCATAGATGCGGTAAGTCACTCTTTTCCCAGCCCTGATGGGAGGGTTGGATACTATCGTGTCATAGGTGGAGTCAATGTTGGTGTAAACGTCGCTGTCGACCGTCTCGATTTGTTTGCTCACGCCCATGCTTACGGCGTTTTGTTTCACAAGTTCGAGGGCCCTCCTATTCACATCTGATAAGCAGACGTGCCTATTAGGGTCAGTGGAAGCGAGGATTAGTCCGATTGGTCCCGCTCCGCAGCCTAGGTCAAGGATCTCTTTTCCAAGATCGACTTGGGCGATGGTTTCAAGCAATAGTCTCGTGCCATCGTCCAAGCTGTCTTTGCTAAAGAGTCCCAAATCGCTTTTATAGGAGTAGGCTCTGCCATTCACTTCGGCGTGGATGGTGATGTCCTTATGTCCGAGCTCTTCTACGTTATCGAAGTACTGGGGCATTTTCTTATCCTCCTAAAGAAGCCAAACCCCTACCCCAGGGCGACGAGTCCCGAGGTAGGGTGTATCGGCATTGTAGAAACTACTTGACTTCGGCTTCGGCACCGGTGTCGGTAAGGGTCTTTTTGTAGGCCTCGGCCTCGACTGGGCTGATCTTCTCTTTGATGGTCGCTGGGACGGCATCAACGAGTTTCTTGGCATCCATAAGTCCTAAGCCAGTGATGGCCTGGACGGCTTTGATGACGGCGACTTTGCCGGCAGTTCCAAGGCCTTTGAGGATTAAGGAGACCTCGGTCGGTCCCTTCTTCACTGGGCCCTCTTCCTCAGCGGAAGCGGCGGCGACTGGGGCGGCGGCGGTGACGCCGAACTCCGTCTCGACTTCTTTGACTAACGAATTGAGCTCAAGGGCGGACATCTGTTTAAGGGTGTCGATGATCTGAGCGTTGGTTAACTTTTCAGCCATTGTTTTTTCCTCCATTTAAGAATTAGTTGGCTGCCGGGGCGCTAGCGGCGTCTCCCGACTTATCGGCAATCGACTTGATGGCACGGGCGAATTTCGCGACCGGCTCATTGAGAACCATGCAGAACATGGATAGCAAGACTTCTTTGGACGGAAGTTTGGCAACTTCCTTCATGCCAGCCTGATCGACTGCTTTTCCTTCGACAAGGCCGCCTTTGATCACGAGATTCTCGTGATAACGGCTGAACTTGTTGAGAACGGCAGCTCCAGAGGTGACGTCTTTGGAGAAGACGAAGGCGTTCGGGCCCTCGAGTATCTCATCGAGTCCGGTGTATCCTAGTTCCTTGAAGGCGCGGGCCACAAGGGTGTTTTTGTAAACGCCCATGCTCGAATCCTTCTCGGCTAAGCTGCGGCGTAACTCAGTGAGTTCGCTGACGCTCAAACCATGATAGGAGACGACGGCTATTGTCTTGCTGGAAGAGATTCCATCTTCGATTTCCTTGACGGTGGCTTTTTTCTGTTGAAGCACTGTTTTGTTCATGTGAGGTTCCTCCTTTCTATGTCGGCTATGTGACGCTTGAAATACTTAGTGAGAATATTGTGAACATTGACCTCAGCAACGTGAATTATTAAGGCATTTGCCCGTTGCTATCTTCGGTATGACAAGCTATTCACCAAACTTAGGATCGGCTCGGATTAGTTGCGGCCATCGAAGGTGATCTTGAGGCCCGGGCCCATCGTGGTGTGAAGCACGGCGGTCTGAACGTAGACGCCTTTGACGGTTGAAGGACGGCTCTTGGCAACGGCGTCGCAGACGGTCTTGAGGTTGTCGGCGATGTCGCTTGGCTTGAAGCTGCAGCGGGCGATCGAGATGTTCAAGTTGCCATCTTTGTCGACACGGTAGGTGATTTTGCCCTTCTTGATCTCAGTGACGGCGGTCCCGATGTTCATCGTGACGGTGCCGCTCTTCGGGTTTGGCATCAATCCTTTAGGTCCGAGGACACGGCCCATCTTGCCTAACTCACCCATCATGTCTGGGGTGGCGACGATGACGTCGAATCCGAACCAGTTCTCACGCTCGATCTTCTCGAGCATGTCTTTGCCGCCGACAAAGTCAGCGCCTGCGGCCTTGGCCTCATCCTGCTTGGTGGCGGTCAAAGCCAAGACTTTCTTGGTTTTGCCGTTCCCGTGTGGGAGAACGAGGGTTCCACGGATCAATTGATCGGCGTGGGTCGGGTCGACGTTGAGCTTGAAGCTGACGTCGATGGTCGAATCGAATTTGGTCGCAGTGGTCTTGTCGATTAATTCGGAGGCCTCCTGGACGGTATAGAATTTGCTGGCATCAACTAACTTGAGGGCAGCTTCGTACTTCTTTGCTTTTTTCTTCATTGTGCTATCCCCCTGTTATTTATCGATGCTGATACCCATTTGACGGGCGCTTCCAGCAACGACTTTCTTGGCGGCTTCGATGTCATTGGCGTTAAGGTCAGGCATCTTGTACTTGGCGATCTCCTCGAGCTGAGCGTTGGAGATGTGTCCGACGTTCTGCTTAGGATTGCCGGAGCCTTTTTTGATTCCAGCGGCTTTGAGCAAGAGGTCGGCCACCGGGGTGGTCTTGATCACGAAGTCATACGATTTGTCTTCGTAAGCAGTGATGATGACTGGGACCGTGGTGCCTTTGCGGTCACCGGTCTTGGCGTTGAAGTCTGTGCAGAACTTCGCCATCTGAACGCCAGCCGAAGCGAGCTTCGGGCCTGGATGGGCATCTCCGCCAGGGAGTTCCATTTTCAGGACTTTGACGATTTTTTTAGCCATGTTGTCCTCCTTTTGAACAATCATGCAGTGGTAATGCGGGCCCTCGTTAAGGCCCTACCACGCTATGCACGTTTGCGTGCACGTGAAATACTATACGCGCGAGAGGGGGTTGATTCAACCATAAAATATTGTGCATGGTGCACAAAAATCCCTCTTGGCGTCTAATATCGGCAATCAGTTCTTCTTGCCCTGCCTTGGCTTATGGAAAGCTAAGAAGACGAGGACTCCGAAGAAAAGCACCACCACCGCTAAAATCAAAGCGCACCAAAAGCCAAAGTTGCCCCAGTCCAATTCATTGACAGTGATGAGGATTTTGTTCATAAGACCTCCCCGTACTTGCGTTTATATAGATTCTTCGCAAGCGTGGCCAAAATCATGTAAGCCGCGATGGCAAGTAACAAATAGATGAAATACTCCCATGGGAGGCTCGTTAGTGAAAGCGAGCTTGAGACATAGGGTATGAACGGCAGGAGACTGGCCACTCCGACGGAGAGACAAGTGGCCAACAGCAGCTGCCACGAGGCCCTCGATTGGACGAATGGGACCTTGTCAGTCCTGATCATGTGGATGACGAAGGACTGACTCCACATCGACTCGACGAACCAGCCTGTCTGGAAAAGCAAGACGAAGAGAGTTTGGTTGCAGTTCGGATCGTAATAGTTCCCGCCGCTGAAAAGAGGGCAGATTATGAAATACATCACCGCGTACGTCAGCCAGTCGAATATCGAAGAGGTCGGACCCATCCAAAGCATGAAACGGCCGAGGGACGAAGCGTCCCATTTCCGAGGCTTTTTGAGGTAGTCCTCGTCGACGTTGTCAAATGGGATCGCCACACATGAGAAGTCGTAGATAAGATTCAAAATAAGCAGATGCAGCGGGAGCATCGGAAGGAATGGCAACAAGGCCGTGGCCGCGAGTTCGGAGAAGATGTTCCCGAAGTTCGAGGAGGCTGTCATCTTGATGTATTTGATCATGTTGGCGTAGGTCTTCCTGCCTTCGATGATGCCATCCACCAAAACGTTGAGGTCCTTCTCCAAAAGAATCACGTGGGCGCTTTCCTTGGCGATGTCCGCGGCAGTGTCGACGGAGATGCCGATGTCGGCCTCTTTAAGGGCAGGCGCATCATTGATGCCGTCCCCCATATAGCCGACCACATGGCCGTTTTCCTTGAGGGCGGCCACCACTTTCGATTTCTCGAAAGGCGAGAGTTTGGCGAAGATGGTGACTTTCTCGACCTCGCTTCTGAGCTCCTCGTCACTCAGGGAATCGACCTCGTTTCCGAGCATGACGCGCGGGCTCGATAAGCCAACCAATGAGCAGATATAGGCACTCACATCCGGATTGTCCCCCGTCAAAACCTTGATGGAAATCCCATACCCCTTGAGCCTTGTGAGAGCCTCTTTGGTGCTTTCTTTCGGCGGATCGTAGAAAGTGAGATAGCCGATGAGGACCATGTCTTTTTCATCGCCCACGCCAAAGGCATTGACGGCCCTTGGGTTGTTTTTCTGAGCCACCGCGATGACCCGGAATCCCTTCTTGGAGAAGGATTGGACATTATCCAAAATGCCCTTTTTGACTTTATCGTCCAATGGGATGACATTCCCATCCTTGGCAGCGAATGAGCAAACCGAAAGGATTTCCTCGACTGCCCCTTTGCTGATCATCTGGGTCTTTCCGTGGTTGTCTTTTACCACCACCGACATCCTCTTCCTCTCGAAGTCAAAAGGGATTTCATCGACTTTCACGTAGTTCTTGTCGAGATCACGGAGATAATCGTTTTCGTTCGACAGTTCCATCGTTTTGGAGATGATTGATTTATCCATGAGGTTCTTGAGCCCCGTTTGGTAATAAGAGTTGAGGAAGGCGTGTTTGAGGACCTTCGGATCCGACTTGCCATCGAGGTTCAAGTGGTTTTCCAAAACCACCCTATCCTGGGTGAGGGTGCCGGTCTTATCGGTGCAAAGGACATCCATGGCCCCAAAGTTCTGAATGGAGTTGATGTTCTTGACGATGACTTTCTTCTTGCCCATGTTGATGGCCCCTTTGCCTAGGCAAGATGAGACGATCATCGGCAGCATTTCCGGCGTGAGGCCCACTGCGACCGAGATGGCGAAAAGGAAGGCCTGAAGCCAATCATGTTTGGTGAGACCATTGATCAAAAAGACGGCTGGGACCATGAGGAGCATGAACTTCACCAAAAGCCAGCTGACGGAGTCGACGCCCTTGTCGAAAGCGGTCTTCTCTTGCTTGGTGCCAAACATCTTCTGGGCCATCTTTCCGAGTATCGTCTCGTCACCGACGGCCACGCAGAGGGCCAAAGCGCTCCCCGAGACGACGTTGGAGCCATAGAAAGCGAGGTTTTTGGCCTCATAGATCGAGGAAGGCTGAGCCGATAAAAGATCTGACGTCTTTTCTAGTGGCTCGCTTTCGCCAGAGAGGGAGGATTGGTTGACGAAAAAATCCTTTGAGGAAATGATCCTCACGTCGGCCGGGATCACGTCTCCCACGCTCAAGGCGATGACGTCCCCGACCGATAGTTCATCAAGAGGTATCGTCATCTCTTTTTCGTAACGGTAGACCGGGGTCGTGTTCTCGACCAAGGAAGAGAGTTTTTCCGCGGCCGCCGAGCTTCTATATTCCTGGGCGAAGCGGAAGATGCCGGAGATCAAGACCAAGGCGAGGATGATGATGGCGCTTGAAGGGTTCTTCTCTCCTGGGCTGGCCAAGATGACGTCGGTCAATAAAGAGACAAAAGCCAAAGTCAGCAAAACGAAAGTGAATGGGTTGATGAAAGCCCCGATGAAACGGCGAAAAACCGACTTGTTCTTGCCTTTGCTGATGACGTTTCTCCCATAAAGGTCAAGGCTATCAGAGAGGGCGTCTTCATCGACCAAGCCTTTCTCCGAAGAGTGGTAGAACAAGTAGAGGCTCTTCAAATCACATGTCGAAGCCGCTAATAAACGCGGCGAATAAGACGTTTTCTCGTTGGTGAAAACAGTCTTCTTTTTCTTATCCATAAAACTTCTCCTTTGAGCAAAGGGGAAGCTTAGAAAGTGGGCGGAGTCTAGGCGTTCCCTTTGCGCTGTATTGTCATTGTTACGCTACAGGGTAGGCCATCCATTCCGCCATCACTTCCTTTCTGAGTTCTTTTTCTCGCCGCCATTGTAAGCGCGCAAATAAGCAAAGGCAAAAGAAAAAGGAGAAATTTTTCTCTCCCTTTTCCAGTCTCTAGAAACCGTCAATCAAAACGGTTGCCCGAAGTTGTTCGTTTATTTGATTTTCTTCAGCAAAAGAAGCAAGGAATAGACCACCAGTATCATCGTGAGGCCCGTATCCGCAAGGACGGCGATGAATAACGGAAACTCCGGGATCAATAATGAGCAAAGCATGACCGCGACTTTGACGATGAGAGCCACGACGATGTCCGTGATGGCCCGGCTTCTAGTGGCCTTTGCGATCTTGATGGCCGTGACGAGCTTCGAGGGGTCATCGTTCATGATGACGATATCGGCTGAGTCGATGGCCATCTCGGAGCCAGCCCCGCCCATCGCCACCCCGACGTCTGCCAAGATGATCGAAGGGGCGTCATTGATGCCGTCTCCGATATAGGCGACGGCTTTGTCGGTGCTGTTGATTTTCTCTTTTAGGAGGCTCGTCTTCATCTCCGGGAGCAATTCGTAATGGCACTCATCGATCCCTAGATACGAGGAGACCTCTTTGGCGCTTCTTTCTTTGTCGCCCGTGAGCATCATCGTCTTCACGCCAAGCTTCTTGAGCCCCTCGACCATCTCCCGGCTTTCTTTGCGGACTTGGTCGTTGAGGACGGCATAGCCGGCATAAACCCCGTCGACGCCTAGATAGATAAGACTTCCGAGTTTATCGACAGAGGGGACGTTGATCCCGTTCTCCTCAAGGAACTCTTTTCTGCCCGATATCAGCTTATGGCCTTTGTATGTGAGTTTCTCGCCTTTGCCCGAAAGCTCGGTGTAATCGGAGATATCGTTGCCATAGGAGTTGTCGCTCCCCTTCATCACGGCTTTGGCCAAAGGATGGTTGCTTCCGCTTTCGCTGGCCCTTAGATAATCCAGGAACTCATCTTTGTCGATGGAGTTAGGGACGATCTCGCTGATGGCGAAATCGCCATAGGTGAGGGTGCCCGTCTTGTCGCTTACCAATAGTCCGATCTCATTGAGTTTGTCGAAATAGGCGGCCCCTTTGATGATGATGCCGTTTTTGGAGGCCAAACCGATGCCTGAGAAGAAGGTGAGAGGGACGGAAATCACGATGGCGCAAGGGCACGAGATGACCAAGAAGCAGATAGCGCTATAAAGATAACGGTACCAGACGTCTGGATTATTAATCCCAATGAACAAGGGAGGGACCACCGCCACGATGATGGCGAGGACCACGACGATCGGCGTGTATATCAAGGCGAATTTGTCAATGAACTTGTCGGCTTTCGATTTGCTCTTGGAGCTGTTCTCGACCAATTCAAGGATCTTGCTGACTGTTGTGTCCTCGTAGGCTTTGTCGACCTTCATGACGATGGACCCGGATTTCAGGATGGTTCCCGAATTGACGTAATCACCTTCTTTTTTCTCGACTGGCATGCTTTCGCCCGTCAAAGAAGACATGTCGAGGGATCCGCTTCCTTTTTCGATGTGTCCGTCGCTTGGGACGATGTCCCCGACTTTGATGAGGATATGATCACCGATCACAAGGTCTTTCGGGTCGACTTCGACGATGTTATCGCCCACGAGCTTGTTCGCGGTCTTGGCCCTTAAGCCCACCGCTTCCATGACGGCCTTGTGGCTTCTTTCGTTGGCTAGTTTCTCAAAGAGCTCGCCAACCTGGAACAAGAAGACGACCATCACGCCCTCGATGAACTCGTTGTGTCCGAAGAAGATGAGGGAGAAAGCCCCCAAGCTTCCAATGATCATCAGAAGGTTCTCGTCGAAGGGTTTGTGCTTGATGAAGGTGTTCGTAAAAGCCTCCATCACCAAATCGTAGGAAGATATGAGCCACGCCGCCGCATAAAAGGCGAAGTTGACGTAGACGCCGTATTTCTCCTCAGTGAAAAGAAAGTAACCCAATAAAGACAAACTCAAGGTCAAGACGAGCCTGACGATGGTTATTATGAGGCCTTTCTTCGTCAAAGGCTCATCGTCATCGTCTTCGACGCATGAGCAAACCGGTTCTTCTTTTTCCTTGGTCGTTTCCATAGATTCTCCTTATTCGCTGACGTGGGAGTAGACGATGTCGAGCAGGGCCAAAACGTGTTCGTCATCAAGTTTGTAATAGACTTTGGTGCCTTCCTTGTGGGTGGCCACGAGTTTGGCTTTCCTCAAAACTTTGAGTTGGTGGCTCACCAAAGACTGGGAAGCCCCCACGAGTTTCACGATGTCATTGACGCAGAGGTCGCCATTGGAAATCGCATAAAGGATTTTTAGTCTCGTGTAGTCGCTTGCGATATTGAGAAGCGACTCCATCTTGTCTAAGGTTTTCTCATCGGGCATCTTGGCCATAATATGAATCTCCCTTCATATTTGCATCATCAATTATAGATGGCATCCTAAATAAGGCAAGACAAAATGAACAATCATTCATATTTAACATGACGATTGAATGAATATATTAGGTGGATCCGTCAATTATATCGTTATCTTAATTTAACTAATTTTGGCAAAATAAGCTTATTCTTGCAACTTTTGGTCTCATAAAAAGCCTCGACCGTGTCTTGGTGCATCACGATCCACGCTTCTTTGGAAGTTGGAAAAGTGAACAAGGTCAAAGGCCACATGTGGCTTTTGATGATGTTCTTTTCCTTGTCATTCAAAACGAAATCCCTTTTGGCGTTATGCAAGGCGAAATAAGGATGTCTGAAGCCATGAAGGCGGTGTCCTTTGTGGGGCTTATGCCAATCATAGAGATAATAATCATGGAGCAGAGCCCCTCTTATCAAGGAGGAATAGTCGAGATCCAGTCCTTTGTTTTTGGCGTAGACGTAGCTTCTGATGGCCACGTAAAGAGAATGGTCATAGACCGAGAAATCGCTATGGGCAACGAGGGCTTCCAGCTGTTTGTATTTTTCATCTTCGAGGATGGGTTTAGCTATCGAGTCGAAGTATTCATCGATTATCATGGGCCATATTTTATAGCCATTTTTGAGAAAACTTACACATTATTCGCTATTATGTCCAATTTTCCTTTGCGGCTAGTTTTCTTCTTTTTAGCGCCATCTCTCTCAAAAGGATGCTGTTTGACCGCAAAACGTATCCTTTGCATAGCAAAAGCCAAGTGGGTATGCTATGAAATAATCATGCCATTACTTAATCATCCACTTTCGCATTTCGACAAGAGCAAGGCCAATCTCAAAAATACTGACAGGACTCTTAATACCATCGGATTCGCCATCTACGACATCCTGCACATCTTTTGTGCCATCGTCTTCTTGATCTTGGCCATCGAAGGAAGGGACGTCACTTTGGACTCCGGCGAGTTAAACGCCAACCTGGCTCTTGAGGTCGCTGACGAATTCACCGAGCTCATCATCTCCTTCGTTTTGATCTTCTTCGTCATCTTCATCTACCGCTCCCAGACCGAAAAGACCCAGATGGTCTACTACACCTTCGCCTGGCTCATCGTCTCCATGAGTTTATTGATCCCCGCCACCTTCGACATCCCCTCTTTGTACATCTATAACCACGGGGCCATCTACTCAACCTGCGTTTATGTCCTAAGAAACTTCAACCTCTACCTTCCTTTGGCGGGGTTCTTGTTGTTCCTATTGGCCCTGCTATTCGGCCATGAGCCAAAGAAATGGAGGATCATCCTCGACTTAGGCATCGCCATGGTAATCTGCTTCTCCATCACTTCCACTGCGGTCTATGTGAGCGAGCAGCTCCATGAAGGCACTTACTTCGCCCATCCTCTTCAGACGATATTGAGACATATCTTCCTGTTGGCTCCGCTCATCCCGTCGTTCCTCACTCTCTTCAGCCTCCGCTATGCCAAGAAGGATTACGACATCGAAGAGTCCAGCGAAGCCACCGAGAAATAAGAAAGAACAAAAAAGGATGCCGCCTGCTGAAAGCGGCATCCTTTTGTTTTCGTTAGATCAGATCTTCTCGATTTCAGAGAAGTCGACGTCGACCGGGGTTGAACGGCCGAAGAAGATCGTGTCGACGCGGCAGGCACCAGTCTGCTTGTCGATGGAGATGATCTTGCCTTCGGTGCCCTCGAGAGGACCATGGATGACCTTGACGGCATCCCCGACGTTATAACGATCATACATCGAGCTGTCGATGAGACCCATTCTCTTCAAGACCGGCTCAATCTCCTCGCGGGTGACTGGGGTCGGCTTCTGTCCGCCGCCGCTGGAACCGGCGATGCCGGTGACACCCGGGGTGTTACGGACGATGTACCATGACTCATCGGTCATGATCATTTCGACGAAGATGTAGCCAGGATATAAATTCTTGGTCTTGGTCTTTCCTGTCGGAAGCCCATCTTTGAGTACTGGTACTTCCTGTTCGGCCACGAGGACACGAAGGATGTAATCCTGCATGTTCATGGACACGATACGTTTCTTAAGATTGTCGGCCGTTTTGGCCTCGTGCATAGAATATGTGGTAACGATGTACCACTGCTTTTCGCCTAATTGTGCTGGCATAAGTCTTATTTCCCTCCAAAGGCCGCTTTCAACTGTTCAACGATCTGATAAGCCGTATAGTCTTCAAGCGCCAAGAAAATGGCAGCAAAAACGGCTATGCAGATGACGACGCCGATGGCGGGCCATAAGGTCTCACGGCTAGGCCAGCGAACGCGCTTGCCCTCTTTCACGACTTCCTTCATGTATTTGATCGGTGGTGTCATGAACGTCTCCTTTCACTTGCTCTCTTTGTGGAGCGTGTACTTCCCACAGTGCGGGCAGTACTTGTTGAGCTCGAGGCGGCGTGGGTCGTCTTTGCGCTTAGTCACAGTATAGTTCCTGGACAAGCACTCGGAGCAAATCAAAAAAACCTTTTCCCTTCCCATAAACCTCTATCCTAATTCTCAGCGTGTCCATCTTATCCCCCATAGGGGGAACTGTCAAATGGTATTCTTACGCTTTTTTGAAGGGTGGTCGGGAATGGATTTGGAGTTTTTCTCGGCGTCGGAATTCTTTGGGAGAGCACTCGTAGAGTAATCGTCGTCTTTTTTCTTTTCTGAGGCTTTGAGGATTTTCCTGTTCTTCTTTTTGCATAGGACGTTTTCAAAGCTGCCAACTTCTATGCCTTCACGCACCAATTTGGAAAAGAGGGCACAGTGATTGCGGATCTTTTTGATGCTGAGACCGGTCTTTTTTGAAATCTCCTCATAGGTATAGCCCTCGTGACGGAGTCTCGCTATGTCGAGGGCGATCGGTTCCAGGGACTCGGCCAGTTTTGAATAAGAGTTGGCGCCTTCCACATACTCATGGTAGTTCTTGGGGTCTTCCATGTTTTCTCCAGGTATGACCTCGTGGAGCGAAAGCTCGGAGTCATGGCCTCTTATCGGGGCGTCAATGCTGACAGTCTTCCCGAATTTCATGACGCCGATCTCGTTGGCTTTATGACAGATTTCGTGCTGAAATATCGTCAGATAGTAATTGAGGAGGTTCCCGCCCATGGGTCTGAACTTTTCAAAGGCTTTGGTCATGGCGATGAAACAGCAATAGTTGATTTCGCCTTCTTCCATAAACCTGGTGAGGTTGGGAGAGACCATGTAGGCATGTTTGTGTCGAAGGTTGTAAAAACGTGTTATGAGTTCGCTTTTGCCTTTCTCGTCTCCTGAAGAGTACAAGGAAAACAATCGCTCATTTGAGGATGTTTCTATAAACATTATTATTTTGTGTTATTTCCTAGTGATTATTATGTTCGACAGAAGTATGGCCGTCGCCACGGAGGCATTAAGGGAATTGACGTGCCCATACATCGGAATCTTCACGATGAAATCGGAATGTTTGAGAACTAGATTGGAGATGCCAAAGCCTTCGCTTCCAACAATGAGGGCGATTGGCGAATTGTAATCGACTTCGTCATAGCTTTGCTTGGCGCTGCCATCAGAGGCGACGATCCAATAGCCCTCTTTCTTCAAGGACTCTATAGCCATTGAAAGATTGGGGACCATCGCAACTTTTATATAGTTAATCGCTCCGGTCGAAACTTTTGCGACAGTTGAATTGAGGGGGACTTCACCGCGATTTTTGATGATTATGCCATCTACTCCAAAAGCATCGCAGCTGCGCAATATGGCACCTAGATTTTGGGGATCCTCAATGCCATCCAGTATTAATATCAAAGGGTATTTCTTGTTTTTGGCCCCATCGACGATCTCTTTTAACGAAGAGTAAGAAAATGGCTTCGAGAGAGCCACGAATCCTTGGTGATGGCCTGAGCCGGCAAGGCTTGTCAGCCTCCCTTCATCGCACACCTCGACTTTCACGTTCTTGGCTTTCGCGATAGCGCATATCGGGTCGTTAGCCAAATGAAAGCTAACGAATAGCTTTTCGACTTTGTCACACTCTAAAGATGACTTAGCGGCGTTTCTACCGTAAACATAATTTAGGCTGTGGGGATCTTTCATTTCAGTAATCCAACTTTAGGCGATTCTAAAAGCTTATTGAGGCTCAGTCGAGACTTTTAGTTCGAGTGGTCTAAGGGTAAAACGCAGTTCGTCCACGAAAGCAGTTATTGAACTCTGAGTGGCGAACGAGCAACGCATCGTAATACGGATTGCGCTGTTCTCCTGATAGGAGACAAGTTCGGACTGGGTGTCACGGACCGAGATCGAATAACGGTTGGCGATAAGGATTATGTCTTTGAGGACTGGCTTGTCGCTTGGCATGACGATCATGACGATCGGGTTGCGTCTAGCAAGGAGTTTCTCGATCTTTCTCATCATGACGAGGCAGATATAGGCAAGGGCGGTCGCCAAGGCGGCCACGACGAAGTTGCCACTGCCCGAGGCTAAACCGATGGCCATGCAAACCCAGATGGTGGTCGCGGTCGTGAGTCCTTTGACGTCAGTGCCGGTCTGAACGATGGTTCCGGCGCCCAAGAAGCCGATGCCGGTGACGACCTGAGCCGCCAAACGGGCGGGGTCGCGAGTCGTGAAGCTTGAGGGGAATCCATAGATGGAGATGATCATGATGAGGGCGCTGCCGACCGAGACCAAAAGATGGGTCCTAAGCCCAGCGGCGTGTCCGTGATATTCACGCTCGAATCCGATGATGCCAGAGAAGACGGCGGAGGCCAAAAGCGAAAGAGCGATCAAAACAAGGTTGCCAACCCACTCTGGGGCGGCACCGCCGAAGCCGGTGTTGAACCAACTGACGATGATACGGTCGATGGTGTCTTGCTGCATATGCTCTCTCCTTAATGATTGTTGTCTTTAGAAGAGCCCTTTCTTGATAAGGGCGTTTCTATATTCGTCGCTCTTGAGGAAATCCTTGTTGGATTTGGCTTCGTAATAGTCTTTATAGAGCCTTTTATCATCCGCGCTTAAGGATGGAATTTCAAGGGCGATCCCCAAAACGAATTCATAGGCCCTTAGACGGGCGTAGCTTTCTTTGAGGGCTTCGATGTCGACTTGCCTATTCCTCAAGATATTGTTGAGGTTCTTGTTTTCTTCGTAAAGGACGCTCAAAGCGTTCGAGGTGTTGAGATCGTCGCACATGGCGTTGAGGAATGCGCTCTCGTCTTTGGCCTTGAGGCTCTCGGGTTCCACGTCATGGAGCTCAAGATAGATCGCGGCCTTTTTGATGGAGTCCTGAAGCTGGCTGTATTTGGTCTGGGCTTCCTTGATCGTGTCATCGCTGAACGAGGCCGGAGAACGGTAATGGGATGAGAGGAGCATCATCCTGAAGGGGATGCCGCCATACTCTTTGATGACGTCCTTCATGAGGATGACGTTGCCAAGGGATTTGCTCATCTTTTCGTTATTGATGTTCACGAAGCCGTTGTGCATCCAGAACCTGGCAAGTTTGTTGCCGTTATGGGCTTTGGCTTGGGCCATCTCATTCTCGTGGTGCGGGAACTTCAAATCGAAGCCGCCGCCATGGATGTCGATGTAGCCGTTTTGCTTGGCGAAGATCGAATTGATCATGACGCAGCACTCGGTGTGCCAACCTGGCCTGCCTTCTGAGAAAGGCGAATCCCATTTGATGCCGTCTTCGGTTTTCTTCCACAAAGCGAAATCAACGGGGTCTTCCTTTTTGCTATTGACCTCGATGCGGGCCCCGTTCTCCAAAGACTCGACGGAGTTTCCGGAAAGCTCACCATAATCAGGGATGTCCCTGACCCTAAGATAGACATCGCCATCGGCCACATAGGCCGCGCCTTTGTCGACAAGGTCTTTGACGTAGGAGATGATCTGATTCATGTAGCCGGTCGGGGTTGGGGTGATGTCAGGTTGAAGGGCCCCCACCGCATCGACCAAAGAACGGTATTCCTTGATGACGGAATCGGTTAGCTCCTTCTCGCTGATATGAAGCTCCGCCGCTCTCTTGATTATCTTGTCGTCGACGTCGGTGTAATTGCTGACGAAAGTGACCTTGTAGCCAAGGTGAATCAATAGGCGCCTCAAGGTATCAAAGACGATGACGGGCCTGAAATTCCCGATGTGCGGCGAATTATAGACGGTCGGCCCACAGCAATAAATGGACACCTCACCAGGTGTGATGGGCGTAAATAATTCGACTTTGTTCCCAAGGGAATTGTAGAGTTTCAGTTCATGCATGAATGAATCATACCACAAGTGGTATCCCCTCAAATAGACTGATGAATGAATAAAAAGGCTTAACGGCCGACCCTTTCGGCCTTGGCATAGGAGTTATTGACATAGACGAAATACACTAAGCCAACTAAGCCAAGCACGGCGCTAGGAAGGAAGTTCATGAGCGAATGGTAATAGAGCTCATAGACGATCGAAGAGTCGAAATAGGCGCTGATGCAAAGTAGCATCGGGACGAT
>DHAP01000011.1:53634-57921 GCA_002397465.1 Caryophanales bacterium UBA4951 | reverse complement strand
TGTTGAGGAAGTAAACGGAGGCGCCAAAGAAGATAAAACTCACTGCAAAAGCGATGATTGAGAACACGCTTATCCACGTGGTGGATGTCAAATTAGCAAGAAGGCAAACCACAAAAAGAGACAAGATTGACGAGGATAAGAAGAGCAAAGCGCAAACCCCCATCGTTTCTTTGTCTTCGATTTGGCTGACGAAAACGCCCTCTTTTCCCATTCTCATGAGGCTGAAGACCATAGGGGATAAAGCCAAGATTATCGAAAGGATGGCCACCGCAATCCTGGGCATCAAATAGAGGTTGTCGCTACTTTGGTGTGACGAGAAATATGATGAGGCGATGGACAAGAGAACAGCCACATCCGCGATCGAGCAGACGATCAGCAAATAGTCCCGCATCTTGCCTTTCAGATAATGTTCGATGATGAAGGCGAGGAAGGCCACCGCCAAGATGACGGAGACATAAATCAAGGCCTCTTTGGTGCGGACGCTGTCGCCAGTGAAATAGGATGAGTCATATTGGGGGTTCGCATAAGAGAGATAGAAAAAGACGGCCACGAAGAAGAACAGGAAAAAGGAAAGATTGAGCAAATTGACCCTGTAGCTTTTCTTTTCTTCGTTCATAAGGCTATCTTGGCTAGCTCCTTTGGCTTTTTGATGACGTAGAGGCACTCTTGAAGGAGCTCTGGCTTATAGAAGCCATAACCCCATAAGCAAAGGCATAAAGGAAGCTTGGAGTTCTGGGCGGTCAATAAATCCGGCAGAGAATCCCCGACGAACAAAACCTTCGAAGGGTCCAGTCCGTGGTTGGCGATGAAGGCCTCCACCACATGCGGGTCTGGCTTGGGAGCCTCGCCTTCGTTAAGTCCTCTCACCTCGCCGAACAGATCGTCGCCATAGTTCTTATGGATGATCTCTTTGGCCAAAGCGTCGGGCTTGTTGGTGCAGACGAAGAGCTGGACTCCGCGTTGATGGATGAATTCCAATGTCGGTTTCTCTCCGACGAAGGGTTTTGTGTGGTTGCCTTGGTAGCTCTCGTAACGCGGCATGTATTCTTTCTTTAGTCTCTCGAAGTTCTCAGGAGTGTCGAATTCCTTGAGGGCCCTATGGATCAAGGCATCGGCTCCGTTGCCAATCAGGGAATGGCATTCCTTCTTGGTGAAGGAAATCGAAAACCCCGCCGCCTTCAAGGCGTCATTTATCGCTAGGCGAATGTCAGTCAAGGTGTCGAGCAAAGTCCCGTCCAAATCGAATATTAAGGCTTGGTACATGCACTAATATTAGCCTAAGTGAGCCCCTATGTGGCAATAAAATCACCTTTGATGCAAAAAGAAGCGGGTCGCCCCGCTTCAATTCGCTTATTTGTAGGCCTTGCGGTCCTTTACGTAAGAGGTGTGCAGCAACTCCTCGGCTTTTTCCGATCCGTATTCCCCAAGGAAATCCTTGTAGAGGCGGATGATGTCCGGGTTGTTGTGCGACTGACGGATGCTCTTCTTGTCATCGATCGAATAGAGGATGTTGGCCCTCTTGGAGCGATAGGTGTCAAGGATGTCCGGGTCTTCGTTCGGTAGCAATGATGGCTTCACGAACGGTTGTCCGCCGCCATTGATGCAGCCGCCTGGGCAGCACATGATCTCGATGAAGGCATAAGGCGAAGTGCCATCCCTCACTTGATCAAGGAGCGGTTTGGCGTTGGCCATGCCGCTGGTGACAGCGACTTTGACCTTGCCGACCTTGCCCATGTCGACCTCGGCTTCTTTGACGTTCTCCAAGCCTCTCACGGCCTTGAACTCAATCGGGTCATGCTCCACGCCATTGATGGTGTGGTAGGCGGTTCTTAAGGCCGCCTCCATGACGCCGCCGGTGACGCCGAAGATGGCTCCGGCTCCGGTGTATTCTCCTAAGAGATCGTCATCGAACTTCTCTTCGGGAAGCTCATCCCAGACCATGCCGGCGCGTTTGATCATGACGGCGAGTTCCCTCGTCGTGATGACGGCGTCGACGTCCGGAAGCTTATTGACCGCGGCGTTCTGTGGTCTTTCTTTCTCGTATTTCTTCGCGGTGCATGGCATCACGCTGACGACATAGATGTCCTCAGGCTTGAGGTTATGTTTCTCTGCGAAGTAGCTCTTGGTAATGGCGCCTTGCATCTCGTGCGGGGATTTGCAGGTGCTGACGTGCGGGATCAAATCGCTGTAGAAGAACTCCATGTAGTTGATCCATCCTGGCGAGCAGGAGGTGATCTGCGGAAGCGGGGCGTTCTTTTTGAGAATACGGTTGATGAGCTCTTGGCTTTCTTCGGTTATTGTGAGGTCGGCGCCAAAATTGACGTCATAGACCCTATTGAATCCGAGGCGGTGCAAAGCGGCGACCATCTTGCCTTCTCCGTTCTCCTCGCCGATCTTCTTGCCAAATTCCTCGGCGATGGCGGCGCGGACGGCTGGGGCGGTCTGGACGACGACGTATTTGCCTTCGGCGAAAGCCTCATCGACTTTATCGATCTCGCGGTGTTCGCTCAAAGCCCCGGTCGGGCAGACTTCGATGCACTGGCCGCACTGTAAGCATGGGACGTCGGCGAAGCTCTTGTTCATGACAGGTCCGACAATCGTGGCGAAACCACGTTTCTCGAATCCCAAAATGCCGATGCCCTGGGCCTCTTTGCACCTTTCGATGCAGCGTCCGCAGAGAATGCACTTGCTGGTGTCACGACTGATGCCCGGAGCCACCATGTCGACGGTGGCAAGGGTTGTCGTGCCCATGTATTTGCCGGATTGGGCCCCGACGATGTTGGCGACGTTAAGAAGCTCGCACTGCCCGTTTTTGACGCAGGTCTGGCAGTCTTTGCTGTGATTGGAAAGTAGAAGCTCGACCGAGGCTTTTCTGGCTTGGACGGCCATAGGCGAGGAGATGAAGACCTCAAAGCCTTTCTCGGCTGGGATGTCGGCGACCGGATAGACGCAGGAAGCGAAGAGCTTCCCGCCCCTGGCGGTCCTGATTTCCACTAAGCAGACACGGCAGCTCGCAAGGGAGCATTTGCCATGGTTCCAGTAGCAGAGGCTCGGAATGCGGTAACCGCACTGCCTCGCGGCCTCAAGGACGGTGAGGCTCTTGTCGACGCTATAGACGTGTCCTTCGATTTTGATATTGATCTTTTCCATGTGCTTGTCCTCCCTTTAGCGTTTCGAAATGGCATGGAAGGGGCAGCCTGCCAAGCAGGTGCCGCACTTGATGCATTTGGCCTGGTTGATGACGTATGGCTCTTTGCCAGGGACGCCCGAGATGCAGGAGACTGGGCAATTGCGGGCGCACTTGCTGCACTTCTTGCATAATGACGGATCGATGTAGTACTGCATGAGTTTCTTGCAGACGTGGGCCGGGCATTTCTTGTCGACCACGTGGGCGTGATACTCATCGGGGAATTTCTTCATCGTCGAAAGGATCGGGTTGGCCGCGGTCTGGCCTAAGGCGCAGAGGGCGCCGCCTTTGATGACGGTTGCCAAGGTCTTCATGTCTTTCAAGGTCTGCTCGTTCCCTTGTCCGTTGGTGACGCGGGTGAGCATCTCGAGAAGCCTCTTGGTGCCGATACGGCATGGGGAGCACTTTCCGCAGCTCTCGGAGCAAATGAAATCCATGTAGAAGTGGGCGACGTCAACCATGCAGTTGTCCTCGTCCATGACGATGGCGCCACCGCTGCCCATCATGGAGCCGCGGGCGATCAAGGTGTCGTAGTCGATTGGGGTGTCGAGGTCTTCCTCAGTGAGGCAGCCTCCCGAAGGCCCGCCGGTCTGAATGGCCTTGAACTTCTTGCCATTGGGGATTCCTCCGCCGATGTCGAATATCAAAGTCCTCAAGGTCGTGCCCATTGGGACCTCGACCAAGCCGACGTTGTTGATCTTGCCACCCAAAGCGAAGACCTTGGTTCCTTTTGAACCCTCGGTTCCGACTTTGGCGTATTCTTTGGCTCCGACTCTGATGATATACGGGATCTGGGCCAAGGTCTCGACGTTGTTGACGCAGGTTGGCTTGCCCCAAAGTCCTTTGATGGCTGGGAATGGCGGACGGGGACGCGGCATTCCGCGTTTGCCCTCGATGGAGTTAAGAAGCGCGGTCTCCTCGCCGCAGACGAAGGCTCCGGCGCCTTCTCTAAGATGGACCTCGAAGGAGAAATCGGTTCCGAGGATGTGATCCCCAAGGAGGCCGACCTTTCTCATGTCGTCCATGGCTCTTAATAGTCTTTCGACGGCGACTGGGTATTCGGCGCGGACATAGAAATATCCCTGGCTGGCCCCAAAGGC
>DHAP01000011.1:0-53468 GCA_002397465.1 Caryophanales bacterium UBA4951 | reverse complement strand
TCCATGAAGGCTCCGGGGTCGCCCTCGTCGCCATTGCAGACGATGTATTTCTGGTCGGCGACCTGGTTGGCGGCAAACTGCCACTTTCTGCCAGTCGGGAAGCCAGCGCCGCCCCTGCCTCTGATGCCAGAAGCGAGGACCTCGTCGATGACCTCTTGGGGTTTCATCTCGGTGAGGACTTTCTTCAAGGCCTTGAAGCCATCATAGCCAAGGCTCTCCTCGAGGAGGTCTGGGTTGATGAGGGAGCAGCCGTGCAAGCTGATTCTCTTTTGTTTCTTGTAGAAGTTGATGTCATCCTGACGGACGACTTTCTCGTGGGTCACAGGATCGACGTAGAGAAGGTCTTCGCAGACCTTTCCGCCGATGAGGTCATCATCGACGATATGGCTGACGTCGCTGAGTTTGACCTTGTGGTAAAGGGTGTCTTCCGGGAAGATCTTGACGAAAGGTCCCTGGGAGCAGAAGCCGAAGCAGCCGACGTGGTTGACGCTGACCTTGTCTTCGAGGCCCTTTTCCTTGACCTGTTTCTCGAGTTCTTTGAGGATGGCGTCCGAATCATTGGCAAGGCAGCCCGTGCCGCCGCATACCATGACCGCGCGCTTTCCATCCGTGCCTTTGATCTTCTTGTCGAATATCGCGGAGCATTCCTTGATGTCTTTATCAAGAAGCTCACAGCTGACGATCTTATCCATTAGGCGTTGCCCTCCAATTTCTTGTAGTCATTCACGATGGCGGCCACCTCATCGACGCTGACCTGAGGATAGACCTTGCCATTGACGGAAACGGCTGGGGCCAAGGCGCAAGCGCCCATGCAGCGGATGGCCTCGATGGTGAAAAGCCCATCATCGGTGGTCTCGCCGGCTTTGATTTTCAAAATGTCCTGGAACTTGTCGAGGATGTTCTGAGAATTCTTGACGTAGCAGGCGGTGCCTAAGCAAACGCCGATCACGTATTTTCCCTTCGGTGTGAGGGAGAAGAAATTGTAGAACGTCACGACTCCGTATATCTCCGCGACGGGGATGTCCATCTCGCTTGAGATCAACTCTTGGACCTCAAGAGGGATATACCCGTACTTTTTTTGGACCTCTTCCAAGACCGGCATCAAAGGTGACGGTTCGCCTTTGTGCGATTTGCAGATGGCGATGATCCCCTTCTTCGTTTCTTCGATGATAGCCATATTACCTCCTGTCCGCGCATAAAATGCGCAGGCGCGTACTGATTCATTCTAATATCGATAATCCTAGATAACAACACGAAAAAACCGCTATTTTGGTATAGCGAATTACCGATAAAATGGATTTAGTCCATGAAACCGCTACTTTTTTACTTAATTTAAAATATTCTCATCAGCGTTTCTTTACAAGCCACCTATGATTTTGGATATAAAAAGGATGGCGGTGAAGAAGCCCGCCATCCTTTATTCGGCTAATATCGAATTAGGCCTGAGCGTAAGTCGGCGTAGTATTGGTAAGCTTCGTCGAAGTTACCACGCTAATTGAGGCGGCTTCAGTCGCCTTATCAAACGTGCAAGTAGTCAGTTTGATGGACTCAAGATAGTCAGTTGCGACAGTCCCCGTCTTGTTGGTAAGGAATTGATAGACGTCGAAATTGCTTACCGAGGTAAAAGCGGTTCCCTTAGCGGTAAACTTCAACGGGTTGGCTACGCCATCATCTCTCTTGTAGCGTCCGTTGCCATTATTGCAGCAATCAAGGTCAACAGCCGAACTGGTCGGGTTGCAGCCATTTCCGTAATAAGTCGGAGTGGCGGCCGCTGATCCTAAGCCATTGATCACGCAGTTGGTGAAACTCATGTGGCTGCTCTTGGCGTAAACGCCGGACTGGCCTCTGAAGGTCGATCCATAGAAGATGTTGACGCCATCGGCAGCTAGATAAGCCCCTGCCGTTCCATAGGTTCCAGCCGAAACGGTGTCATCGGTGAGGAACTTGCAATCTCTGGCGTCGAGGATAGAGCCGGATTGAGCCGTGGTTCCGTTGGTGACAAAGCCATAGTCTCTGCCCTTGAAGTCAACGTTGCTGACGTTGGCATAAACGTTGCCGCCGAATATGGCAAGGCCGTCTTCGGAGTCAGTGAAGCTTCCGATGTCCTTATTGGTGCCAGAGGCATTCTTGATAAACAAATCATTATGATGGGCGATCGGAGTAGTCGTGCCCGGAAGCGTGTAGGTGCTTCCATAGACGCTGATACGGTCTCCGATGGTGTGCCCGTTCAAATCGATGGACAAACTACGATCGGAATCGGCGTTCGGATAGACGTTAATTTTGTTGGTAGCGACAGTACCGCCATCTTGCGTTTGGATGTCGGCGGTCAAGAGTATGTCAGTCGCGTAGTTATTGATCGCGGAGACCAGTTGTTCCCTTGTGGCGACGGGGACAATCGGCGAAGAAGGATTATTGACGGTAATCGAATTTCCCTCGCCTTCGGCATAGGTGCGTTTTGCCTCAGTGGTGTTGAATGCGCAATTGTCCACATTGACCTCATTTTGGAAATTGGTGGCTCCCGATTGTGAAGTGAAAAAATGCACTCCATAGCCTTTTTCTGAACGAATCTCACAGTTGGAGGCAACAAATGCCGCATGGCTTTGTGAATGAACATAGCTAGGATGGTTGTCGATGGCAACGGCGTCGCCAGTTGGATCGAATCCGCCACTATTGCCTTTCACCGCACCGACTGCGCCTAAACCATTAATCGTGCAATTGTTGCAAACGATGAGCCCGCCTTTGGCATAAATTCCGCATCCGCCAGTAAATGTGCAATTATCGAAATAACGGGTGTTGCCAGCTGGCAAGAAAGCACCGGCGTCTTCTATGTAACCATTGCTATCAGGATCGCACACTCCGATGAAACGGGTGTTTTTAGCCGATACGGTTCCGCCTTGGCAGCTGCCGTTATCGGAAAATCCGATGTATTTCCCCAAGCAGGTGATGTTCATCATGTCGATGTTGATGTTCGCACCAGTCACCATGGCGCCTGGAAAGCATTCTTCTGATCCCAAAATGCCAGCCGACGTGCCGCTTAAATCAGCGACGATGATGTTGGCCACCCCAGCGTGTTCGACGGCTTCCTCGCCATCACCGTTCTTGTATTTGGAAGCGACTGAGAAAGTCGGTTTAAAGGCATGGCCATTAAGATCAAATACGAAATCAACGCCGCTCGTGTCAGTCGTCTTGATTGAGTATTTGCTGGATGCTGCTTCAGAAGCGGGGATATCCTTCATGAGACGAATGTATTTCTTGCCCGCAGTGATCGCATTGGTTAATTCGGTGATGGTGCTGACCTCCGTGTAAGTCTTGACTCCGCACTTATAGGTCAGCGTAACGCCGCTGAACGTTATTGGGTTCGATCCAATATTATGGATTGCTAGACCATATTTAAAAGCAGACGGAATGCTTATCTCGGAACTATCAGACACAATGACGGCGGAAGTCCCGGCCCCACTGGCAGATTGGCACTCCAACAAAACACTTCCACCATTTGTGTTCAAATCGTTTAGCTTAATCGTCGAATAGCCCTCGCCCGTGGAAACATCAGACGACGAATCCAAGAAATAATCAGGTGAAGGAGAACGAAGCGAACCGCTGGTCGAAAGCGAAATGACGCCATCGCTGGACGTGATCCCGTCAAAGGAGAAGACGTTGCCATTTTTGGTAACCGAACTCCCGCTATCAAAATCGGATGGAGCAAACGTGATCGTCTGAGTAGTCGAATCGTCCGTCGCTAATTTGACGTTATTGTCATTGCTCATTAGCGGTGTCGTAACGACTACCCCTAAGGCAACGGCGGCTAACGTTGAGGCCGCCAAAAGCGACAAATTTTTCTTGTTCATTAAAAATCCCCTCGTTGTTTATATTATAGATGGGTTTTGACATTCAGTTTCCACAACCGGAAAAAAGCTTTTACTCAAAAATCGCGATTATGAGCCTTTATCTCACATTATTTGTAATAGTAGATTTAGTTAGTACTCACTTTCTAATTTAAAAATTATTTATTTGATTGACGGAAGAATAATGCCAAGAAATATACAGTAAAACTAACGGCTGTGATTACATAATCTGTTTTTAAATTCCGCTTTAGGTTGACGCTGATTTTGCAAATTTTGCTTTTATTTAAAATGTTTTATGGCCAAATTTCGAGAAAACATAAAAAATTAGTTCGTCCATCAACCTTTTTAATGATTTTTGTTTCGGTTTCCTCTTCGTGCCCGATAGATATAAAAAGATGGCAAGGCGCGAAGCCTGCCATCCTTTAATCATGATAAATCGCGAATCGTTAACTTGCTTTATCTGCGTCCATATTGTTCATCAGGAATCGAATGATGTCAAGATGAGGAGATAGCCCGCTATCGAAAGAGGCTGATGCTTTTTACAGTTTGACGCCGGCGTTCTTCTCGAATTTGCTCTTGTTGAGACCGAGCAATTTGATGAAGACGGCTGGGATGGCCAAACACTCGACGATCGGCTGAATCGACTCAATGGTGATCTTCTCATTGAATGGCACCTGAAGTGAGGTGTTGGAGTCATTCACGGCCACGAAGAGCTCGTTTCCGATGAAGGCGAGATAGAACTGGCCTTTGAACTTGCCCTCGAGGTCCATGATCTTCTCTTGGATCTGCGGGGTGAGGAGATAGAAGACGGTCGTGTCATCGCTCGCCAAGATCTTGAATTTCTTGTTGAAGGCGATGTACTCGGTCTCGACTTTCTTCAAGCCGCCGCCCCCGAAAGAGAGGGTCCCGGCTTTCTCAAGGACTTTGACGATCTGCCCGAAGTCGCGCTCATACTGGAAACGGTACATGGTGCCGACCGCGTAGTCGTTATAGCTCGTCGTGGTGTTGCCATGGCTGTCGGTGTGTGTCTCCCTTCTCTGCAGGCGGTATTTGCCCTGCTCGAAGGAAATCCCCTCATAGGTGGCGGTCATGTAGTCGCTGGCGAGATATCGATCCGGCGTGGCGAAGAAGCCCGGCTCCATGACTTTCTTCAAGAGCATCCCCTGATTGGGAGAGATGACGGCCTTTGGGAAGAGGTTCGAGTTCACTTGGTTCTTGATCGAGGTGATAAGACGCTTCGAGAAATTGCTCTTGATCGTCGTGCCGATGACGGTGAGGATGGTGCCGACAATGCATAGAATGAGGCCTGTGGCCACCACCGCCGTGTTATCCCAATAGAGGAAGGCCAGTAAGAAAAGTACGATGCCAATGACAATCATCGGCACCCCGATCGAAACCAGGATAATGTAGCTTTTGCGGCTCTTTTGCCTATCCGCCTCAAAGGATGAGACCATCCCCTCAAGCGACTTGTTAAGCTCATCTGCCATACATCTTCCTCCTTATAAAGATAGAAAGAGGCCACCGTTACTGGTGACCTCATCTTGTTTGGGCTTAGAATTCGATTTTGACGTCTTCGCGTTTACTGGCTTCGGCTTCGAAGAAGTCACGCTTGGTGAAGCCATAGTGATGAGCCACCATCGAGGTCGGGAAGACCACGATCTCTTGGTTGTAGATGCTGACGTTGGAGTTGTAGACGCGGCGTGAGGCCTGCAGCTGCTCCTCGACTTCGGCGATCTGGTTCTGAAGGGCCATGAAGTTGGTGTTGGCCTTGAGATCAGGATACTGCTCAGCGACGACGTTGATGGAGTCAAAGGCTTTGGTGACGGCGTTGGAGAACTCGCTCTTCTCGGCCATGGAGGCGCTGGAAGCGGGTCTTCTCATGCCGATCACGGCGGTCAAGGTCTCCTGCTCGTGTTTGGCATAGCCTTTCACGGTGGCGACGGTCTTAGTCAATAAGTCGAATCTCTTGGTGAGGGCCACGTCGATCCCAGAAGCGGCCTCATCGATTTTGACGAGCTCTTTCCTGATGCGGTTGGCGGCTCCGATCCACCATGAGAAGAAGATGACGGCAATCAAGACGATTATCACGCCAATGACAATCAAGGCAATTCCCCAAGCTTCCATAATTTTTCTCCTTTTTTTAACAGCCTTTTAAAGGCTAAGTAACATTATGAATAGTATTTTCCGATAGACAAGAAAATCTTAACGTTAAGTCGGTCGGCGAACGAACTAATTTTTGGGCATGAAAGAGATTCTTTGAAACTGCCTTCCACCACAACAAGAAAAAGATGGATGCGGGCACTAAAAAACGGCAGCCGGTCAAGGCTGCCGTAATTCATGCGTTTAGTCGACCCACTTAACGAGTTCGACTTCGGCGTTGTCGCCTTTTCTCGCTCCAAGTTTGTAGACCTGGGTGTAACCGCCGTTGCGGTCTTTGAACTTCGGTCCGATTTCCTTGAAGAGCTTGTCGAGGGCCTCGACGCCATTCGCATCCACGATGCCCTTGCGGACGATGGAGGCGGCGTTGCGGCGGGCGGCTAAGCTTCCGTCTTTGGCGTATCCGACCAAGCGGGCGCTCAAAGTGATGAGCTCAGGGGTGACCCCAGCGGTGACCTTGACGGACCCGTTGACGATCAACGACGAGACGACGTTGCGGAGCATGGCCTTATTCTTCGAAGCTGTATAAGGAGCCTTGAAGCGGACGCCGGTCTTGCCGTGGACGTTCTTTCTGCCTTGTGATGCCATAATTGGTTATTCTCCTACGTAATCGCGGAAGTGGAGGCCGATGCTAGCGAGCTTCTCCTTCACCTCTTTCAGCGACTTCTTGCCAAGGTTTCTGACCTTCATCATCTCGTCCTCGCTCTTTTGGGTGAGTTCCATGACGGTGGAGATGCCAGCTCTCTTAAGGCAATTGTTGCTGCGGACTGAGAGATCGAGTTCTTCGATCATCATGTCCTGGTACTTGTTCTCTTCGGTCTTGACTTCCTCTTTGACGAGTTTGTAGTCCTTGACGATATCGTCAAGTTTGGTGAACTCGCTGAAGTGGGCGACAAGGAGTTGAGCCGCCATGGCCAAAGCCTCGTGGGGCTTGATGGATCCGTTGGTGGTTATCTCAAGAGTAAGTTTGTCGAATTTGGAGTCGTGCTCGACGCGGGTCGGCTCGACTGAGTAGGCGACTTTGACGACCGGTGAGTAATTGGAGTCGGTGGAGATGACGCCGATGGTGTTGATCTTCCTCTCGCTTTTGTTGGCCTCACTGGTGTAATAGCCACGTCCGTTGGCGGCGTAGATGGTCATCTTGAGATGGCCTTCCTTGCTTAAATGGGCGATTTCAAGCTCCGGGTTCACGACGCTGGTCAAAGCCGGTAAGACAAGGTCTCCGGCGGTTAAGGTGCCGGGGCCTTTGAAATCGACTTCGAGGCGTTTGACGTCGCTTGTGGATTCGTCGATCTTAAGGACGAGGTCCTTGAGATTGAGAATGATGGCGGTCACGTCCTCGTTCACGCCAGGGATGGCGGTGAATTCGTGACGGACGCCTTCGATCTCGACCGCGAAGACGCTGGCGCCGGGAAGGGCGCTCAGAAGCACGCGGCGGAGTGCGTTGCCGATGGTAAGGCCAAAGCCTCTCTCCAAGGGTTCGACGACGAAGCGGGCATAGTGCTCCTTCTCATCGTTCACGTCGATCTTGAAATTGATCGGCTCAAACGGGTTTGGAAGGTGAAGCTCTTCCGCTTTGACGTCAGATGATGTATTAGCCATTGATTGATCCTCCTAAGGTTAACTTCTTCCCTACTAAGCTTCGGATAGAAGCTCTAGCCTCTTGGCCGTTTCGGCGGCCTGCAGCCATTGTGGGGGATTGGAGTGGTGTCAGCGATCGAGAGGACTTGAAGTCCGCAAGCCGCTAAGGCGCGGACGGCGGATTCGCGGCCTGGGCCCGGACCCTTCACGTCGACGTCAACCTGACGGAGGCCTTGGTCAAAGGCGCTCTTGCCAGCCGCTTCGGCCGCGAGTTGGGCGGCGAATGGGGTGGCCTTTTTGGCACCTTTGTATCCAAGGGCGCCGGCGCTCGACCAGGCAATCACGTTCCCTTGCGGGTCGGTGATGGTCACGATTGTGTTATTGAATGTCGAATGGATGTGAGCAACCCCGGCAGTGAAGTTTCTCTTCACTTTCTTTTTGCGGGAGCTGGTCGCTTTCTTTTTGCCTTTGACGGCCGTTGTGGCGGTCGTCGTGGCGGCTACTTTCTTTTCATCAGCCATTGTTATTTACCTCCTAAGCTCTAGCCTTTGGTGGCTTCCTTCTTGTTGGCGATGGTCTTTCTCTTGCCCTTGCGGGTACGAGCGTTGGTCTTGGTGCGCTGTCCGCGGACCGGAAGGCCTTTTTTGTGACGGATGCCACGGTAGCAGCCGATTTCGGTGAGGCGCTTGATGTTAAGCGCGACTTCGCGGCGAAGATCGCCTTCGGTCTTGTACTTGGCAACTTCGCTTCTGAGGGCGACTAATTGCTCGTCGGTAAGATTCTTGACGCGGATGTTTTCGTCCACGCCAGCGGCTTTGCAGATTTTCACTGCGGTCGTGTCTCCGATGCCATAGATGTAGGTAAGAGAGATGACGATGCGTTTTTCAGAGGGGATATCAACCCCAACGATACGTGCCATAAATGTTTGTTTCTCCTAGATGATTAACCTTGTCTCTGCTTATGCTTTGGATTGGAGCAGATGCACATGACAACGCCATGTCTTCTGACAATTTTGCACTTGTCGCAGATCGGTTTGACGGATGGTCTCACTTTCATATAGTGTTCTCCTTTAGCTAGAGCGTTGGTCTATGCTAGTTCTTGTAGCGGAACGTGATGCGCCCGCGTGTTAAATCGTAGGGTGAGAATTGGACGGTGACCCGATCGCCGGGAAGAATGCGGATGTAATGCATCCGGATTTTGCCCGAAACGCAGGCTAGAACCACCGCTCCATTGGCCAGTTTCACCTTGAACATGGCGTTGGGTAAGCATTCCAACACCGTGGCCTCGACCTCAATGCAATCTTCTTTGCTCAAACAAGAGGCCTCCTTTCATTTCGTCAATATCTCATAGCCGTCTTTTGTGACGACGAGAGTATTCTCGTAATGGGCGCTGGGCATACCATCTTTGCTGACGGCTGTCCAGCCGTCTTTGAGGATGCGCAGCTTGTTTTTGCCCGCCATGACCATCGGTTCGATGGCCAAGGTCATCCCTTCTTTAAGGATCGGCCCAGTGCCGGGGGTTCCATAATCGGGGATATAAGGGTCTTCGTGCATCTCCGACCCGATGCCGTGTCCAGTGTATTCGAGGGGGACGCTGTAGCCGTTGGCTTTGGCGGTCTCTTCGATGGCGCTGCTGACGTCGCCTAGTCTGGCGCCGTCCTTCACGTGGCTCGCCCCGTTATAGAAGCACTCTTCCGTCACTTTGATGAGGCGGAGTTTGCTCTCGGGGGTGATTCCGACCGGATAGGTCCTGCAGGCATCGGCCATGTAACCGTTTAAGGTCACGACGATGTCAAGCGAGACGATGTCGCCGTCGGTGAGAATCTTCTTCTCGCTCGGGATCCCGTGGACCAAGACGTCATTGACGGAAGCGCACACGGCGGCTGGGTAGCCGCCATAGCCGAGTTCGGCGGGGACTCCCCCGCCATCGCGGATGACTTTCTCGCAGACGTCGTTGAGGTATTTGGTGGAGACGCCTGGCTGAACCAGTGGTCCCACCACCTCATAGACATGGGCGAGGAGCCTTCCGGCTTTCCTCATGAGCTCAATCTCACGTGGAGACTTGATGATGATCATTTATTGCCTCGAAGCCAAATAGGCGTTGATTTCGCCCTTCAGCTTATCGGCGTCCTGCGTCCCATCATATTCCTTCAGCACGCCTTGCTTCTTGTAGAAGTCGAGCAAGGGGGCCGTGGACTTATAGTAGTTCGCCAAACGCACTTTGAGGCTCTCCTCGTTGTCATCCTTGCGCTGAATCAGGGCAGACCCGCAGTAATCGCAGATTCCCTCTTTCTTCGGCTTCATGGTGACGACGTTATAGGAAGCTCCGCAATGCGGGCAGACCCTCCTAGTGGAGATACGCTTGATTAGGACCGCGTCCGGGCAGGAGATGTCGATGACGATGTTGACCTCGCGGCCGATCTCTTTCGAGATTTTCTCCCAAGCCTCAGCCTGGGGGATGGTGCGTGGGAAGCCATCAAGAAGATAGCCTTTTTCGCAATCGTCCTTCGAGAGACGTTCCTTCACGAGGGCGCAGGTGAGCTCATCGCTCACTAAGTCCCCGCGGTTGACGATCTCTTTGATCTTGTTGCCAAGCTCACTTCCGGAGCTCATGGCTTCGCGGAACATGTCGCCAGTGGAGATGTGTGGTATGTTGTAATCTTTTTCGATCCAGGTCGCGTGGGTGCCTTTTCCGGCTCCCGGCGGGCCCATCAGAATGATGTTAAGCATATTAGATGCCCTCCCTGACTTCGTCGAATGAACGTCCGGCCAGCAAGCCATCGATCTGGGCGTTGAGCTCGAGAGCCACGCCGACGACGATGATGAGTCCTGTGCCGCCGATGGCTAACGAACTGTCGCCATCGAAGACGTCGGCCCAAACGAGAACGACTGGCAGGCCAGCTATGAATCCTAAGGCCATGGCACCGATGAAGGTGACACGGTTAAGGACCTTGCCGACGTATTTCTCAGTCTCTCGACCAGGCCTGATACCGGGTATGTACGAGCCGTTCTTTTGGAAGTTGTCGGCCAGTGTCTCCGGATCTATTTCCATCTCCGCATAGAAGAAGGTGAAGGCGATTATCAACCCTAGGTAGATAAATAGCCCCCAGTTCATGTTCCAATGCGTGCCATCGAACCATGGCATTGAGAAGGTGTCGTTGTAATTGAAGATCTTCAGCCATTCGGCGTTCGCCGCGTCGCTAGATATGAATGAAGCGATGATGGACGGGGCCGACATGATGGAAGCGGCGAAGATGACTGGGATGACGCCGGCGGAGTTGATCTTGATAGGCAAGAAGCTCGCGCGGGCCATCGAAGCGCTTTGGCCGCCCTTTCCAGCATGCTGGACTGGGATCTTGCGCTTGGAGAGTTCCGTGAAGACCACGAAACCGGTGATGAAGACCATGGCGAGGATGTAGAGGGCAAACTGGAAGCTGCCCTTGATCATCTCGCTGCTGGAACGGGTCACGTTGGAAGTGATCCATTTGCCCCAGGCATTGGTGATCTGGGTCGGAAGCGATCTGACGCATCCGGCGAAGATGATGACGGAAATTCCGTTGCCAAGGCCTTTTTCGGTGATTTGGTCGCCTAACCACATCGTGAGCATGGCTCCGGCAAGGAGGATGGTTACGATATAGGCATAGGTCCAGAAGTTCTCTTCAAGAGTTAAGGATATATAATTCGAATTCTGCATCGTTCGGATGACGCCATATGCCTGAACAGCCCCTAATAGAAGCGTGAGGTATCGGGTCGCCATCTCAATCTTCTTGCGGCCGTACTCGCCCTGCTTAGACAAATCGCTGAGCGCGGGGAGGACGTCTTTGGAAAGAAGTTGGATGATGATCTGCGCCGTGATGTATGGAGATACACCCAAGGCGAAGATGGAGAAGCTGCTGAGGGCTCCGCCACCGAGCAGGTCCATGATGGCTAACGAGGAGCCGGAACTTGTGAGTTCCGACATCTTCGTCGAGTCAACCTTGACGCCCGGCACCGTGATAACCGCCCCGATACGAATTACGAAGAGAACCATGATCGTGAAGAAAATACGATTGACTAGCTCTTTGTTTTTGAAGATCGAGACGAATTTTTTCATTATTTTATGACCTCAGCGGTCCCACCCTTGTCCTCGATGGCTTTTTTGGCCGAGGCGGAGAAAGCGTGGGCTTTGACGGTGAGCTTCTTGCTCAAGACGCCTTTGGAGAGGATTTTAATCCCATCCAAGGAATCTTTCACTAAACCTTTTTCGATGAGCATGGTTTCGGTGACTTCTGTGCCGTCCTCAAACTTGTTGAGGGCCTCGAGATTCACGATGGCATACTCTGTGCGTCCAAGGTTCTTGAAGCCGAATTTCGGAAGACGTCTGGCAAGAGGCATCTGTCCACCCTCGAAGCCATGCTTCTTGGTGTGGGCGTGGGCGCCTTGGCCTTTTTGGCCTTTGCCGGCGGTCTTGCCGTTTCCAGAGCCTAAACCCTGACCACGGCGGAAGTGCTCGCGCTTCGAGCCTTCGTTGACGACGAGACTGCTTAATGTGTCAGCCATAATTACTTAGCTCCTTCCTTAGCTGGGACGGCCTGAACGTTGGCGTTCTGGGCTTTCTCAGCGAATTTTGGGGCGCTCTTCGGAGCCGGATGCATGGCCTTGATCTCCTCTGGGGTCTTCAAACCACGGAGAATCATGACCTTGTCGTACTCTTTGAGGCTCTGAAGTCCGGCGTGCGTGGCCCTGATGACATTGATCGGGGTGCGGCTGCCGTGGACTTTGGAATAGACGTTCTTGATGCCAGCGAGCTCAAGGATGGCGCGGACGGCACCACCGGCGACGATTCCCGTGCCAGCCGGAGCCGGTTTGAGGAAGACGGTCGTATCGGCGAAGTGTCCCTCCACCTCATGGGTGATGGTGTTGCCCTTGGCGATGTGGATGCTGTAGAGCTTCTTTTTCGCGGCGGTCAACGACTTCTTGATGGCATCTGGGACCTCACCGGATTTGCAGAGGGCGAAGGAATAATGTCCTTTGCCGTCTCCGATGACGACCAATGCATCGAAACGGATATGTTTGCCGCCTTGCTCGGTTCTCGAGATGCGGTTGATGTCGACGACTCTATCCTGATACTCGTCCTCTTCTCTGCGGAAGCCTCCACGGCCTCCCCTTCTCTCGCCAGGACGTCCGGTGCGATTGCCGAATTTACGGTCGCCAGGGCGGGAGGCGGAACGGTTGCCATGGGGCTCATAGCCCGGGTTGCCGTTCTTCGATTGGAATGCGGGCTTGTTGTCTTTAGGAGCGGATTCGACGGCTGGGGCCGAAGCTGTGGCTTCGACGACTTTCTTTGTTTCTTCCATGTTGGTTTCTCCTTAGAAGAGGAGCCCTCCTTTCCTCGCGGCGTCAGCCAAGGCGGCGACTCTGCCATGATATTGGTAGCCACCACGGTCGAAGACGACCGCTTTGATGCCTTTTTTGACGGCTTTTTCAGCGAGGTCTTTGCCGACTAGGGCAGCACCTTCGCAATTTCCGCCGTTCTTGATCTTAAGAGCGGCCGAGGAGGAAGCGCACAACGTGACGCCTTTGACGTCATCGATGATTTGGGCTTCGATGTTCTTGTTGGAGCGGAAGACGACCAAACGCGGGGTTTCGGCAGTGCCGGAAACTCTGTCGCGGACACGGGCGTGACGACGCTCGCGAACGCTATTGCGGGATTCTTTTTGAATCATGTGTCAATCCTCCTTACTTCTTAGCCGGAGCAGCCGCCGCAGCGCGCTTGCCGACTTTCTTGATCATATGCTGGCCCTTGAAGTGAACGCCTTTGTTGCCATAGACGTCAGGACGGTGGCTGTCATAGATGAGAGCGGCCGTCTGGCCAACTTCTTGCTTATCGCATCCCTCGACGACGATGTGAGTCTCGTCGGGAGTGCTGATTTTGGTGTATTGGCCAACTGGATCGATGTTGACATCGTGGGAGTAGCCAAGGAACATGCTGACGGTTTTGCCTTTCATGGAGGCACGGTAACCGGTACCGGCGACTTCTAATTCCTTCTTCCAGCCAACGCTGACGCCATGGAAGGCGTTCTTGAGGTTGGCCGCAAGGGTCCCCTCATTCATGTTGGCCTGTCTCATGTCCTCGACCTGTTTGATCTTGAGTGAGACAGTTCCGTCTTTGACCTCGACGCTGACATCCTGCGGAAGCAGGACGCTTACTTCGCCTTTGGCACCTTTGACGGTCGCGACCTTCTCACTTAACGTGAGAGTGACGCCTTCTGGAAGAGAGATGGGTTTGAATCCAAGACGTGACATATTGTTCTCTTCTCCTTTTTTTACCAGACGTAGCAGATGACTTCTCCGCCGATCTTGAGCTTGCGGGCCGCGGAATCGGTGAGGACGCCTTTGCTGGTGGATATGATGGCGATGCCTAAGCCACGAAGGACTCTTGGCAATCTGTCAGCTTCGACCGTGACGCGAAGGCCCGGTTTGCTGATTCTCTTTAACCCCGAGATGACGCGTTCGCCGTTAGCGCCGTATTTAAGGGTGAGGGTGAGGCTCTTCTGGGCCCCTTCTCCCTCAGCGAGGAAGTCGACGATGTAGCCTTGGTCCTTGAGGATCTTGGCGATTTCGCCTTTCATCTTGCTATAAGGCATGGAGACACTCTCGTAGCGTAAGGCGTTGGCATTACGGATGCGGGTGAGCATGTCTGCGATTGGATCTGCGTTCATGTTGTGTGTTCTCCTTTCCTTACCAGCTGGCCTTCTTCATGCCAGGGATTTCGCCTTTGTGAGCTAACTCACGGAGGCAGATACGGCATAATCCGAATTTACGGACGACGCCGTGCGGACGACCGCAGCGTTGGCAGCGGTTGTATTCGCGGGTCGAGAACTTTTGGGCTCTCGAGGCTTTGATCTTCAAACTTGTTTTTGCCATTGTTATTTCCT
Organism: Caryophanales bacterium UBA4951; assembly: GCA_002397465.1. Taxonomy (GTDB): domain Bacteria; phylum Bacillota_I; class Bacilli_A; order RFN20; family CAG-826; genus UBA4951. The sequence goes on along the minus strand of DHAP01000011.1, from coordinate 38,972 downwards.
CGCTTACTTCCTGAAGGGCATGCCCATCAGCTGTAAGAAGCTGTAGGCTTCCTCATCAGAACCGGCAGTAGTGACAATGACGATGTCCATGCCGCGGATCTTGCTGACCTTGTCGTAATCGATCTCTGGGAAGATAAGCTGCTCTTTGACGCCCAAGGTGTAATTGCCATGGCCGTCGAAGGCGTTCTTGCTCACGCCGCGGAAATCGCGGACACGTGGGAGAGAGATGGAAACGAGTTTGTCGAAGAACTCATACATGCGTAAGCCGCGGAGAGTGACTTTGCAGCCGATCTCCTGTCCCTCACGGACCTTGAAGGTCGCGATGGACTTTTTGGCTTTTGTGGTGACCGGATGCTGTCCGGTGATGGTTGTGAGCTCAGCGACGCTGTCGTCGAGGGCTTTGCTGTTTTGGGTGGCATCGCCGACGCCGATATTGATGACGATCTTCTCAAGACGCGGGGCTTGCATGACGGTCGAGTAGTTGAATTTCTTCACCATCGCCGGCACGACTTCCTCTTTGTACTTCTTGATGAGACGGTTTTGATAGCTGTCGGATGAGACGGCCTTGGCCTTGGCGGCTTTCGGAGCGGTCTCTTTCACGGCCTTTGGGGCCGCTTCTTTGACGGCTTTCGGAGCCGCCTCTTTTTTCGCCGGCGCCACTTTCTTAGGAGCGGCTTTAGCGGCTACGGTTTTCTTTGTTTCTGCCATAATCGTTATTCCTCCTATTTGTCAAGGCTCTCGCCAGAATTGCTGACGCGGGTCTTTTTTCCGTTGACCACTTTGTGGTGGACGCGGGTGGCTTTCTTGCTCTTCGGGTCGATCAACGCGACCTTGCTGGCGTCGAATGGGACATAGATGTCCAACACGCTGCCCTCAGGAGTCGACTGGGTCGGCTTCTTGTGCTTTTTGTGGACGTTCACGCCCTCGACGACGACTTTGTTGAGTTCGGGGTAGGCCTTCTGGACCACTCCGACCTTTCCTTTGTCGTCCCCGGAGAGAACGATCACTTTATCGCCTTTTTTGATATTCATGCTCATTTCTCCTTATAAGACCTCGATGGCCAAAGAGATAATCTTCATATATCCCTTGTCACGAAGTTCACGGGCAACCGGTCCGAAGACACGGGTTCCGAGTGGGTTGCCGTCACCGTCGATGAGGACGACGGCATTGTCGTCGAAGCTGATGGAGGAGCCATCCTTGCGGATGACGGCTCTTTTGACTCTCACGATGATGCCTTTGACGACTTGGCCTTTTTTGATTTTGGCATTCGGGGCGGCATCCTTCACCGCGCAGGTGACGATGTCTCCGAGAGTGGAAGACTTTTTGTGGCTGCCTCCGATTTGACGGAAGACACGGACCACACGGGCGCCGGAGTTGTCAGCGACGACCAGATTTGTTTCATTCTGAACCATCTTGGCTTCTCCTTATTTCTTTTCCGCGACGCTCTCGGCGGCGGGTTTCTCCTCGGTCTCGGCTTTCTTCTCGGTTGGGGCGACTTCCTCTTTGGAGCCTTCCTTCTCTTCGAGCTTAGCTTCGACTTCGGCGGTTGTTTGGCTTCCGATGGCGTGGGCATCGACGCTCACGAGACGGAATCTTTTGGTCTTGCTGATTGGACGGCAGGACATAATGGTGACAAGATCGCCGACCTTGGCGATGTTCTCCTCATCATGGGCGTAGTACTTTTTGGAGTAGCCGACCCTCTTCGCATAAAGGGGATCGTTACGCTTAGTAGAAACGGTGACCGCGATGGTCTTGTTCATCTTGATTGATGTGACGATGCCTTGGAAGCTCGTCCTGGTATTTCTTTCCATGTGTTGAGTCTCCTTTCCTTATTTCTTCTCCGGAACCGCGATTTGGAGCTCACGCTCATGTTTCACGGTCTCGGCTTTGGCGATGTCCTTGCGAATGCCACGGACGTCGTCTGGGTGCTCGAGCTGCCCTACCGCTTTCTGGCGGGAGAGCTCAAATTGCTTCTGGCGGAGTTCGGCGAGTTTCTCGTCGAGCTCTTTCGGGGAGAGCGCCCTGAATTCTTTGATATCCATGGTTACTTCTTCTCCTCAACTTTCTTGGTATCCGGCGTGGCGGCTGGGGCAGTTCCGTCGGCTGGGGTTGTCCCATCGGCGGCTGGAGTCTCATTGCCAGTGTCGGAAACGGTGGTCTTCTCGATGGCGTCCTCAGCCTCGATCTCCTCGAGTGAGGATTCGTGCTGGGCTTCCATCTTGATCTTCTCTTCTTCGGAGAGGGCCTTGGTCCTCTTCACCACTTTGGTGAGAACCGGAAGTTTGAAGCCCGCTTGGTGCAAAGCTTCGATGGCAATGGCATCAGGGATGCCTCCGATCTCGAAGAGCATGCGGTTCTTCTTGACGACTGCGACCCATCCTTCAGGATTGCCTTTGCCAGAGCCCATACGGACTTCGGCCGGCTTCTTGGTCTTCGCCATATGCGGGAAGATCCTGATCCATATCTTGCCAGCCCTGTCGGTATAACGGGCTAAGACGATACGGGCTGATTCGATCTGATGGTCGGTGATATAGGCGCCCTCTTGGGCTTGGAGTCCGTATTCGCCGAAGTCGACGTTGTTGCCTTTGGAGGCGACACCTTCGTAGCTTAAGCCATGCGGACGGCGGTATTTAACGCGCTTTGGTTGAAGCATTGTCATTACCTCCTTCAGCTTTCTTCACGTCATTGGCACCCTTTTCATCGTCTTTCTTGGCGATGGAGTTGGCGCTGCGGCAAATCCAGACTTTCACGCCGATGCGGCCATAAGCGGTCGCGGCGGGAACGGTGGCGTAGTCGATGTCGGCGCGAAGGGTCTCGAGAGGTACGACGCCCTCTTTGTATCCTTCACGGCGGGCGATTTCAGCTCCGCCCAAGCGGCCTTGGCACTGAGTGCGGCAGCCGATGGCTCCGGCTTTTCTCATCCTTTGGATGGCTTTCTTCTGAGTGGAACGGAAGGACTGACGGTTCTCGAGTTCCGAAGCGATCCATTTGCCGATGAGAGTGGCGTCCAAATCGGGGTTCTTGACCTCGACGACGTCGATGCGTAAGTCTCCGGTCTTGACGACTTTTCCAAGTCCTTTGCGGATGGCGGCGATGTTGGCGCCGTCCTGTCCGATCACGACGCCCGGACGGGCGACGTAAGCGGTGACGATGACTTTGTAGCCGTTATCGCTCTTTTCCCTGGAAATATCGATGTGCGAGACCATGGCATCCTTAAGCTTTGGCTCAAGGTATTTGCGGATGGCGATATCCTCGCCAAGGAATCTTGCATAGTCTTTTTTAGAGGCAAACCAGTTGGCCTCCCAGCCGCGGTTAACTCCGATACGGAATCCGACGGCATTGATTTTCTGACCCATTGTTTTACCTCCTTATTCCCTTTCCTTCACGAGCACGCGGATATTCGCGGTGCGCTTGATTATCGGGGACGAGGAACCTTTTCCACGTGGCTCGAATCTCTTCATCCTGATGCCATCGCTGGCCTGGATCATGGCGACGTATAACTTGTCTCCGTCAAGGCCAAAGTTGTTGGTCGCGTTGGCGGCGGCGCTCTTGATCAATTTGATGACCGGGGCGCTGGCGGCGCGGTTGACTCTTGCTAACATCGCAAGGGCCTCATTGACGTTTTTGCCGCGGACAAGATCCACCACTAAGCGGATTTTACGCGGGGTGACTCTGACGTCACGGGCGAAGGCTGAAGCTTCTTTGACGAGCGGCTTCTCAGGGACGACCTCGGCTTTCGCCTTGGTTTTCTTGGTCTCTTTGACTGGCTCGGCTTTGACTTCTTCCTTCTTCGGGGCCTCTTTCTTCGGGGCTTCCTTTTTGACGGCCGCTTTCTTAGGGGCGGCTTTCACGGTTTTCTTTGTTTCTGCCATAATTGCTCACTCCTTATTTCTTGACGGCAGCGGTCGCGGCTTGATCGCCGATGTTGTTGCCGTGGTGTCCCGAGAAGTTTCTCGTCGGGGCGAATTCGCCTAATTTGTGGCCGACCATGTCTTCGGTGACATAGACGGTGATGTGCTCTTTGCCATTGTAAACGGCGAAGGTCTGTTCGACGAAGGCAGGATATATGGTCGAACGGCGAGACCAGGTTTTGATGATCTCTTTCTTGCCTGATTTCTGGATGGCCTCAACCTTCTTGAGAAGGTAGGCGTCCACGAACGGGCCTTTTTTGCTAGAACGTGACATTGTTCGATCTCCTTTCCTTATTTATCATTCTTCCGACTCATGATGAGGCGGGTGCTGTTCTTCTTGAAGCGACGGGTCTTGACTCCGCGGGCTTTCTTGCCCCACGGTGTCCTCGGGGCGTCACGGCCGACAGGGCATTTGCCCTCGCCGCCGCCATGAGGGTGATCGCAAGGGTTCATGACGAAGCCACGAACGGTTGGACGAATTCCCATGTGTCTCTTCTTGCCGGCGGTTCCGAGGTTGACTAGGTTGTAGTCCTCGTTGCCGACGATGCCGATTGTGGCGCGGCAGTTGGAGAGGACCTTGCGGACCTCGCTGCTGGCCAAACGGAGCATGACGTATCCGCTGTCGGTTCCAAGCACCTGAGCGCTGGTTCCGGCCGCGCGGCACATCTGTCCGCCTTTGCCCGGCTGAAGCTCGATGTTATGCACGAAGGTGCCATCGGGTATGTTCTTGAGCTCGCAGCAGTTGCCGACTTTGATGTCGGTGGCGGTTCCGCTGATGACGGTGTCGCCAACTTTGAGTTCCTGTGGGGCGATGATGTAGCGCTTCTCGCCATCCGCATAGGTCAATAAGCAGATGAACGCGGTCCTGTTCGGATCGTATTCGATGGAGCTGACTTTCGCTGGAATGTTGTCCTTGCGGCGCTTGAAGTCAACGATTCTGTAACGGTTCTTGTTGCCACCGCCGATATGACGGCAGGTGATGCACCCCTGGTTGTTGCGGCCACCGGAATGTTTCTTCGGGGCCAATAACGACTTTTCAGGAGTGGCTTTAGTGATGCCAGCGTAGCTAAGAGTTGTCATTTCGCGACGGCTCTTGGTGTACGGGCGATAGGTTTTGATTGCCATTTCTTTTCTCCTATAGTGGATTCTTTATATTAAGGATATAAGCCTTAAGAGTGTTTCCTTACTCTTTGAAGAGGTCGACAGCCGAGCCAGAGGCCAGGGTGACAACCGCTTTCTTGAATCCCGAGACGACGCCTTGATAACGTCCGCCTCTGGACTTTGCCTTCGCACGCTGGTTGACGATTTTGACATCGACGACCTTAGCCTGATACAAGCGTTGGAAGCTCTCCTTGATAGCGGTTTTGCTAGCGGAGGAGCTGACCTTGACGGTCACTTTGTTGGCGTTCTGGAGGAGCGCCATGCTCTTTTCGGTGATGTAGGGATCGTAGACGATCTCATAATCGTGCTTGGTCGGCTTGGCGAAGACGACTTTCTTTTCCTCGACCTTGGCTTCCGCCTTGGCAGGGGTTTTGGCGGCTGGCTTCTCAGCCTTGACCGCTTTCTTCTTCGGGGCAGCCTTCTCGGCCACCACTTCTTTCTTTTCCTCAGCCATTATTTGAGTCCTCCTTCGAGGGTCTTGACGTCCTCTTTGGCAATGACGAGGTATTCGGCATTGAGGATGTCGTAGACCGAGATATTGTTGACTGCGCGTAACTCAACGTTGGAGAGGTTCGAAGCGGACTTCACCAAATTGACGTTAGCTGGATCGACGACCAAGAGGGTCTTGCCGACGCTCTTGATGTTCTCAAGATCTTTCTTGAAATCTTTGCAGGAGATCTTTTCGAGCTTGAACTCGTCGACGACGATCAAGCCTTTGGCGGCTTTCTGGGACAACACGGTCTTCATGGCAAGGGCATGCTGCTTCTTGTTCTGAGAGACGGTGTAATTCTGATTGCCATCCGGTCCGAAGACCTTGCCTCCGCCGACCCATAATGGGGAGCGGGAGCTTCCTGCGCGAGCGCGGCCAGTTCCCTTTTGTTTCCAGGGTTTCTTGCCTCCGCCGGCGACTTCGTGTCTTTTCTTCGTCTTGGCGGTGGCCTGACGGGCGTTGCTCATCTGTGTGAAGACGGCATCGTGGACGGCCTGTTCGTTCTTTTCGGTTAATCCGAAGACCTCTTTGGAAAGTTTGACGTCTCCGGTCTTGGTTCCTTGAAGATTAACGACCGGTAGGGTGATTGTATCAGCCATGGTTGTTATTCTCCTTTCTTCTCTTCAGCCTTTGGGGCTTCAGCTACTTTAGCGGCGGCCTCGGCGTCTTCCTTGGCTTTCAAGGCAGCGGCCTCAGCTTCTTTTTTAGCAGTCTCTTCGGCTTCTTTCTTGGCCGCTTCCTCGGCGGCTTTCTCGGCGGCGGCGGCTTCGGCGGCCTTCTTGGCGGCCTCGGCGCTGGCCTTTTCAGCGGCCTCTTTGGCTGGGATGTCCATCAAGTCCTTGACGACGGGCTTCTTGAACTGAGCCAAGACGGCGCTGCGGAGCATGACGATGCTCTTTTTCGGTCCTGGAACTCCACCCTTGACGAGGATGTAGCCTTTTTCAAGGTTGCTCTCGATGACGGAGATATTAAGGACAGTAGCTTGTTCCGGTCCCCAGTGGCCAGACATGGTCTTGCCAGGGATGACACGGTTGTTGCAACGGCCGTTGTTGGCCAAGGAGCCGATCTGGCGGTGATAACCACTGCCGTGGGCTTTCGGGCCGATCTTGTTGCCGTATTTCTTGATGGTGCCACTATAACCATGGCCCTTGGTGGTGCCGATGACGTCGACGACGTCTCCGGCTTTGAACATATCGCAGGTTAAGCTCTCGCCAACGTTCTTGGCATAGATCTCTTCGCCTTTGAGTTCGTATAAGTGCTGCTTAGGTGAGATGTTGGCTTTCTTGTAGATGCCCATCTCGCATTTGTTGGCATGTCTCTCGGCCTTGTCTTCATAGCCGATCTGTAAGGCTTCGTAGCCGTCTTTCTCTTTGGTCTTCTTGCTAACGACGACGTTAGGAAGCACCTCGATGACGGTGACAGGATACATAGTCCCATCAGCGGCGAAGACTTCAGTCATGCCCATTTTTCTTCCGATAATGGATTTCATGATGTGGTCCTCCTTTATTTCGCAGTGACGTCAATGTCGACGCCGCTGGGCAAATCTAACTTGCGGATGGCTTCGACGGTTTCTTTGGTCGGATTGACAACGTCGATCAATCTCTTGTGGGTCCTGATCTCGAACTGTTCGCGGCTATCCTTGTATTTGAAGGTAGCGCGGAGAACGGTGTAGACCTGTTTTTCCGTCGGAAGAGGGATTGGACCAACGACCCCCGCTCCGGTTTTCTTCGCTACGTCGATGATCTTCTCGACCGCTAAGTCGAGGATCTTGTGATCGTAGGCCTGCAAACGAATGCGCAGGACTTGCTGTTTCGCCATGAATTTTCCTCCTTGTGATTTCTTCAGGCTTGCTTTCGTAAGCTCCGCATGAGTTCCCTGACTAAGCCCAGGGCTAGACAACGCCTGTGGGTGTGTCAGCAACATCATGCTTCAGCGCTTGCGCCAGCGTTGAAAATAATACCCCTGCGCGTATAGGTGAGTCAACTACTTTTTGAAGCAAAATGTACGATGAATTGTAACAAAATGGCAAAAACCGCGCCGGGCGTGGATTTTGGGTGTTTTATGGCTCTGAAAGATGCTAAAAGTTTGTGCACCGTGCACAATTTTTGGAACAATTTACCTTCAAAATAGGCTATCTAAACCCCCTTTTTTAGGGTCATATTCCACCATATCAGAAAGAAGAAAAGAGCTATCCCTTCCAGTCGATGCCCTTCACTTTGGCTTTGAGCAAGCCTTTCCCATAAGTGTACTTGCAGCCGCAATAAAGCTGGTTGTAGAGGTCATAATGAATCCGCATCTCCCTTGCGATGTCGATGCCTTTTTTCTTCTTGAAGTCACTATAGAAGTATTTGCATTTGGCGTGGCCTTTTTCTAGCTCACGTCCGATTTTGTTGAGGATCTGGCTGTCTTTTTGCCTTGATATCGTCATGACGGTCGTGAAGTAGTCAAAGCCATTCTGCTCAGCATAGTCGAAGGCTTCCTTCATTCTCTTCCGATAACAGATGAAGCATCGTTCCTGTCCTTCTGGCAAAGAGGCATATGGCTCAAGGTCCTTGTTGTAGAGGTCGTTATCATACGGAGTCACGATCAAATCGACGTGATAGCCATAATCCCTTTCGAAATAGCCAAGGAACTTCTTCAGCTCCTCGAGCCTCCGCTCATACTCATTTTGGGGGTAGATATTGGAATTGTTGAAGAAGATGGTCACCTTGAAATGCGGGCAGAGAAACGTCAAAGGAAAACAAGAGCAGGGCCCACAGCAGGCATGCAAAAGAAGCGATGGTTTCTCGCCTTCTTTGATGTCCTTCAATTCCTCAACGCTCTTGAGGTAATAATTGACGTAGGGCTCGTTCATATGGCTATCATAAGCCTAATCGTCGAGGTTTTTGGAATAATCGTAGTCGCCATAGATGAACATCGCGTCCCCGAAAGAGAAGAAACGGTATTTGTTTTTGATGGCTTCCTCGTAGCAGTGCAAGGTCCATTTGCGGCCCATGAAGGCCGAGACGAGCATGACCAAGGTGCTCTTAGGAAGATGGAAGTTCGTGATGAGGGCATCGACTGCCTTATAGGCATATCCCGGTTGGATGAAGATGTTCGTGGACTCGTCCTGAGTCTCGTAGAAGCATCCCTTGTTCTTGTATTCGGATTCCAAGGTCCTGACCGAGGTGGTTCCGATGGCGATGAGCCGGCGGCCTTCTTTTTTGGCTTTGTTCAAGGTGTCCGCGGCTTCTTTGGAGACATCGAAGGTCTCGCTATGCATGACGTGGTCCTTGGTGTCGGTCACTTTGACGGGCCTGAAAGTACCTAAGCCTATGTTGAGGGTGATGTCCACCACTTCGACGCCCATGGCCCTGATCTTTTTGAAAAGCTCCTCGGTGAAATGGAAGCCCGCGGTCGGCGCGGCGGCCGAACCCGGGACTTTGGCGTAGACGGTCTGATAGTCGTTATTGTCCTCGCACTGCTTCTTTATATAAGGAGGAAGAGGCATCTTGCCAAGCTTCTCCAAAACCTCCAAGAAGATCCCCTGGTAATGGAATTCCATGTGGCGGATTCCCTCAGGCAGGACTTTAACGCAGGTGCAGCTCAAAGAACCATCGCCAAAAAGGCAGACGCTTCCTTCTTTGATTGAATGGGCGTTGCCGACCAAGCACTCCCAGACATCGCCTTGGATCTGGTGGAGCAAAAGGACCTCGACCTTGCCGTGGGTCTCTTTTTTCTCGCCCAAGAGCCTCGCTGGGATGACCTTGGTGTTGTTTCTGATCAAGACGTCGCCAGGCTTCAGATACGAAAGGATGTCATGGAACAGCTTGTGTTCGATGCTCTTCTTGTTCCTGTCGATCACCATGAGCTTGGCTTCGTCTCTCTCCTTAAGCGGAGTTTGGGCGATCAGCTCATTGGGCAGATCAAAGTCAAAAAGTTCGATATCCATTAAAAGCCTCTTTCGTCGCCGTACTTGGCGATGATCATGTTTTTGTAGTCTAAGAAACGGTCTTCTTTGATGGCCTCTCTCGCCCCTTCCATGATCTTGATGAGGAAACGGATGTTATGGATGGAGTTGAGACGCTTGCCGAATTCCTCATTGCACATATAAAGGTGATGGAGGTAGGCCCTTGTGTAGTTCTTGCAAGTGTAGCAATCGCAAAGGGGGTCAAGCGGCGTGAAGTCTTCTTTGTATTGGGCCGCCTTGATGTTGATGCGGCCGCTGGAGGTCATGAGGGCACCGTGTCTGGCGATGCGGGTCGGGAGGACGCAGTCGAACATGTCAACGCCCATGGCGATGCCATTGAGTATGTAATCGAGCGAACCGACGCCCATGAGGTAACGCGGCTTCTCGTTAGGAAGATATCTGACGGCGTCTTCGACCATCTTGAGACAGACCTCTTTCGGCTCTCCGATCGAAGTCCCGCCGATTGAGTAACCTGGGAAGTCCATCTTGGCCAACTCCTTGGCCGCATGTTCCCTTAAGTCGGTGAACTCGCCGCCTTGGACGATGCCGAACAAGGCCTGGTCTTCTCTTTTATGGGCTTCGAGTCCCCTTTTGGCCCATCTCAAAGTCCTTTCGGTGCTCTTCTCGACGTATTCGCGGCTGACTGGATAAGGGATGCATTCGTCGAAGGACATGATGATGTCCGCGCCGATATCCTCTTCGATCTGGATGACTTTCTCCGGGGTGAAAAGCTCTTTGTCACCGTTGAGGTCGTTTCTGAACTCGACGCCTTCCTCAGTTATCTTGCGATTGGAGGCAAGCGAAAAGACCTGGAAGCCGCCCGAGTCGGTCAGCATCGGCCCGTCATAGTTCATGAACTTCTGAACGCCGCCGGCCTCTTTGACGATCTTCTCGCCCGGCCTTAAATGAAGATGGTAGGTGTTGGCCAAAATGACTCCGGCCCCAAGGGATTTGATCTCTTCGGGCGAAAGGGTTTTGACCGTGGCCAAAGTTCCCACCGGCATGAACATCGGGACTTCGACGTCCCCGTGTGGGGTGTGCAAAATGCCATACCTGGCCCCGGTCGTCTTGTCGATGTGTTTGATTTCTAGATAAAATGATTTACTCATAAGCGGAGTAATTCTATTACTCTACGCGAGATTAGGCAAAAGCAAGTGAGCTCACCACTTGACGTCGAGGTGCCTTTTAGGGCTGAGAAAGCTCATGAACCCTTTGTTTTTGGATAAGGACAGCCAGAGGATGTAAGAGATGATGATGACCGCAGCTTCCCCGATTCCGACATAGAGCACTGAGACCCAAAAATCGAGGCCAAGGAGCCAGTTCAGCTCCCAGCCGACCGCGAAGGCGTTTATCAATATCGGATAGAGAGCTCCAATCAATAGACGGGGCGAGGCATAGGCCACTAGAAGCGATGAGACAAACGTCGCCATCGTCCCGATGAGAATGTCCCAAGGGCCAAGCGTGCTATTGATGTTGGCCAATAGGCATCCAAGGGTCACCCCAAGGATGAAATCCGGCCTCCAGAAGCAAAGAAGGATCAGCATTTCGGCAATCCTGAATTGGATCTGCCCATAGGAGAAGGAAGACGTCGCGATGGTCACGACGAAATAGCAAGCCGCCACGATTCCATTTTGGGCGATCTTGCGAGTAGTAATGTCTAAATTCATTTTTAGGCTCCTTGTTTTTTAGACGTGGTTCAGAGGGAGAACACGTTTTAAATTTTCCGAATTACTATAAGGTTATGGGGACAAGAAGTCCACAAAAGAAGGTCATTTTGTCTTTTTTTCTTTCAAAATCTCTGCCAAACCCCCTTCGGCGGTTTCTTTGTAGGCTGACGCCAAAGAGTCGCCGGTGAGCTTCATCGCCGCCACCACATCATCAAACGAGACTTGGTTATGACGGATCGGCGCGATGAACTTGGCATATAGATAAGAGTCATAGGCGCGCAAAGCCCCCATGCCGTTTCTTTCGATGCAAGGGATGATCACATAGCCATCGACCGGGTCGCAGCTAAGCCCGAGGAAATGCTCCATCGCACACTCGGATGCGTATTCGATTTGGTATAGGGAAAGACCGTTAAGTTCAGCTAAGGCCGCAGCCGCCATCGAAGAGGCGGTTCCTATTTCGGCCTGGCATCCGCCGATGGCCCCGGCGATCGAAGCGTTTTGCTTGACGATGTTGCCAAAAATCCCAGCGGTGTATAAGGCGTCTTTGACTTTCTCAAACGGCATCCCCAAATCGTGATAGCAATAATATAAAACGCTTGGAAGAACGCCTGAGGAGCCACATGTCGGAGAGGTGACGACGTGCTCACGCGATGAGGAGGACTCCACCACCGCATAGGCATAGGCAGAAAGCAACATCTCACGTTTGGCTCCTTCGTCTTTTATCGTAAAAGCATTCTCGTAGATTGATTTGGCGCAGCGTTTCCAATGGAGTCTTGGATTGTCATTCGCCGGAATGTAGCTATCGACCGTAAGGCCATGCTCAAGAGATGAGAACATCATCTTGAGGGCGTTAGAAAGATAATCATCGATCGAGGGGTCTTCGTATAAGAGGCAGAACTCTTTGATGCCGCTCAGATGTTCATCGTTTATCTTGGCTTTTATCTCGTTGAGATTGTGATATGGGTAGATGTCTTTCTCGATGACGGATGGATCGTCTTCTGAGGTGATCTCGCCGCCTCCAAGCGAGGCGTAATGTCTCTTGATGAGGCTCACGCCGCCTTTCATTGCCTCGAAAGACAAATAAAGAGGATGAGGGGCGTCTGTCTTGGTGTCAAAGACCACTTCCGTTTTATAAGGATATAAGGCGTCGATGACGGCGAGGTCGCTGCCATGTCCGTGCCCAGTCAGCCCCAACGAGCCATAAAAGGTCACGACCACTTTGTCGATGTCGCCCTTTATGAGCTTTTTGAATGACCTTGCGGCAATTGAGGGGGCGATCGTGTGAGAGCTGGACGGCCCTAGTCCATAACGGAAGAGCTTCTCTAAGGATTTCATGAGGATATACTACCTCTTTTTAAGGCCCATTGGCTAATCGGAGGACACCGATAGTTGACAATAGTTAACCGGCATTTGAAAACGTGCCATTTTTTCTAATTTTTAGGATTACTTTGAAGACCAAAAAGTATATAGTACTAACGTATGCGAACGATGATGTTACTCTCGGCCATCCCGGGAAGCGGGAAAAGCACCTGGGCAAAGAAATACCAAAAGGACCACCCGAACACTTTCATTGTCTCATCTGATGAGATCAGGGTGAAACTTTGGGGGAAGGTCAACGACTTCCACGATGAAGCGACCGTCTGGAAAACCTATCTTGATCAAATCAACGATTATGCCAACCAGTTCGAGGACGTGACGGTCATCGCCGACGCCACAAACCTTCAAAACAAATACCGCAAGATGTATTGTGAGGAGACCCCCCACTTCGATAAGCACGTGCTCGTGATGTTCGATATTCCATATGAGATTTGCCTCATCCAAAACCAGATGAGATCATCCGACAGGATCGTCCCAAGAAGCGGCATGGACAAGCTCATGGCCGAATACGAGAAGCCCGATGAGGAAACGCTCAATATGTATGATGATTGTCTAATCATCACAGACGTCTCGAAGAAGGCCTTGGAAGAAGAAAAAAAGTCCGTCCGATAGGGCGGGCTATTTTTTTGTTTTCAATAATGTCGACTAGGCTTTTTTGGCGGTCTGGGTGGCTTTCTCTTTGCCAGTCACGATCGCGAAGTAAATCGAGGCTAGAAGCAAGGCGGAGCCAAGGACGATGGCCATGATGCCATAGCCATAGCCATAATCGGATTTGAGGGTGCTGCTCTCAAGATGGATCATGATGGTATCGAAGTTGACAAGCTCGATGATGCCGATGGAGAGAAGGATGCCAGAGGCAACGAAGATGCTGCCGGCGGTAAGATATCCCGAGACCAAAGCGGCTTTGTGGTCGGAAGCGCCTTTTTTGATGGTCACGATCGCGCCGATCAAGGTCATGACGAAGATGGCTAATGAGGCGAAGCAGCCGATCATAAGCTGCATGTTGACCCAGAAGGAGCCGGTGTAGACGCCATTGGCCCAGCTGCCGATCAAAGTGAGGAATGTCTCAACGAATCCCCAGAAGAAAGTGACGCTGCCAGAGAGCAATAAACCAGAGACCAAAGGAGTCTGATCCTTGCCGTCGAAGAGCTTGACCATCGGGATGTTGGTGGCGATGAGAAGGATGATGGCGACCAAGATAGCCATGACAATGACGAAGGCGAGGTTGCTCTTGCCGGTTAAGTCGAACAATAGGAGTCCTTGAAGAAGGAAGAAAACCGAGAGGACATAACCATCGCCGATAAAAGCGGTGAAAGCTTTGACGACAGGTTTGTCATCGCTTGGATTAAGAAGCCCTTTGACGCTTTCGATGAGACCATAAAGGCTGATGCTCATCAAGGCCATGCCGATAATGGCAAGTTCGAGGTAAAGGTTATAAGCGCCTTCGAACAAATAGTCGGTGAACAAAGACTTTGTCGCGTCGTTGAAATACATCGGGACGACGAAGAAACCGAAGTAGAGACCTAAGCATCCGAAGGCCGCAAAAATCAGCGCGTGGCCAACGAAGGATAAGACTCGTGACGTATTGCCATATTTCATATGTTGAACCTCAATGACCGCAAAACTTAACAAGTAACGCCTGCGGCAACCCCATTATTTAAGTCTATCTTGTAAAGATAGTCAATGCGCGGTTAAAAAACTTTCCCTTTGGGCAATGGGGATGATTGTCCAAAGAAGGCCCCGTCAAACCGCGCAAAACGGAAGATGGGGCGAAAAATGAGCGAGACGAATCAGGCATTTTGCTTGTAGACGCCTTCAAGAACGATGTGGGCAAGTTCAGCGATGGCTTCGGTGAAACTCATGTCAAGTTTCTCGAGAAAACCTTTTTCGTAAAGCTTCTCCATGCTGGATTCCAACACGCCGACCATGAATCCTGGCTTCACGTCTTCTTTGAGGGTTCCGTCTTTGACGCCTTCCTTGACCAATTCAGTGAAATAGTGCCACTGCGCCTCATAGCTATCCATGATCGCTTGGTAAATCACCGGTTCATGGTCTTTGAGATCGAAGACCTTAAGCATGTCGAGATGCTCCTCGGCGGTCGTCTTGAGAGTAAGGATGGCCATGAGCTTTTCTTTAGTCGATAAGCTCTCATTGCCATAGACTTCTTTTTGGCCTGAGAGAATCTCATCGCTGGCGCGTTTCAAAATGAAAAGATATATCTCATCTTTGCTGTCGAAGTACTTATAAATCGTTTTCTTGGAGATGTGGATGGCAGAGCTGACGCTTGATAGAGTGACTTTGTAACCATCGACGTTGAACTGCGTTATGAACTCGCGGACAATCGCGTCTCTTACAGAATCTGAAACCATTTCGGAAACTTCCTTTCACCTAGCAGGTTTCCACAATCCTAGCACAAAACAATTTGGCCGCAACAGGCAAAAAAGTTTCATTTCGAAATAATCTTCAAGGCTATTTTGATGCCATCCAAAGCCGCTGAGGTTATGCCGCCGGCATAGGAGGCTCCCTCGCCTAATGGATAAAGGCCAAGGATGTTGCTTTCGCCGTTCTCGTCGCGTGGGATCCTAATTGGCGATGAGCTTCTCGTCTCAAACCCCGTGAGAAGGGCATCTTCGTCCGCGAAGAAAGACTGACGTTTGGCCAGCTGAGGAAACGCCTCTTTCAAAGACGACGAAATGAAGTTTGGAAGATATGAGGAAAGCGAGGAAAGATAAACGCCAGGCTCATAGCTTGGCTTGATTTTCCCTAGAGGCCTTTGTGAGTCATTGTCCAAGAATCCACCTAAGGTTTCTATTGGCGCAAAATAAGGCTTATCTTTGCAAAAAGCCTTTCTTTCAATGGAATTCCTAAACTCAAAACCATCGAGCGGAGAACCATGGAAATAGTCGTCGACCTTGACGTTTACAAGCATCGCAGAATTGCCGTTTATGGCGTCCCTCGCATTGTTGCTCATGCCATTTGTGAGGACTTCATTGAGGCTGCTTGAGCTATTGACGACATAGCCGCCTGGGCAGTTGCAGAAAGAATAAACCGCCCTTCCGTTTGGAAGATGAATAACCGAATGATAGCTGGACGGCGGAAGCTTTTTGTTTGAGGCGAAACGGTGATAGTTCGAGATGTCGATGTCCTTTTGAAGATGCTCGATCCTCACCCCGATCGAGAAGTCTTTTGGCTCGATCTTCAATCCGCTTGAGAATAAGGCCCTCATCGTCTCGTTGGGTGAATGCCCTAAGGCCAACAAAAGATAAGAGCAGTCTAGTTTTCTCATTGTTCCCTTTTCATCGGTGTAGCTTATCGAATCGATACGACCTTTATTAGTATGGATGCCAGATAGGCAACTTGAGAAAAGGATGTCCCCACCCAAAGCGATGATCTCTTCCCTGAAGGAAACGACGACGTGCTTCAAGATGTCGCTTCCGATATGCGGGGTGGCGCTATAGAGGATGTCATCTTTGGCCCCATGCTTCACGAATTCATCAAGGACGAATTTGCTGTGTGGGTCATTGACGCCGGTATGGAGTTTCCCATCACTGAACGTCCCAGCCCCGCCCTCGCCATAGCAGACGTTGCTGTTAGGATCCAAAACGCCTTTTGCTTTTAGCGTTTCGACATCCGCTTCTCTTTCTTCGACCTTCTTGCCACGCTCCAAGATGATTGGCTTGGCACCGCTTCTCGCAAGCACCAAGGCGGCGAACATCCCAGAAGGGCCAAAACCCACCACCACCGGTCTTGAATCAAGATTTGAGGCCGGTATCTTCACTTCTTCGACTTCTTTGTAAGGCCTGACGTTTCTTCCTTTGAGAAAGAGAGGGGATTCCACTAAGCAGGTATAGATAAAACTGACTTGGCCTTTTCTGGAATCCACCGACTTTTTGATGATCGAATAAGTAAAGAAACGTGGCTCAGTCCTGGTCTCCTTGGCTATTTTTATGGAAAGATCGCTTTCTTCCTCATCGAGAAAAAGCTGCAGGTTGTTGATTACGAATCTCATAAATGCTCACTCATGGCCAAGGCGCTGAGGAGGGCCCACGAAAGGTTGTATCCACCGCACAAGCCATCGACATCCAAGACCTCGCCGACTAAATAAACGCCCGGCTCTCTTTTAGACTCCAAAGTAGAAGGATCGACCTCATCGACTTTGACGCCGCCGATGCTGACTTGGCTGAGGGTGAAAGGATAGGTTCCTTTAATGAGGAAACGCTCGCCCTTGAGGGCTTTCACCAATTTATCGTCATTCCCGTATATGGATATAAAACGTGACTGGACCGTTTTGGGGAAATAGGCGTCCAAGTAAAAGGATGGATTCAGCTTTTTGTCTTTATTCAAAAGATCTCTTAACGCGGTTTCGCCATACTCCGGGAAGAGGTCAACCTCGATGAAGTATCTGCCTTTGTTCCGTAGCCTCGCATAGACGCTCTCGAGGTTGAACATCATGATTCCGCTTAAGCCATCGTCCTTATAAAGAAGCTCTCCATCCTCTTGATGGACAATCTTCCCCTCTTCGTCTTTTAAATAAGCCCTGGCTTTATGACGGTAGCCATCAAGCCCCCGGAAATTTCCTTCTAGCTTAAGAGGAACGAGCCCTGGCAAAAGAGGATTGATCTTATAACCATGCCTTTCGACAGCCTTGAAAAACGAGCCATCGCTTCCAAGTTTCGGCGAGCTCATCCCGCCCGTGGCAATGACCACTTTATCAAATCCAGAGACAACCTTCCCGTTGGCATAACGAAGCGAATAAACCTTGCCATCCAATGAATAATCAACGATGGAATCTCCAAGATTTATGACGATATGAAGGGCTTTTGCAAGGTTCTCAAGGAAACTGACGTATGAAGAAGCACTATAAGACAAAGGATAATAAAGGTCATCATTCTTAAGAAGCTCGATCCCAAATCCCTCAAGGGTGGAGACGAGATCAGAGACCGGATGTCTCTTCAACAAGGCACCGACAAATGACGGCTCGTTGAAATAGTCGGGCGACAAGACGGCGTTCAAAAGATTGCAGTGCCCGTTCCCGGTCGCATACATTTTCCTCTCGGCTTTCTCTTCTTTGTCAAAGACCACCACCTCATATTCGGGGTGGCTGTGTTTTATCAAGATGGCGCTATAGATGCCCGAGGCGCCTCCTCCGATTATTGCGATTTTCATAAATGACCACCAACATTTTAAACTAAAGGGCGAACTCATAAAGAAAAAAGAACCGATGTCGGCTCTTTCTTCCATAGCTTAACTATTTGGCTAAATAGGACTTCAGCTCCCAAGGGGTGACCTTGGTGCGATATTGGTCCCATTCGATCTCTTTGGCTTCGCAGTACTTTGAGAAGGCATGTTCCCCAAGAACCTCGACCATCAAAGGATCTTTCTTGAACTCCATGATGGCTTCGTGGAGGTTGTCTGGCATATTGGGAATGCCTTGGGCCTCTCTCTGGTCAGGACTCAAAGAGAAGATGTTGTCATAGACAGGTTTGATGATCTCGTCGTCTTTGGTATTGACGATGCCGTCTAAGCCGGATGCCAAGATGCCAGCCAAAGCCAAATATGGGTTGGCGGCTGGGTCGACGCATCTGATTTCGGTGCGGGTTCCTTTTCCTCTTGTGGCCGGGATTCTGATCATCGATGAGCGGTTGGCGTCGCTCCAGCAAACATAGCACGGAGCCTCATATCCAGGGATCAATCTCTTATAAGAGTTGACTATAGGATTGGTGAGCAAGGCGAATCCTCTGGCGTGTTTGATGATTCCGCTGATCCATTTGCGGCAGACGAGCGAGAGTTTCATCGGATCTTTCTCGTCATAGAAGATGTCGTTTCCTTCGCTATCGGCGAGGGAGCAATTGGTATGCATTCCGCTTCCGTTGATGCCAGCCACCGGCTTTGGCATGAAAGTGGCCAAATACCCGTTTTTATGGGCGATGAATTTGACGACCTGTTTGAAAGTCTGAACGTTGTCGCAGGCTTGGAGGACATTGGCGAAGCGGAAGTTGATTTCGTTTTGGCCCGGCGCGACTTCGTGATGGGCGGTTTGGATGACAAACCCAAGTTTCTCTAGTTCAAGGGCGATGTCTCTTCTGACGTATTCGCCACCATCGACCGGCGAAAGATCGAAATATGAGGCTTGGTCGATCGGATCGAGTATAGGATTTCCTTTTTCATCAAGTTTGAAGAGGAAGAATTCCGGTTCAAAGCCAACGTTCAAGGAAGCGAATCCGGCCGCTTCCATCTTTGCGATGGTCTCTTTGAGGATATATCGTGGGTCGCCAGGGAACGGTTTGCCGGATGGTGTGTAAACGTCGCAGATAAGGCGGGCGATTTTGCCATGGCTGGAGTCCTCGAAGGAGAGAATCATCCAAGTGGATAAATCAGGCCTGAGGTACATGTCGGCTTCCTTGATTCGGACAAAGCCTTCGATGGAAGATCCATCAAACATGATTTTGTTCTCAAGGGCATCCTCGAGTTGTCCGACCGCGATTTCAACGGCCTTGATGGTTCCTAGAATATCGGTGAACTGCAAGCGAACATATTGGACGTTCTCGGCTTTTGCCATGTCTAGAATATCCTTTTTAGTGTACTTTTGCATACTGATTGGCCTCCTAATGCCAAATAACACTAAAAAAGTATGCGCTAAAAGGAAGCTGATTCAATAAATATTTCCGAATGTTTGTGAAGTTTTAGGCTTTGTTCGACAACAACTGTCAACTTTTTGTCAAAACTTATTAATTAAGTACACTTCTTAGTGTTTTTCTTCTAACGCTTTTTCAATTGCAGCAAATGTTTCGTCACTTATGACATGCTCAATCCGGCAGCAATCTTCCTCGGCCGTCTCTTTGCTGACGCCCAATTTTTCGAGATAGTTCTTCAATACTTTATGGCGATGGTAAACCGTTGCGGCCAGCTCTCGCCCCTCTTCGGTCAAAACGATGTCGCTGTATCTTTCTTTATCGATATACCCAAGGTTCTTCAATTCATCGGCCATCTGAGTGGCGGCCGGCCTGCTGACTTTGAGCAAGGAGGCAATTCCAGAAACATCGAGATGCTTCCCCTGCTCTTCCAGCATCAAAAGAGCCTCCAAATAATCTTCGATCGCTTTGCTCCGCTTAATCATGCCTGTCATTGTAGACCATAAGGAGTCAAATGCCAAAAAGACGCTCTTTATCTTGAAGGAATACGAATACTTATCTATGATAGTTTCAGAAAGTTAACCTACCTTAACTTTTAGGAGGAGAAGCGATGTCAAATCCAGATGAACATCAGCATAGACAAAGCCTGAAGCCCGGAGACAAAGGGCACTTAAGCGATTTAAAGCGTGGACAAAAAGCCATTGTCCTCGATTTCCATAACGACAACGCCGCCTTAAGAAGGCATCTTTTGGACATGGGGATCACCAAAGGGGTGGTCGTCGAGGTCAAGAAGATAGCCCCTCTTGGAGACCCGGTCGACATCAAACTCCGCGGCTATGAATTGGCCCTGAGACGCGCCGATATGCGCGGGATCGACATTCAGGTATTGGGGGATAGATGATGGCAAAGACAATCGGACTCGTCGGAAATCAGAATTCCGGAAAAACCACCTTATTCAACGCCCTCACTGGCATGAACGCCAGCGTCGGCAATTGGCCAGGCGTCACTATTGAAAGAAAAGAAGGCTACCTCAAGGGCGGCAAAGACTACATGCTCGTTGACACCCCGGGGATCTATTCGCTTTCACCATATACCGACGAGGAGAAGGTCACGAGACGCTTCTGCCTCGAGAGCAAGCCCGACCTCATCATCAACATCATCGATGCCACCGCCTTAGAAAGATCCTTATACCTATCCACCCAGTTATTTGAGCTAAACACCGATGTCGTCATCGCCCTCAACATGGCGGATATCTTAGAGAAGAACGGCATCAGCATCGACATCGACAAACTCCAGGAAGAACTCGGCGTCTCAATCGTCAGGATAAGCGCCAAAACCGGGGAGGGCGTGGATAATCTCATCACTTTGATCAGAGATGGCAAGTACCGCCATAACCCCCACTTAAAGATTTACGCCTCCGACGTCCAAAAAGAAATCGACCACATCGAAGGCGATTTGAACACCGAGCTAGAAGAAAGCCGCAACCCGAAGTTCGCCGCGGTCAAAGTCTTTGAAAGAGACCCCTTCTACAAAGCTCTTTCGAATAGCTCGACCGAGAACGAGGTCAAGGAGATCGAAAGCAAATATCAGATGGATGCCGAGCAGATCATCGCCGACCAAAGATATGACTTTGTCACCAAACTCAAAAGCGACTGCGTCTACGAGAAAGAGATGCCAGAAAGCATCACCGACAAATTAGACAAGGTTCTCTTGAACAAATACCTGGCCCTTCCGATCTTCATCCTCGTGATGGTCCTCGTCTATTTCCTCTCGGTTGGATTGGTTGGCTCTTTGACCAGCGACTTCATCGACGCGATATTCAACGGGGCCGATTCGATATCGATACTAGGCCACGAGATATCCTTTTCCGTCAAAGGTTTGGGCCCGATTTTAGGTGAGGCCATCCTCTCTAGCGGAGGCAGCGTCTGGGCCGCCGACTTGGTCCAAAACGGCTTGATCGTCGGCATCGCCTCAGTCCTCAATTTCTTGCCTCAGTTAATCGTGCTTTTCTATTGCATGTCCTTGCTTGAGGCCAGCGGCTACATGAACCGCATCGCTTTCTTTCTGGACCGTATCTTCAAGAAATTCGGCCTCTCGGGAAAATCCATAATCCCTTTCATCGTCGGCACCGGATGCTCCGTCCCTGGAGTTATGTCGGCCCGAACCGTCGAAAATGAAAAGGAGAGGGATTTGACGATAATATTGACGCCATTTGTGCCATGCAGCGCCAAGCTGCCTATCATCGCCCTGCTCTCTAGCGTCATCTTCCCAGGCTATGGCTGGGTCATATCAGTCAGCGTTTATTTCGTTGCCATCGCCATCATTTTGATCACGGCTTTGATTGCCAAAAAACTCCGCCACGGCGAAGATGAGACCAGCTTCATCAGTGAACTGCCATCCTATAAATGGCCTAATCAGTACTACGCTTGGAGAGAGGTTTATGACAAGAGCGTCTCCTTCATCAAAAGAGCCGGAACCGTCATCTTCTTATGCTCGCTCGGCGTTTGGGTTCTCACCCGTTTCAATTGGGTCTGGCAATACGTTGGGCCAAGCGACATCAATGACCTTTCGACGTCCTTCATCGGTGAGTCGATGCTCGCCTCCATCGGCAAGGTCCTAGCTTATCTATTCATCCCGGCTTGGGGTGGCAATTACTCTTGGGGCGCGACCGTTTCCGCCCTTCAAGGCATCATCGCCAAAGAGCAAGTCGTTTCATCTTTGTCCGTCATCTCTGGCAAGAGCATCGGCGAGATTGTCTCTTCCTCCAGCGTCTTCGCTTTCTTCGGAACGAACTCCTGGGCCGCCTACAGTTTCATCGCCTTCAACCTTTTCTCCACTCCCTGCTTCGGGGCTCTCGCGGCCATGAAGAAAGAGTTAGGAAGCAACAAGAAGTTCCTTCAGGCCATCTTGCTTGAGATCGGCTGGTCTTACATCCTTTCCACGATCCTTGGCCTCATCGGCTGGGGCACCACGGGTTGGAAGGCCGTCGAGTTCGAGGCCTCCACTTCCGGGAATGGCGTTTACCTTGGGGCCAAAGGCTTCGATGCCTGGGTCTTGCTGATCGTCATCGCCCTCGTCTTGCTTGTCGTCTATCTCCATTGGATCAGGCCCCACCTCCAGGGAAGAAACGCCTCCTGCGCTTCTTGCGAGCACGGGGCCGCGACGGGTAAGAGGCTCCTCCACGACTACCGCAAAGAGAAAAAACATCAGGAAAAGAAATAGACGCCAAGCCAACTTGGAACCGTTTTCATCGGGGCAGGGGCCCTCTATTTCTTTATATTAGTGCTCTATGAAAAAACTTCTCTTCATCTCGGGCCCAGCCGGAATCGGAAAAAGCACTTATTGCCGCAACTACATCAACGAGCATCCGGAAGAGAAGTGCAAAATCATCTCCAGCGACGAGATAAGACGCGGGCTCACGGGCTCCTACAAAGAGTTCTTGCCTGGCAAAGACATGAACCCCATCTACAAGATGATGGTCGACACCGCGAACGACTACGCCGCTAAGGAAGATGACGTCACCGTGATGTTGGACACCACGATGTTATTTGACGAAAGACGTGTTTACTTCCTCGACAACATCAGTGGATACGATTATAAGGAACTCGGCCTTCTGAAGCTTCATGACTATTCGATTTGTCTCAAACGAAACCATGAGCGGATCCAAGAGAAATGGGTTCCTGAAGAGGTCATTCAAAGCATGGTCGACGGATATGAGGACCCTTCGAAAGAAGTCTCCGCCCGCTTCGACCAAGTGAAGACGATATATCTAGACTAAAAAATGCGGTCGCCCGCATTTTTCTTTTATTTGCCTTCTTTTCGTTTGGCCATCTCTTCGTCGATGGCTTTTCGGACTTGGGCTCTGGTTTTCTCGTCGCTTTGCTTGACGGGCGCCGGTCCCATGAACTCTTCGAGCTCTTGTTTGAAGATCTCTTCGAACCTTTCTTTGGTGACTGGGGTGTCTGAGAGGGTCGCCTCCCTGGTGATTGTCACTTTGCCTTCGTTGTCTTTGATGACGTCGGAGTTGAAGTTTGGCTGCACTGGAAGGACTGGGGTCGTCGTATCCTCGATTCTGGCTTGGCCATCATCGTTTTTCAAGGTGGCGGAAGCATCAATGGCCTTGGTTTCTTTCGGAGCCTTGAAGATCAGATGTTTTCTAGTCTCGTAGTTGTAGACCATCGTCACGAGGGTCTTGCAGCAGAAGATGATAAGGAAGGCATACAAGGAGATGTCACCGGCTTTGAGAAGCTCTCCCCATGGGGAAACGGTGATGTCATAGGAGAGGTTAAGCCCCCATGCGACGTCGCAGATCCAAACGCCGAGTTCTTGGAGGCCGAGTCCGATGAGGAAGCCGCCGGCTCCCAAACCGAAGTAGCTCCACCAGGCTTTTCCGCTCTTGGTGTTGACGCTCTTGTCGACGTTCTGGAAAACCCAGGTCCTCGAGAAGATGAAGTTCACGATATTGGAGATGATGAAAGCGATGGTGACGGAAATGCCCCATGAGGCATAATTACCCCAGGAACCCACGTCTTTGAACAGGGGGCCGAAAGCGTATTTGGTCAATAACAGCTGGACGGTGAAATCAACGGCTGTGCATAAGAGCCCGATGACGACGAAGCGGAGTATCTCGCGGGATTTGCTTTTCTTCTTGGCGGTTTCGTCTTTGGTTGGGGCAACATTCTGCCCGTCGGTCTTTTCTTCTATGTTGTTCATTGTGAGGCTATTCTATCATTCTTGAGACGAAGCTTCTCACATTTCTTCGATTTCTTTTATGGACATCCTGACATCGGCGTCTGATGGCATTCTCCAATCCCCTCTTGGGGAGATGGCGACCGTCCCGACTTTAGCCCCGTCAGGAAGGCAGGAACGCTTGAATTGGTTGTGGTAGAAACGGGTGAAGAAAGCCTTGAGCCATTTCTTGATGAACTCAGCATCATAGACGCCTTCATAGGCCACTTTCGCCAAGAAGAAGATCTTCCGGGGCGAGAAGCCGTTCCTGAGATATTGGTAGATGAAGAAATCGTTGAGCTCATAAGGGCCGACCTTGTCCTCGGTCTTTTGAGCGATGGCCCCGTGCTCATCCATCGGAAGAAGCTCTGGGGAAATCGGAGTGTCGACGATGTCATTCAAGGAGTCTTTGGCTTCCGGATGGAGGATGGCAAACCCCTCGACAAGATATCTCACCAAGGTTTTCGGTATCGAGGCGTTGACGCCATAGTTGGACATGTGGTCGCCATTAAAGGTGGTCCAGCCCAAACATAGCTCGCTTAAATCGCCGGTCCCGACCATGATGGCGTTTTCTTTCCCAGCCACGTCCAACAAGACCTGGGTTCTTTCCCTGGCTTGGGCGTTCTCGTAAGTCAGATCGTGAGAAGAACTATCCTGCCCGATGTCTTTGAAGTGGGAGGTGACGCTTTCCTTGATGTTGATCTCCCTGAAAGAGACGCCGAGCTCATTAGAGAGGCGAACGGCGTTGTCATGTGTTCTTTGGCTCGTCCCAAAACAAGGCAAGGTAATGGCGATGATATCTTTTAAGGGGTAGCCTTCTTTCTTGAAGGCGTCATATGAGACGAGGAGAGCCAATGTCGAATCAAGGCCACCTGAGAGACCCACCACCACTTTATGGCAATTGATGGCTTTAAGCCTTCCTAGCAAGCCCTCGGCCTGCATCCTCAATATCAAGGAAACGCGGTTGAGGTCAATCTCTTTTCCCTTGGGTATAAAGGGGTTCATCGAATAGGCTCTTTCAAGCTTGTCGGGGACGGCCAAAGGCATCGAGAAAACGACCTTCATGATCGATGCATCGTCTCTATCCTCGTAGCTCATCGTCTTGATTCTCTCGTTCTCAAGTTTTTCCAAATCCACGCTGGTTGTGGCGCTTTTCATTTCGAACAACGGGCTTTCGGCAAGGATTTTGCCATTTTCCGCCACCATGTTATGGCTCGCGAACACTAAGTCCGTCGTGCTCTCCCCATCGCCTGAGTCGGCATAGACGTAGGCTGAGCACAACCTGGCGGACGTCATCTTGACGAGGTCATGACGGTACTCTTTTTTGCCAACTACCTCATTTGAGCTTGAAAGGTTCAGTATCATCGTCGCACCGTTTAATGAAAGAGCAGTCGAGGGAGTATTGCTGACCCACATGTCCTCGCAGATCTCGACGCCGATCTGAAGCTTGAGATAGTCCTCGTCCACATAGATGATCTTGCTTCCGAAAGGATAGCTTTTTCCAGCGATGGCAACCTCCGAAACCTCTTCCGGGGCTTTCTCGAAGTAACGCCCTTCATAGAACTCCCCATAGTTCGGAATGTTGCTCTTTGGGGTGACGCCCAAGAGCTTTCCTTTATGGATATTTATCGCGCAGTTATAGAGTTTGTTGTTCCGCTTTAAGGGCGATCCAAAGCTCACGAACAAGTCGAATTCCTTTGAGGCCTCTTCGATTTCCTTTATGGCCTTCTCGCACTCTTCATTCAATGATGAGCCAAGAAAAAGGTCGCCGCATGTGTATCCGCTTAAGCATAGCTCAGGCAGGACAAGAACCCTGACCCCATCTTCCTGGGCTTTCTTCATCTGCTCAAGAATTCGGAGTTTGTTCTCGTTGACGTTCCCCACGTTGACCTTGATCGAGGCGGCTCTCACCTTCACGAACCCCAATGGATCTGATTGAGGCTTATCCAGTTTCAATGGCTCAGCGAATTTCTTTTTTGGGGCGTCTTCTCTATATGGCCTTTCTTTTTTCAAGGCCTCGTAATTCTCGTTGGAGAGAATGACGAAATCGCCATATCCGTTCTTGGTGATGAAAATCTCGCCTTTGTTCGCTTCTAGTTCCTTCTCAAGTTTCTCGGTGTCACGAAGGGTTGTGATCGGTTGTATTTTGTTCATATGACATAATTATACCTTTATAATGACATTAGGTTATCTGAAAGTGCTTTTTGTAGTCAGTGCCTGCAAGGGTATAATGTCGAGGTTATGAAATCACTCCACGGTTTATGCATTCTCAATGGCTATCTGACCCTTGCTGGGGCCGGGCATTTTTATACGCGAATGAAAGAAGAGTTCGCCAAGATTGACGTCAGTCTGGATAAAATCAGCAACGCGGAGATAATCTCTTATCTAGACGGCGATGGCTCTGTTTCTGGAAAAGAGCTCAATGCCGACTTCATCCTTTATCTGGATAAAGATCTTTATTCATCGATAGCCTTGGAAAAAAGAGGCTTTCGTCTTTTCAACAACGCCCGGGCCATCGAAGTCTGCGATGACAAGATGAGGACCCATTTGTTCCTCGCGAACGATGGCATCAAAATGCCGAAGACCATATCCGGCCCCCTCAACTATTCTTCTAATGAGCTAAGCGAGGAATTCGTTGATGAGGTCCTTTCGTCTTTGACTTTTCCTTTCATCGCCAAACTGAACTACGGATCGCTTGGCAAAAACGTTTTTTTGATGAAAAGCAAAGAGGAGTTCATCGCCTTTGAGAAAGCCCATTCCCATGAGGCGAGGCTTTATCAGGAATTCATTTCCTCGTCCTTTGGCGTCGATTACCGCCTAATCGTCATCGGCGGACGTTTTGCCGCCGGGATGAAACGGGTCAATGACTCCGGCGATTTCAGAAGTAACGTCGCTCTCGGCGGGCATGGCGAAAAAGCCGAGATCCCGGAATCCTATATCAAGATGGCCGAAAAGGCCGCGAAGACAATCGGGCTGGATTATTGCGGAGTCGACATCATGATAGGAAAAGAAAAGGAGCCGATCCTCTGCGAGGTCAACTCCAACGCTTTCATAAGCGGAATCGAATCCACTACTCTCATCAACGTCGCCGGCCTCTACGCCGCTTATATCAAAAACAGTCTTCTAGGCTAAAGAAGATTCTTCTTATGCATCATATCGTAAGCCCACTTGGCGATTGTTTTGTCGCTGTCGTGGCTCAGGGTTCTGATCGCGTCGTTGGCGCTCAGCCAATAACACTGACTGACTTCTTCTAATTGAGGTATCGTTTCTGTTTTTTCGGAGGTGGCTAAGAAGAAGACGACTTTCTTGGCAACGCCCTCTTTTGGCGAATACTCAATATGGTAGTTTGTGGATGGGTCGATGATCTCCACATCAAGGGAAGTCTCTTCTTTGATCTCCCTTTTCGCGGTTGCGACATCGTCTTTGTCGAACTTCTCGACATGGCCTTTGGGCAAGGAATAATGGCCCTTATGCATATGTTCTACGAGGATTTTGCCGCCATTGAAGATGACGGCCCCGCAGCTTTTCTCTTGTTTTCCCAAGAGGTTGTCCAGCAAGGAGATGTCATCATCCGAAATGCCGATGCTCTTGAGATACTCATCGACGCTGCCCCACTTCTTGTTGAAGCGGGCGATGACTCTTTTTAAGAAGGACACCGATGGGCTCAAAACCGCATCTGGGAAATCCGGGTATTCTTTTCTGGTGACTCTTCTGAGCCTTGTAAGATAAGGAAAGGAAAGCAAGTAGTCGGCGTTCACGTCATGGAAAGGCACGCCATTGGCTAATTCAAGAAGGGCGATGAAACACCCGGTCCTGTCTTTGCCAGCCGTGCAATGGATCACTAAGGGTTTATCCTCGTGGGCAATCGCAAGGAAGATCGGGCGGGCTTGGCTCGGGTCCTCCAGCATTTCGATGTAGCTATCGACCTGGTCCGCTCTGGAAAGTGGCACCCTCCCGTTCCCGTTCACGTTGAGGGAAACGGTTTTGAAACGTGGGTCTGAAGCGCTTTTATCGGGAGTGTTGGTTTTGGCTTTCTCATCGCGGAGATCGATTATCGTCTTGATCCCAATCGAAGCCATCTTGTCCAAATCGGATTCAGTCGCATCACTCAAGGAGCCGGAACGATAGATGACGCCGAAAGAGGTCTCGCCATATCTGGCGGCATAGCCACCGACGTCGCGGAAATTCTCGATTTTCTCGAAAGGCACCCTTCTCATGAAACTTTTTCCTTTTTCTTGTAGTTCGAAAGCGGCTCTTTCCCCTTGGCGATATTATAGATTTTTATGCTGATCGTGATAAAAGAAAATAGAAGGGTTATGGCATTGGAAAGCCACATTTGGATTGAGCCCACCATAATGCCATAAGCACACCAGCTTCCGATGCCGATGATGAAGAAAATGTACATGAGGAGCGATATTCCCTCGGTGTCTTTGCTGATGATGACCTTGATGGCCTGAGGGATCGAGGAGAGTGTCATAAAAATCGCGGCACACCAGCCGATTATCTCTATTGCGTGTTGCATGTTTACTTAGTGCTTTCGGCGGCCTTATTCGCGTTTTGTTTCTTTAGTTCTTCTCTGATCTCGATAAGAACGTCCATCTCAGTCGGGGCTGGTTTGCCAGGAACGACGGGAGCGGGCCTCTCTTCTGGGTGCTTGATGAAATAGTCTTCGACGGCCTTGGCCTTGAGGGCTTCTCTCTTTAACTTAACGGTCTTGACGACTTTTACGATGACGAACAAAGTCAAAGCGATGATGAGGAACGAAATGATGGCATTGATGAAGCTGCCCCAGTCAATGATGGCGGATCCATTGTAGAAATAGTTGGTGCCATGGGCGGTGTATTTGCCAAGAAGGGTGCTCTGCCAAGTCGGGAACGAATCCGAGTCGACGGTGATCGTGGCTCCTTGGGTCTTGGCGTAGGCGATCGTCATCTCGGCAAGGTCGGAATTAGAGAACATCTGTCCGATTCCGCTAACGCCTCTTTGGGCATCGTTCGCGGCTGGAAGGACGGTGACCAAGCCTTTGAGGCCTCCTGGGACGCCCCAGGTGCAGATGCTTAACAAGATGCTTGTGAGCGCCGTGACGATGGTGTTGAACGCTCCGCCGACGATGACGCCAACGGCCATGTCGAGAACGTTCCCCCTAGTGATGAAGGCCTTGAACTCTTTCCAAAGTCCCACTGCCTTTCCATTGGTGTCGTACTCTTTTGCTTTTTTCATACTGACTCCTTATTAATAAGGACATCTTACTCTTTGACTAAGGCAAGGTTAATCATCAAAAAGGGCTTTTAAGTCGGTTTTGATGGATTATCGACTTTTTTGTGGACGAAAAGAGAGTTTCCTCATCATGAAATATAAGGCTCTCCAACTTTGTTAAGATTGTAAAGTTTTGTATGTTTCGATGGTAAGTGAACTCACTTAAACTTTTCTAGACACTGTCCAAATTCCAGAAGATAGAATTTGACATTTTTGGCCACTGACAAAGTACTGAATAACCTCGTTGTTTTGAGCCTTTTTTCAAGGATTTGTAAGCCCCAAAAATCCTTTACTTTTTAATGGCAAAATTGTCCTGAGCAATTTAGTTTGATTTTTGTTTTCAGGCTTATATCATTAATCACGCAAGGGCACAAGGGAATGACTGACCCGAGCCCCTCCATACGGCAATTTTGGGGAACTAGTTGTTTTACGACCCACTAAACTTGCCTATGGCACCTGGAAAGAAGAGGCACCACATTATGTTACAAGTCAAGAAAAGAGACGGGTCGACGGTCGACTTCGACATCAAAAAAATCGAAGAGGCCATGAGCAGGGCTTTTATCGCTGAGCACAAAGAGGTCACTCCGGACGTGCTAGAGCTATTAGCCATCAGAGTCACGGCG
The DNA here is from genome assembly GCA_002397465.1 of Caryophanales bacterium UBA4951. Lineage (GTDB taxonomy): Bacteria > Bacillota_I > Bacilli_A > RFN20 > CAG-826 > UBA4951. The sequence continues at coordinate 9,178 of DHAP01000011.1, read as the reverse complement.
GATTTCAATAAGAAAATCTCCAATAACGTCGTGGCGGTTGAGGACATCCAAGACAGCGTTGAGATCATCATGATCCAAGCCGGATATGTCGATGTCGCGCGTTCCTATATGGACTATAGGAAAAAGCATCAGGATTTAAGAGAGATCAAGAAGACCGAGCTCGATTATGCCTCGGTCGTCGATAACTACCTTAAGATCAACGACTGGAGAGTCAAAGAGAACAGCACCGTCACCTACTCGGTCGGCGGGCTTATCCTTTCGAACTCCGGCGCGGTCACGGCCAATTATTGGCTCAGTCAGATCTATGACAAGGAAATAGCCGACGCTCACAGGAACGCCGATATGCACATCCATGATTTGAGCATGCTCACCGGTTATTGCGCCGGTTGGAGCTTGAAACAGCTCATCACCGAGGGACTCGGCGGAGTGCCTGGGAAGATCACATCCTCCCCTGCCCGCCACTTGATGACCCTTTGCAACCAAATGGTCAACTTCCTCGGCATCATGCAAAACGAATGGGCCGGCGCTCAGGCTTTCTCAAGCTTCGACACCTATTTGGCTCCTTTCGTCAAGGCCGATCACCTTACCTATAAAGAAGTCAAACAGTGCGTCCAGTCCTTCATCTATGGCGTCAACACTCCATCCAGATGGGGAACTCAGGCTCCGTTCACCAACGTCACCCTCGACTGGACCGTCCCGGATGACATGGCTGAGCTCAACTGCCTTGTCGGCGGCAAAGAGATGCCGTTCAAATACAAGGACTGCAAAGAAGAGATGGCCATGGTCAACAAAGCCTTCATCGAAGTCATGATCGAAGGCGATGCCAACGGACGTGGATTCCAATATCCGATTCCGACCTATTCCATCACCAAAGACTTCGACTGGTCCGACACTGAGAACAACCGTCTTTTGTTCACGATGACCGCCAAATACGGCACCCCGTACTTCTCAAACTACATCAATAGCGACATGAAGCCGAGCGACGTCCGCAGCATGTGCTGCCGTCTCCGTCTCGACTTACGCGAACTGAGAAAGAAATCAGGAGGCTTCTTCGGAAGCGGCGAATCCACCGGTTCTATCGGCGTCGTCACTTTGAATATGCCTCGCTTGGCCTATCTTAGCGCCACCAAAGACGAATTCTATGCCCGCCTTGACCACTTGATGGACGTCGCCGCCCGTTCCTTGAACGTGAAGCGCAAAGCCATCTCCTCCCTCTTGGAAGCGGGATTATATCCTTACACCAAGCACTACCTGGGAACCTTCAAGAACCACTTCTCGACCATCGGCCTCGTCGGCATGAACGAAGCCTGCCTCAATGCCAGATGGATCAGACACGATCTTACTGACAAAGGAGCCCAGGACTTCACGACCGAGGTTCTCAATCACATGAGAACCCGCCTCAGCGATTACCAAGAGCAATATGGCGACCTCTACAACCTAGAAGCCACCCCTGCCGAGAGCACCGCTTACCGTCTTGCCAAACATGACAAGGCCAAATACCCTGACATCATCACCGCCGGCAAGTCCGGAGAGACCCCTTATTACACCAACTCTTCGCACCTTCCAGTCGGCTACACCAACGACATCTTCTCCGCCCTCGACATCGAAGACCGCTTCCAGACGCTCTATACCTCTGGCACCGTCTTCCACGCCTTCCTTGGACAGAGACTCCCGAACTGGGAAAGCTGCATGAAGCTCGTCAGGAAGATCGCCGAGAACTACAAGCTCCCATACTACACGATGTCCCCGACCTACAGTGTCTGCGCCGATCACGGGTACATCTCCGGCGAAGTCTGGAAATGCCCGATCTGTGGCAAAGAGACCGAGGTTTACAGCCGTATCACCGGTTACTACCGCCCAGTCAAAAACTGGAACGAAGGCAAAACCCAGGAATTCAAGGACCGCCAGACCTACATCATCAACGAGGGCGAAAACCCCAATCACGTTCATGGTGACTCCTGCTGTTGCTCCGAGAAGAAGGCTGACGCCCCGAAAGTGACTGAGCTCATGCTCTTCACCTCGCCAACCTGCCCGAACTGCAAGATGGCTAAGATGCTGCTCGACAAAGACGGCATCAAATACAACAACATCGATGCGACTTCCAACGCTGACGTGGCGAGAGCCTATGGCATCACCAAGGCCCCGACGCTTCTTGTCCCGCATGGCGAAAGCTATGACGTCTACGAGAACGCCTCGCTCATCAAAGGCTACATCGAAAAGGTCAAAGGCGATGTTGCCTAATTTGGACATATTAATCATCGGTGGAGGGCCCGCGGCTATGACCGCGGCCCTTTACTCTCTTAGGGCCGGTCGCAGCGTCAAGCTCCTGGAGAAAGAGAATTTCGGAGGGCAGATCGCCGACTCCCCAAGGGTCGAGAACTTCCCAACCATCTCTTCGATTTCCGGTCTGGATCTTTCCAGCCGTCTCTTTGATCAGATTACGGCTTTAGGCGCTGACTTCGACCTCGATGAGGCCATGTCTATCGAGAAAATCGATGGCGGGTTCCTCGTCAAAGGCAAAAGCGGTGAATACAAGGCCAAGTCCGTCATCATCGCCACCGGAGTCAAACATCGTCATCTAGGAATAGAAGGCGAGGAGAAATACCTCGGGCACGGCGTCTCTTATTGCGCCGTCTGCGATGGACCTTTCTACAAAGGCAAGAACGTCATGGTGATCGGGGACGCCAATAGCGCACTCCAATACGCCATTCTCTTAGCCTCCCAGTGCCCCCACGTCGACGTCGTCACCCTCTTCGACAAGTTCTTCGCCGAGAGTTACTTGGTCAACGGGTTGAAGGCCCTTCCGAACGTCTCGATTTACCATAATCTCTCATCAATCTCCTTCAACGGGGACGGGAACAAGCTCTCCTCCATCACTTTCGAGGATACCAAAACCCATGAGAGAAAAGAGTTTGCCGAGGATGCCGCTTTCGTGGCCATCGGACAAGTCCCTGACAATGAGAGGTTCTCGTCTATCATCAAACTTAACAGAGGCTTCATCCAAACCGATGAGGCCATGAAGACCTCCGCCGATGGCGTCTTTGCCTGCGGTGACTGCCGCGAAAAGAAAATCCGCCAGCTGGCCACAGCCTGCGGAGATGGGGCGATTGCCGCCTTAAGCGCCTCAGATTACGTCTTCAAAACGACTTCTAATTAATCATATCCCCGTAAATCCACGTGGGAAATGTACTTCTCGAGAATGGCCTTGAACTCCAAGGCCTTTTCTTTGCTCACCATATGAAGGCCATGGGCGATGCAGTGCTCAGAGTCGACGTAACGCTGGATGAAATAACGCTGAGCCCCATTGAGCCACTTTCCGATTTCCTCGAAGTCATGCTCGTTATGGTATTCCGCGATGGTCGTGGTCCTGAACTCATGAGGGATGTGATTGTCGATCAGATAATGGGTCGTCTCCATGATGTCATCCATGTTGAGGGAATTGCATCCGGTCGTCATCGCATACTTCTCCGGGGAGTTCTTGATATCCATGGCCACATAGTCGACAAGGCCCTGGTTCACCAAAACGCGGATGATCTCCGGCCGGCTTCCATTGGAATCGAGTTTGATTTTATATCCTAGTGATTTTATGTCGGCGAGTTTCTCGGCAAGGTCCGGCATCAAGGTCGGCTCACCGCCGGTGACGCAGACGGCGTCGAGGACGCTTTTGCGTTTTTCAAGATAGTCCATGATCTCGCTCCAAGGAATCTTCGGAGCGGTCTCGGGATGGAGGACCAATGAGGAGTTTTGGCAAAAGGGGCAACGGAAACTGCACCCCGCCATGAAAAGGGTCGTGGTGATATTATCGTCAAAGTCCAACAGGGAGAGTTTCTCCCAACCTGAGAAATCCATGGCATCATTATAATACTTGGAAATGCTTAAGCAGTTAAAAGATTATGCCTTACGAAATATGCATTCGAAATACATGAACTGACAAACTAAATGCAACTATAACCATCATAACTGCTTTTAGTACGACAAATCCTCCTTGGGCTTATGATTCTCTTGTCCTACCAAGACAGAAAACCACAAGAACAAGGAGGTATTTCAATTATGGGACAAAATAAGGGAAAGCAGTTCAATCTTTCGAAAAGAGAGACGCTTTCAAGGATGGTTAAGGAGAAGAAAACGGCCAAAGAGATTGCGATGGCTCTAGGGATGAATCCTACATCCATATCCAGAGAGATCCTAAGGAACCGCAGACAATCGGCTTCGCCTTTGGACGAAGAGACGCTTTGCCGAAAATGTGAGAATCGAGTTGGATGTTCGCTACATCATATATGTGGAAGACAAGAATGCTATCAAAAATGTGCTTCTTGTAAGGCCATTCGTTCATGTGCAAGGTTTATCCCTTTTTTATGTGAAATTAATAAGAGATGGCCCCTTTGCTGCAACGGCTGCCCAAAGGAAAGGAGATGCCCGCTTGAGCATTATCACTACTTACCAGATGAAGCCGACTTCTCCAGCAGGGAAAGACTGAGGGAATCGAGATCTGGGGCTGATATGACTATTAATGAGCTAAAGACCATGGATACAGTCTTACATGATGCCATTATAAATAAGGGCCAAAGTATCCATCACGCCTTACTTGCTAATAAAGACGTCATTAGATGCAGCGAAAAGACAATCTATCGACAAATTGCTAAAGGTTTATTAAGTGTTAAGAACATTGATTTACCTAGACAACCCAGGCTTAAGAAAAGGAAAAGAAGCTCTCTCGCCGATAAATATGCCTATAAACATTCCTCTTTTGTCGATAGAACAGGGCATCTGTATAGCGACTGGGTGATATACCGCTACAGCAATGGCATCACCTACTATTTCGAGATGGACTTCTTAGGGAAACCCAATGCTTCAAGCAAGGAGGTCTTAGTTCTGACAATGCCTGGAACTTCCTTCACTCTTTTATATCTCATTGAGGAAGCCACTGGAGACAAGGTCAAATCCCTTTTTGACATGGTTGAGAAAGAGATAGGAGCCTCTCTGTTTAAAAAGATATTCCCGGCCTTGCTGACTGATCGCGACGTGGTGTTCGATGACTTCTCATTAATTGAAACTAATGCTGATGGAGAAATACGAACCAGGGTGTTCTTTTGTAATCCTGCCTCATCGAATCAAAAGGCCAACGTCGAGAACATGAACGCCCAACTCCGGCCTATTTTCCCTGAGCATGCCATTTTAAACGAATATACCCAAAAAGAACTTTATGAAGCCGCCTCAATGATGAATTCTAGGATGCTTAACTCCATAGACGATAAAACACCTTATGAACTCTTTACTGCCATATTTGGTGTTGGGGCAGCCGAGGCTCTTCACATTAGAAAGATTGCTCCAAAGGAGGTAACTCTTAAACCGATCCATAAGTAATTAACCCCAAAACTGCATTTAGTCTAACAAACTGCATTTAGTCAGTTGTTTTCCTTATGCCCAATAAAGGTTCAATAGGACAATTTGGACCATCTTTGTCAACTAAACGCATCTGAAAAACTCTTTAAAGTGGCATTAAGTCTGACAAACACAAATTTCGATGGTTATAGTTGCATTTAGTTTGTCAATTCATGATGCATTCGAAATAGGCTTAATTGCACTTCATTTGTTGGCATCGTTGGTACATAATACTCATTTGGTAAAACATTGAATTATGTCATTCCGTCACTTAGACAACATCGATCAGAAAATCATTGAGGCGACATTGAAAGTCGGCTCGATGAATGGGGCCAACCGACTCTCGACTAAAGAGATCGCCAAGGCCTGCAATATTTCGGAGTTCGTCATTTACGACCACTTTCAAAGCAAAGACAACCTCGTCTCCCAGACCGACCGCTACGTCAGCAAAAAGATCGTCGACGAAATTTTCCTCTTAGCGAAGAAAAAACCCGACTTCCAGACCTTCTGGAACGACATGAACGATTATCTTATCGCCCATAACGACATGACTTCCTTCTTGGTCAACTATGGCCACATCTTCCCGAGGGCCAATAAGCCATCGGATCAAAACGAATACGTTGAGGACATCATCGTCCCCGCCGTCGAGAAATTGAGAAAGATGTTCGACCTAAACGCCTATTCCATCGATGATGCTTGCTTCGTTTTCCTTTCAGCCATGCGCTCTATCGTCAACTATGCCCAGCTTGTGAGCTGCGGAATGGCCCTTGGCGGAGAGGAAGGCAAGAAGCTCGCCTGCCAATGCGCGAGCGAAGGGCTCATGAGCTTCATGGCCCCCAATAAAAAATAAGCCCCGTCATCGCTGACGAGGCTAAGCGGCCTAGGCCGTTTTTCTTTTACCAAATATGGACGCGTTTCGAAGGGACAAGGTACATTTTGTCGGTCTTTTTGACTTTGAAGGTCTTGTACCACTCATCAAAGTTGCGGGGCTGCATGTTGGCTCTTAGTTCGGCGGGCGAATGGACGTCGACGCTTAAGAGAAGCTGCATGTATTGCTCACGGGCCTTCATACACCAAAGTTTGGCGAAGTTTATGAAGTAAGCCTCATAGTCTGGATCGGCCATCTTCGACATGATGTCCAAGGTGACGGCCATGCCGCCATTGTCGGCGATGTTCTCGCTGACGACGAAGGCTCCGTTGACTTTTCCGCCATGGAAGGGGATGCCATCGAATTCTTTGATCATCTTCTTGGTGGCTTTCTTGAAGGCTTTGAAGTCTTCTTTGCTCCACCAGTTGGCAAGGTTGCCATTCTCGTCGCACTGGGCGCCATTGTTATCGAAAGCATGGGAAATCTCATGTCCGATGACGGTGCCGATGCCGCCGAGGTTCTCACTCCGCGACTGCTTCAATGAATAGAAAGGGGCTTGGAGGATGGCGGCTGGGAAGGTGATGTCGTTGCTATATGGGTTATAGCAGGCATTGACCATGTGGCCAGGCATGACCCAATCCTCACGGACGACTGGTTCGTTGAGGGTTTTAAGGTCATATTCGTTTCTCTCGACATCGATAAGGCTCATCGCCTCATAGAAGGAGTCTTTGTCATTGATGGACAAGGCCTCGTATTTCTTGGATGGGACTTCCGGATAGCCCATCTTGATGACGATCTTGTCGAGTTTGAGGATGGCCTTCTCCTTGGTCTTCTCTTCGAGGAAGGAGTTCTCGCTCATCCTCTTCTTGTAGGTGGCAATGATCTCTTTGACCATCTCCACCACGTCTTTCTTGGCTTCTTCGCCAAAGTATTTTTTGCCATAGTAGATGCCAAGTGGCTCCGAATAGACGTTTGAGGCGGCGCGGTAGGCTTGCTTCTCGATGCTCGCGTCGACCGCGATGCCGCTTAAGGCGCGTCTATAAGTCCCGCCGATGGTCCTGATTTCCTCGCTCAATAAAGAAGACGAGGAAACGATGAATTTGGTGTAGGCCCAATGCTGGTACAAAGGATAGGTCGCGCGGTTGAACATCTTTTTGAAGTTCTTGGTGAACTTTGGGTCATAGGCGATGATCGTGGTTGGGATCTTGTCGCCATATAAGGAAGCAAGAAGCCCTTTGATGTCGAAGCCTTTTAGTTTCTTGGCCACCACGTCTAACGGCATCGGGTTGTAGCATTTCACGTAGTCGGCCCATTCTTCCTGGCTCTTCACGATCGGGGCGATGAGCTTGTCGAAGGCCATGGTGTCTTCGAGATACTGTTTTTGCTCTTCTTCTGATAACGGGCTGAAAGCAAGAAGCTTCGCTGCCATCGTTTTCCAGATGCCCAGCAAGGCCTCACCGGTCTTATTGCCTTCCGCGTAATAGGTGGTGTCAGGAAGGATGGTGTCTGGCCCGGTGAAGATGAAGGAGTTCACGAGGGTGTTCTTCATGTCCGGCTGAACGCCGACTTTGACAGGAAGGGGATAGTCGGCAAGGACGAGTTCAAGAAGCGAGGAATTGAATCTTCTCATCGTCTTGATGGAGGCGATTTTCTTCAGGCTTTTCTTTAACGGAAGAAACCCTTCCTTGTTTCTTCTTTTGACATCAAGCCCCTTTGAATAGAGCTTGATGGCGTCTTCTAGGTATTTGTTCGGTATCTCAAGGGTTCCGTCCTTCATGGCCTTGAAATCGCCCATGAGGATTTTCTCCACTCCAGTGTCCAAGTCGGCAAAGCCGCCGACGCTGGGCTTATCGTCGGGTATCACGGCTTTTGAAAGCCACTCCCCGTTTACGTATTCATAAAGATCGTCTTGGATGCGTGTCTTGTTTTCGCTTTCCATTTTCTGTTCTCCTTTTGATGGATGGATATATTCTAAGTTCAAATAGGCCATATAAGAAACAAATAACGCCTGAAACGGTTAGTCCTTCTTAACGAAGAACCGCACGATCAATAGACGGCTTTGCCTTGACTTTTGGCGTAATCCTCGTAAAGTTCCAAGCATTCATCGTGCATGATTCTCATGCAGATGTCTTTTCTTTTCTCGGGTATGCTCTCTTCGAAGTGTTTGTCACGGAAGCCGATTACCTCGGTGTCAACGGTGTCGCAGCCATAATAAACCTTGTCGATGTTAGCCCAGAGAATCGCGCAAAAACACATAGGGCAGGGAAAGCCCGTCGTATAGATCTCGCAGCCATGGAGGTCATGGCTGTTGAGGGTCTTGCAGGCCTCATGGATCGCCATCATCTCCCCGTGGCAGGTCGGGTCCCCGTTCTTGATGACTTGATTATGCCCTTTGCCCACGACGGCGCCGTCTTTCACGATCACCGCCCCAAAGGGCCCGCCCTCATGATTCTTGATTCCTTCTTTGGCCTCGCTGATGGCCATTTCCATATATTTGTTCATGGCCTAATTGTAACAATTACGAAGGGCGCAAAAAAGAAGGACTGCCATCAAAGCGGTCCTTCTGTTCAACTGGCTCAGGCTTTCGGCAAATTGAGGACGTAGCTGATCGGAGTGTAGCCCTCTGGGGCACCGGAAGTGATGGTGATGGTCGTGCTGCCGCCGCTCGGAAGTTTGTTGACCGTGATGGTCTTGGCATTCGCATCGTAAGTGATGCATGATTTGGCGGCTGAGCCACCGGTGACGCTATAAGTCTGGGCTGTCGCAAACTCCTCAAGCGAAGAGCCGACTGGGACGATGTCGCTCAAGGTATAGACCGCGCCGACATAGGCCGTGGCTTTGGCGGCCAAAACGTTGCCGTTGTCGCTCACGCTGAATGAGGCGTATGGGCCATAGTTCAAAGTGATGGCCGAGAATGTCGATGGGTCG
>DHAP01000016.1 GCA_002397465.1 Caryophanales bacterium UBA4951 | reverse complement strand
ACGTGCACCTAGGAGTTTTTTATATTTATAGAAGACAAATCATTGATCAGAAATTTACAATCGTTCTCTATTTTGTGGATAGGTCTATTTCAGCCATCGAAAATCTTTAATCTCTTATCTGAGATTATCTTTGGTTATCTTGGTCCCGATGACGTGGTAATAATTCTGCTCTTTGATTATTTTGTCGCTTCCCGAAGGAAGGTCTCCACCCTTGAGGAAGTGATCGATGAGGCCGCTGATGATCGAGGCCTGGGTTGAGGCATCGTTCAAGACGGTGCCGTCCATATACCCGGATCTGACCGCGGCCCTGCCATCACTCGTGGCATCGACCCCGAATATCGGAAAGAAACGCTCATCGAACGGGAGGCTTGAATCAACGGAGGATGAAGCCGATGAGTTTGTCTCTTCATTAGCGTATGAGTTCAGATAATCGATGGCCCCAAGAGCCATCTCGTCATTGTTGGAGAACAGGAGTTCTATCGAATCGCTATAGAGATTGGCCATCGCTTTCTTGGCTAGGTCTCTCTCCCAGTTGCAGTTCTCGGTGGCCACGATCTCGACGTTATAGCCAAGCTCACGGAGTTTCTCGACGCAGTTCTTGCTTCTGAGTTCGGTGTCTTGGTGCCCCTGCTCGCCCTTGATGACGACCACTTGGACCTTGTCGTCGCCGTTCTTGTTGTATTTGGAAGTGGACCAGTTCGAGGCCCCGCCGAATAACTCATCGGCCATCTCGGCCTGAAGCTGCCCCTCGTAGGCGGGGTCGCTTCCGACGTAATAGCAATTGGACCACACCCATTCGTCATCCGCTGGCTGAAGGTCGCTTTCAAGCGGTTCGCGGTTCATGAAGATGACAGGAACCTTTGGGGAGACGCTTTCAGCTTTTTCGATGATCGCGGAACTGGCTAGTCTATCGACGGTGTTGACCACCATGATCTTGGTGCTCTTATCGTCTATCGCGTCGATGATCTGCTGGTTCTGGGTCGTCTGTTTTCTTTCGGCCATGTAGGTCTGATATGAATAATGGCCCTCAAGTTTGGAAAAGAGGGACTCTTTAAGCGAGGCAATAAAAGGATCGGCGGAGTCATAGATGAAAATCTGGACCGTCTCCGCGCTGGTGGAACAGCTTGCGAGACAAAGGGCTCCGAATAGTAACAAGGCCTTATTTTTCTTCATGGGCTATTGCTCCTTCCTTGGGGATGATGATGCTGATCGTGGTCCCCGAATCCTCGATGCTCTTGATGAGAAGGTTGGCCTTCTCGCCATAATAGATTCTCACTCGCTGATAGACGTTCTTAAGGCCAACCCCGTTATAGATGCTCTTGTCAGTCAATGAATCCTCGAGTTCCTTCACTTTGGCAGGTGTCATTCCATAGCCGTTGTCGCTCACGTCGAAACGGATGTTGTCTTCTTCCGAATAAGCCTTGATGGAGATGTGTCCTTGCTCATCTTCCTTTAAGCCATGCCCGATGGAGTTCTCGACGATAGGCTGCAAAATGAGTTTGACGACGTAATAGTTCTCAAGGCCTTTCTCAACATCGATGTCATAGGAGAAAGAATCCCCGAATCTCATCTTCTGGATAAGCATGTAGTTACGCGCGTGCTCGACTTCGTTAAGTAAAGGTATGGTGTCTCTACCTTTGGAGATGGAGATGCGGAAGAACTTCGAGAGGGCGACGATCATCTCCTCGGCCTTCGTGTCGTCGCCTTTGTCGATCATGGCGATGATGGAATCGAGGGTATTGTATAAGAAATGCGGGTTAATCTGGTTTTGCAGGGCTTTTAGCTCGCTTCTGCGCTGTTCTTCTTTTTCGGAGACCACGGAATTGGTGAGTTCTTCAATACGTTTCATCATCGACTGAAAGGACTCGTTCAGCTCTTCGACTTCCTTTGGCCCCTTGATGGAATGGAGGGTGGCCCCGTAGTTTAGGCTCTCAATGTCCGCCATTTCTTTTTGAAGCTGCTTGATAGGATGGGTGACGGAGTTGGAAACCAAAAGGAACGTCAAGATGGCTAAGGCCATGATGACGAGGCCGATGAGGGATATCCACAAAGAGAAACTCGTGATGGCGTTGGACACGGCGTCGCTGTTGATGAAGATGGCGACGCGCCAGCTGGTGTTGGTAATCGTGGCGGCATAGAGATAAAAGTCATGGTCCAAGAAACGGATGTTGCTGGAGCCCACCACCACGTCTTTGATGAGGCTCACCTCTTCGTCGAGGCTGTTCTTGCTTGAGGAATAGACGATCGCGTAGTTCTTGTCATAAATCGTGAACCTTCCATCACTGCCCAGAGTAGTTGGAGGAATGGAGTCGACGATTTTGGCAAAGTCGAAGTCGACCTTGAGCACGGCGTCCAGGGAGTTGTCCTTATCGTACGAGACGTGCCTGGAAAGGGTGAACGAATAATCGACGTTTGGCCTTTGGTTCTCGTAAACCCTCGAGAAAACGTTGATGAGAGGGTATTCATTGGCCTGGCTGAACCAAGTCTCGCTCGTGACGTCGCCATTATAGGAGGTCGAGCTGTCCGAGGCGATGTGGCTCCCATCGGATGACTTATAGAGCGACATCTCAAGAATCTCGCTTTTGAATGTTTTGATGGTGTCGAAATAATCCTGCATATGGCTTTCGGTGGTTTTGGAGTTTTTGTCCAGTTTGCCATATTCGTTTATCACGGAGTCACTGACGGAGATGACGGAATCGAAATAAGTCTCGTAGTTGGCGAGGACCTGTTGGGAGGTCGCCTCCATCTGGGCGTTGGAGTTCTCGGTGACGTTGCTTGAATAAAGAAGATAAGCCGAAAGGACCAAAGCGCTGATGAAGAAGACGAACACGAGGCTCGTCGGAAGGATCATCTGGGTTTTGAGGCTTAGCGATTTCCTTTTCAAGATTTGCGGTACTCCTGGGGGCTGAGTCCAAAGGCTTTCTTAAAGCAGTGCGAGAAATAATAGGGGTCGTCGTAGCCGATCTGATTGGCGATGCTCACCAATTTGTTCGCCGGGTTAGCCAAAAGCATCTTGGCCTGCTCCATCCTTACGGAGGTGAGGTATTTGGTGAATGAGGTGTCGTGACGCTTGAGGATTGCGGAGATATAAGAGACGGAATAGCCAAGCTCATTCCCGACGTCATCGAGAGAAAGACCGCTCTTCATGTAGTTGCCGGAGATGAATTGGCGGATGTGCTCATAAGCCTCATCGACCCCACTGCTTCTCTGGGTGTCGTTGATCTTGATGATCTCGTCGACGAGCTCATAGAAATAGCTCTTCGTGGTCTCGGGTTGCTTGGAGGCGTAGAACCTATTGACCAAAGCCACGTGAGGCATGTACTCGCCATAGAGCTTGTCGATGGCGATGCAGCTTTTGAGGATGCTGTCCAAAAGGTTGTTGATGATAAGGAAATAGGAGTCCTTGTATTCGATCGTCGATATCGTGTCGATGATCTTGCCGATGGCTTCCCTGGTGTCACTGCTTTTCCCATAGAGGATCGAATAGGAGACGCTCTTGTATTCGTTGTCGTCGATCTTGCCGATCACGGATGTCCTTGTCTCTTCGAGGTCGCCATAGAAGAGGACGACGTTCGTGCCGACGACGGTTCGATATTCAAGGGTCCACAAGGCGTGACGGTAAAGCTTTCGGAAGGACAAAGGCCCCTTCTCCGAAGAGACGAGGTCGGAGACGCCACAGGAAATCGAGACGCCGCAGGTCTTCGTGACCTTGGCGATGATGGTCGATAACGATGATTGAAAGTCCTCTTTGTCAAAGCTCTCGTTTGAGAGGATGAGGACGCAAATCTTCCCGGCGTTGTTGAAGGAGAAAGTCGCATAGTCCTTTAATTCCTCAAAGATGTATTGGTCGAGGTAATAGGTGACGAGTTCGCTTTTCTCAAAGCTCAGAGAGTCCTCTTCCTCGTCGGAATCGAAGACCACGAAGCAAAGATTCTTGGAGACGATGTCGATGCCATCCGCCAAAAGCTTGGCGCTGAAGTTCTCCGGGACGCTTTTGAGGGTGACTAGTTTGTTGAGGTCGTTCTCTTGGACGATCTTGAGGACGGACTCGTCCTTTTTCTGAAGGTCTTTGATGTTCTCGTCCACCACTAATTTTTTATCGAGCTCAGCCTTGGCTTTCTCTAAGGCCGTGGCGATGTCCTCATATGTGATAGGCTTCGAAAGATAGCCGATGACCCCAAGGTCGATGGCCTGTTTGGCAAAGTCAAAGTCGTCATATCCCGAAACGATGATGGCCTGCACCAACGGCAGTTCCATCTTGGCTTGCCTGATTAGCTCAAGCCCGGAGATGAATGGCATCTTGATATCGGTGATGATGAGGTCAGGCTCAAGAGGGACGCCTTGCAAAAGGGCATCGTAGCCATTCTCATATATCCCCACAACCTGATAGATATCTTTCTTCTTGGAGACGAATCCGACGATTCTCTCGCGGACGGTCGACTCATCGTCGGCGATGATGATCTTGTACATAACAAGATGATACTATCACACCTTCTTTGTAGATTGAAAACGCTTCCAACACCAATTTAGCCTAAATAGTGGGTGCTTGTTGCCATATAGCCGCGATGCTAAGATAGCCTTTGAAAGAGAGGGGCTTATGGATAACGAACCTCAAGAAGAGGATCTACCTTCCAAGAAAAGTGGAGATAACATCCGTTTGGACAACTTTAGGGTTTTATTGAAATACATCGAGAAACAGGGGATAAAGCCTGAGAAGTTCCTCCATACCTCGAAGTCGAACCTCAAGAAGATCGAGAATGGAAAGCTCAAAGCCTCGTTCTTCCTCGTCTACAAGATGCAGAGGAACTTCAGCAACATCTCCTACCGCCTCATAAGAAAAGGAAAAGAGGAGCTGCCCGCTGACGAGAATTACGGCTTTGAGAGAAAAACCGAGAAGTGCCGTTACCTTGATTCATTCTTAAAGAAGAACAAGGACGGCCTTACCCTCTCAAGAGCCCTTTCCATAAGCGACGCCAAATGGGAGAGGATCGAGTCAGGCTATTCGATCCCCGGCAAGAGACTATGCAAGCGCATCGCCGCCTACTTCTTTTTGCCAAGCGAGATGATGCTTGATGACGCGATTGCTTTGCCGCCCATAGAGAAACTTCAGATAGACGAGGACCTTGCCTCCATCCAAAGAAACGACCTTGAAGAGCAGATGAACTATGTGAAGAACAAGCATTACCTCTCAAGGAATTTCCAGGTTCTTTCCCATAGCAATCGAGTCAGGCTTTTCGTCTCTTTGTTAGCCATCTTGTTGCCTCTTGCCGCCTTCACCGCCTATTCGGCCTACACGGTCGTGGAGGATCGAATCTCCTCCCTGAAGAAGATGTCGGAAAAAGACATCGTCGATAGCACGTCCAAGCAGTTCATCTCCGGCTCAGCCCAAAATAGCGACGACGTGAATTGGTCTGGCTACCTCAATAAAAACGACTCCGGTTTCGTCTCCGTCAAAGTGGGCCTTCAGACTATCAAGGTCTATGACATCAAACCCGCGAATGAGTACTTCTCATTGAACCTGAAAATCTGGTTTGATTTCTCGCAGGACGAGTTTCATGAGATGTACAAAAACTATGCCAATCCCAGCTGGGTTGACGAAAATGGCGACAAAACGCAGGATTATTTCACGGTCGATCGAACCTCGAACGCCGTGACTTTCGCAAGCGATGGCGTCCCTGACTACATCGAACTTGCCACCCCATATTCCTTATATGATGAGATCAAGAACATCTCCACGACGACCGCCAAAGACGCTGCAATCGCCTCATCGGGCAAGGCTCTGGTCCCGGAGCTTTGGAAGAAGGAGAGGAACTCCTATCCTGGCCTCACCCCAAGCACCATCTACCCTGAATATGACCCGAACTTCAAAGTCGGTTCCTCGATCGATTCATCAACCATCCTCTATAACTATGACCCGGGCGAGCCGTATTACCTTTCGAAGAACGCGGACGGGACGGGCGAGAAAGAATACCGCATGTTCCAATGCGTCAGTCTAAGCGCCAAAGTCGGCAAGGCTTATGACAACCCTCGTTACCCTTTGGAGACCGCCCAGTTCTGGTTCAACATCACCTCATCCGACTGGCTCAACGTCGATAATCTCCGATACGTCTACGCCGAGACGGTCGATGTCTCGAGAAAGCAAGTAAGCGGGACCTCATCCTATTCTTATTGCAGCATCGATGAGCCCGTCTATAACACCAACGGGGATAGCATCGGCTTCTCTGACGGCTTCAGAAGCATCCACGAGAACGATACCTATAAGAGCCACGCGGAAGGCGTCGAGTATGACGTCAATAAGACCTATCCAGGCCAATCCCACTCCAAGCTCACCGTCGTGATCAGGGCCAATAGGTCAGCCTTCAGCGATGGCAATTTCCTACCTTCGACCTTCCTCCAGAGTTACATCAACTTGGCCGCGGTCATCATTTGGATCACCATCGCCTTCTATAACCAGAGCTATGCCGGGGAGGATTCTCTTGGCATGCTCGGGACTGGCATGTTCTCGACCATCTCCGCGACGATCGTGGGCTTCCAGATGCTCTCGGATGCCTCGATGTTCTCGCTTGTGACGATGATCAATATCTTCACCTTGGCGGTCATTCTCATCATGACCTATCAGTCAGTCATGGCAAAACGGGCCCAAGCCAAAAAGGACAAAGCCCCTCATCGCCTATAACGGAGTCAAGCTCCGAATCATGTTCTACATCCTCACGATCTGCACCCTCATCATGTTCATCGGGCTGCCGATTGCCTCATACATCTGGACTTTATAAGAAAAGTACCCCACTTTCTGGTTTGGTCCAGAATTCGGGGTACGCTTCATTGCTCGCGCCTTAGGCCTTCATGGTGCTTTTGTTGACGGACACGTTCCCGTCTTTGTCGACATCGACCAAGTAATTGTCGGTCGTGTTCATGTCACCTTTGATGATGGCACTCGCGAGGACCGTCTCAATCTTGTCTTGGATGAATCTCTTTAACGGCCTTGCCCCATACTCAGGGGAATAGGCTGAATCGAGAACATAGTTTTTTAGGTTGTCAGTGAAGCTGACATCATAGAACTGATTCTCCAAACGGGCTCTGAGCTCGTTGAGCATCTTCTCGACGATCTTGTACTGGACGTCCTTATTAAGGGGATTGAAGTAGACGATCTCGTCGATCCTGTTGAGGAACTCGGGTTTGAAGGTCTGATGGAGAAGCTTCTCCACCGGGGCTTTGTCGCCTTCGAGAATATACTCGCTGCCAAGGTTGCTCGTCATGATGATGATGGTGTTCTTGAAGTCCACGAGATGGCCTTGTGAATCGGTGAGACGCCCATCGTCGAGTATCTGAAGCAAGAGGTTGAAAACCTCCGGGTCAGCCTTTTCGATTTCATCAAAGAGGACGATTGAATAAGGGTTCCTTCTCACCTTCTCGGTGAGTTGGCCTCCTTCTTCGTAGCCGACGTATCCCGGCGCGGCCCCGATGAGGCGACTCACGGAATACTTTTCCATGTATTCGGACATATCGATTCGGATGATGTTGTTCTCGTTGTCAAAGAGGGCTTCCGCCAAAGCCTTGGCGACTTCGGTTTTGCCAACGCCCGTCGGCCCAAGGAACAAGAATGAGCCAATCGGCCTATTCGGATTCTGGATACCGGCTCTCTGGCGAAGGATGGCGTTGGAGACCAAACGGATGGCCTCGTCCTGCCCGATGACCCTCTTCTCGAGGGTGTCTTTGAGGTCAAGGACCTTTTCGCGGTCCCCTTTCTCAATCCTTGAGACTGGGATTCCCGTCATCTTGCTGACGATCTTGGCGATGGCTTCTTCGTCCACCACCTCATCGACAAGACGGCCTTCCTCCTTGCTCTTGCTTTCGAGATCTTTCAACTCTTTCTCCATGGCTGGGATGGTCTGATACTGAAGCTTGCTGGCCTTCTCATAATCGCCATGGGCGAAATACTGCTGAAGGTCAAATCTCGCCTTCTCCAAGTTCTTTTTGATTTCCTTGGCCGAGGCAATCTGGCCTTTTTCGATCTCCCATTCCTTATTGAGGGATGCCATTTTCTCAGTGGCGTCCTTTAATTCGCCTTCCAAAACGTAAAGACGCTTCAGACTCGACTCGTCCTTTTCTTTCTGAAGGGCCGCTTTTTCGACCTGAAGGGTTCGTATCTTCCTATTGAGCTCATCAAGAGACGATGGCATAGACGCCACCTCGACTTTGATGCCAGCGCAGGCCTCATCGACCAAATCGATGGCCTTATCCGGCAAGAAGCGATTGGTGACATAACGGTTCGAAAGCGTGGCGGCCGCCACAAGGGCTCCGTCGGTGATAGAGACGCCATGGAAGCTTTCGAACCTCTCTTTGAGGCCCCTAAGAATCGTGATGGTGTCTTCGACGGTCGGTTCGCCGACCAAAACCGTCTGGAAGCGGCGTTCAAGCGCCCTGTCCTTCTCTATGTATTCCCTATATTCGTTGAGGGTGGTCGCGCCAATGCAGTCGATCTCACCCCTGGCGAGCATCGGCTTCAGCATATTCGAGGCATCGAGGGCCCCATCGGTTCTGCCCGCTCCGACGATAAGGTGAATCTCATCGATGAAAAGAATGATCTTGCCATCGCTGGATTTGATCTTGTTGAGGACGGCCTTCAGCCTTTCCTCGAATTCGCCGCGGTACTTGGCCCCGGCCACAAGAGCACCCATGTCGAGCTCATAGATCTCTTTGTCTTTCAAAGTAGAAGGGACGTCATCTCTGACGATCCTTTCCGCCAAGCCTTCGATGATCGCGGTTTTGCCAACGCCTGGCTCACCGATCAAAATCACGTTGTTCTTGGTCTTTCGAGCCAAGATCTGCACGACTTTTCGGATTTCCTCATCTCGCCCGATCACAGGGTCGATCTTGCCATCCTTAACAGCCTGGTTTATGTTTCTCCCGAATTTGTCGAGAACGTTTTCTTCTTGTGAATAATCTTCCATTCCGTCATTTCCCATCATAACGCTACCTCCGTTTTATCCTTTTGGACAAAGCCATTATAACCCTCTATTTAGCACTCGCAAGTATTGAGTGCTAACAATCGACACATTGTCGATTAAATTTAAGGCGGCATCTAGGTTTTATCAATTTACGATTTATCGATAATTTTAGGTTTTTTCTTGCCTATTGCCCCTCATGAGCCTAAAACTAGGCTGGTAAGCAATGGAAAAGAAACTCATCCTGGTGTCGGCTCCACCCGCCAGCGGAAAAACCTATGTCAGCATGAAGCTGGCCAGCGCCCTCAAGCACGTGGTCTATCTTGATAAAGACACCCTCGTTCCTTTATCCAACGTCGCTTTCAATGTGGCCAATGAGCCCAATGACCGCGAAGGTCCTTTCTTTGAGAAGTATCTCCGCGACGTCGAATATCAGGTGATCCTGAACATGGCTTTGGAGGCCCTCCGTTATGACGACATCGTCCTCATCAACGCCCCCTTCACCAAAGAAATACATGATCCATCCTATATATCCTCATTGAAGAAAGAGCTGATGGACGAATATGGGGCCCACCTCTGCATCGTCTGGGTCATCTGCAGCATCGAGGTCGTCCATGAGAGGATGATCGAACGCAACTCCCCAAGGGACACCTACAAACTGGCTGATTGGGACAAATACGTGAAGAGCCAACACTTTGAGATACCGGAGAACATCAAAGACCCCGATGACCCCTACAGCCTCATCCTCTTCAACAACAACTCCGACGCGGAGTTCAAGGAATCCATAAAGAAAACCGTTGCCCTCCTCGAAGAGAAGGATAACGGCTAAGACAGATCTTTTTTGCTATTTGGCGGGAACGAGGATCTTCGCTCCGAATTTCACCATGCCATAGGCTCCGAACAAGAGCTGACCGAGGGCTAAGCGCATGTTGAGGTCGGTCGGCTCGACCGCTCCTGAGGCAAATTCGGCCAAACGGGAGATGAAGCTTTTGATATAGCTCCTGATGATCATCTTGATGGTCTCGGCGTCATGGCTTTCATAAGCCACGATCCTCTTGGATATCATGTCGACGAGATCTTTTTTGACATCTGCCGAAAGCTCGGCGTCGAAGAAGGGCGAATGGAAGTAATTGTTCACGTAAACCAAGGCTTTCGGCTCGGCGAGGATTGATCTGAATTTCTCAAGGTACTTCTCAATGACCTTAGGATCCTCCATATCCTCCTCAGACATTGGGAAGACGACGTCTTTGGGCAGTTTGTTCCAAGAGTACCTGAAGCAAGAGTCGATCAGATTCTTCTTGGTGTGGAAATGGGCAAAGATCACGGGCTCGGAGATGTGGAGCTTTTTGGCGACGTCTTTGGTGGAAATGGCCGAGATGCCATATTTGAAGTTCTCGCGAAGCACTTCTTCCTGAATCTTGTTCTCGATGTTGACGAATCCTCTGCGTCCCATAATCGTTTTTCCTTTCGGTGCCCCGATGCGTGGTGATGAAAACGTTTCACACATCTATTACGTGAGGGGGTTTTATATTCACTTACAATTCTACATAACTTTATTGAAAGTGTTATGAAAGATTATGTTGTGCAAATGAAAAGACAAGTCATTTTTTTCTAGCAGCAATGCCGTTTTTACTGATTTCATCTAGTAACTACTAGTTATTATTTTACTGAAAATACATGAT
>DHAP01000025.1 GCA_002397465.1 Caryophanales bacterium UBA4951 | reverse complement strand
TTATGATTAGGTGATAAATTAAACAAAATGGAAAAAAGAAAGATCTGCTTGGTTTCAGCCATCTCCATCGCCTCCGTCGCCGCCTTGCTTTCTTTATTGACGGTCTTTTCCTTTTTTTCCAGTAGCGATGCCACAAATGCCGAATGGATGAAAAACATCGATGATGATGCGTCTTTGTCTTCTTTGGCCATTCCTGGAAGCCATGACTCGGGAGCCACAAAATCCATCGCCGATGTGGCGGGCAAGTGCCAGGATTCCTCAATAACCCAGCAACTTGACTTTGGAGTCAGATATTTCGACGTGAGGCTTGGCGCCTATAACGACGATCTGGTCGTTTACCACGGCTTCATCGCTCAGGATCTTTCGTTCAAGGACATCAATGACGCGATGGTAAGCTTTTTGGACGAACATCCAAGCGAGACCATCCTTTTGTCGGTAAAAGAAGAAAAAGCCCCGGTCGGATCGAGCCGGGATTTCGAAACGTTGCTGAAGGAAGAAATAGCTTCCTCTGCCTCGTATTATTTATTTAGTGATAGCCTTCCGGACAAACTCGGCGATTGCCGAAAGAAAATCGTTTTGATGTCACGTTATGAAAATAACAGCATCGGAATCGACTGCTATTCAGGCTGGCTGGATCCGAAGGAAGCCTCAAGCGACAACTCGTTTGTTCTTTCTTCCTCCGACATCTACGTTCAGGATCACTATAAGCTCAACGATTCCGAGACCAAATGGTCGGCGATCGAGGATACGTTGGCCGAAGCCAAAAAAGAGAGCCATGAGCTTACCATCAATTTCACCTCCGGCTATCTCGTCTCATCTTTTCCGCCTAGCTATGCCCCGAGCATCGCCAAAACCATCAACCAAAAACTTTTAAGTTCGATAACCTCTGGCGACAAAGGCGTCTTCGTGATGGATTTCGTCACGAAAGATCTTGTCAGCACCATAGTGGGGGCCAACTAAATGAAAAAAGCGGGAAAGATAATCCTTTTGGTCTCTGGAATCCTCCTTTTGCTATTTGGGGCGGTCTTCGCTTTCATCGAGGGACGTTTGCTCTTCAGCGGCGACATCAATCTTTATTCCAACGCCGGATGGGGCTACTTCGTGGCCATTGCCAAACTTGTGGCCGCTTTGTTCAGCATGGCCTTTGGCGTTTTGACCTTTTTCAACATTTCGAAAAAAGATAGGCCGAATCTTGAGATATTCATATACGCATTCTCATTGGCGATCTTCGTCATCGTCGAGGTTTATTCTGAGGAGGTCAGCGTTTCCTCGGGCCCGACTCCTTTATACATCTCGCTTCCCCTTCGCCTAATTGGGGCCGGAGTTTTCCTCGGGGCCATTCTGCAGTTCTTAGGAAACAACAAGCAAGATACCGCTTCCAAAGATTCCTCTTCCAAAAACTAAACGATATAATGAATCCGCACAAGACCATATCTCGATAAGGCTTGGAGCGGAGGTAGACCTAAATATGCTGTTAGCCATCGACGTCGGAAACACCCTGACGAATTTTGGTATTTTTCAGGATGATGAACTAAAAGGTACTTTCAAAACCGAAAGCATCTCTACCAAATCGATTGACGAATACGATGCCATCATCGAGCTTTTCTTCAGAAAGATGAATCTTTCGGAACAAAGCATCGACAAGGCCATCATCTCATCCGTTGTGCCCTCTTTGACGAGGGTTTTTGTTTCTCTTTCCGAGAAACTGTTCATGGTGAAACCCATCGTTCTTGGGCCGAAACTCCATAGCGGGCTTCAGCTGAAAGTCGATAACCCCAGCGAAGTCGGAAGCGATTTGGTGAGCGATGCCATCGGGGGGATCTCGATTTATGGCTATCCGCTTTTCATCGCCGATCTAGGGACTGCCAACAAATACCTTTATATAGACGAAGATGGGGCTTTCGCCGGTTTGTCAATCGCCCCGGGGCTGGCCATCAGCATGGACGCCCTTGTCAACAAAACAGCGGCCCTTCCGGAAGTCAGCCTAAACGTCCCAAGCCATGTGATGGGCAAGAACACCCGCGATTGCATGAATAGCGGCATAACCTATGGGACGGCTTACCAGGTGAGGGGATTCGCCGAGAACTTCGAAAGGGAGTCCGGGAAGAAACTTAAGATGATCCTCACGGGCGGGAACGCCATCTACGTCAAAGATATCCTTAATGAGTTCGTTTACGATGAGACATTGCTCCTAAAAGGCCTCAAAGAAATCGCCAAAAGGAGAGAAAAATGAGCACCCAGACGATAGTCTTTTGGATTTTGCTGGTCCTTTGGGTCTTGTCCTTCCTCTATGGCTATAAAAAAAGTTTCCCTTCATCGATCAAGACGAAGGACATAGCCGTCAATGCCATCTTCTTCGCCATCATCTTGGTGATGGGTTTCGTCCCTCAAGTCGGATACATAACCATAATCCCAGGCCTTTCTTTGACTTTGCTCCACATCCCAGTCCTCATCGGGTCATATCTTTATGGCTGGAAGAAAGGCGCTTTGCTAGGTCTTCTTTTCGGTGTTACCAGTTGGATCGAAGCCCTTTTGAACCCGACGGGATTCAACGCTTTTTTCATCTATCCATGGGTTTCAATCCTGCCACGTGTGCTTTTTGGGATATTGAGTGGTCTTTTCTTTCAACTTCTCCGCAAAACACCTAAGATATATGCGAACGGTTTGGCCGTCGGCGGAATCTCATTCCTCCTGACTTGCCTTCATACCGTCTTAGTCTTCCTTGACCTCTTCGTTTTCTACCCAAGCGAATTGAGCGCCCTCTTTATCGGAGGCAGCTCCTTGGTCAATGGAGTGACCTTCACCTTCCTAGCGGTCATCGCCCTGGGGATGCTTGGTGAAGCGACTTTGTCCGCTTTAGTGGTCCCCAGCGTGGGACGCGGACTTCAAAGGCTCATATAGAAAGAGAGAAAAAACATGCCGAACTTCAAAAAACTTAGCAAGACCTACGAGAAAACGGCCGTGACGGCCCTTCAGGAATTCGTCAGGATCGATTCTACCTACGATCATTCAAGCATCAAAGAAGGCCAGCCTTATGGCGCCGGGGTCAAGAAGGCCTTGGATTATCTGGCCAAACTTGGAGCCGATTACGGTTTCAAAGTCGACAAATGCGATGGCTATTGCACCGAGCTTAGCTTTGGCGAGGAAGGACCGCTCATCGGCATCTATGGCCATAGCGACGTTGTTCCAGTGACCGGAAGCTGGAGCGTCCCGGCTTTCAGCGGAACCATCAAAGACGGAAAGATGATCAGCAGGGGAACCGCTGATGACAAAGGACCTTTGTTGGCCTCCTTGTTCGCCGCCAAACTTCTGAAAGACAATGGGCTCATAAAGGGATTCCGCATTAAGCTAGTCTCCGGGGGAGACGAGGAACGCGGCTCAAGCTGCCTCCGTTACTATTTTGAGAAACATCACGGCGAACAGCCGAAATTTGGCTTTACCCCAGATGCTGACTATCCTTTGATTTACGCTGAGAAAGCCGTCCGCGATTACTATCTCACCCGCGTTTGCTCGCTTTCTCCTATCATTGCCATGGATGGCGGAGTCGTCATGAACGCCGTCTGCGACAAGCTCATCGTCACCATCCCAACCGACAAGAAATTTGAGGCCTATCTCAAAGAAAAAGGAATCGCTTGCGACATCACCGGACTCGGAGATGCCTCCATCCTTTCCTTCAAAGGCAAAACCTTTCATGGATCACAGCCTGAAAAAGGCGTGAACGCCGCCCTCATCGCTTTCAAGGCGTTAGGCGATTTCTATCATCTCGAGCCGCTTCAGACTTTGTCGGCCGTCTTGAAAGACCCACACGGCGAAAGTTTCAACGGATATAACAAATCACCTGAATTAGGCGAGTCAACCTATAACTATGGCATTGTGAAATATGATGGTAAGGTCCTTAAGATCAGCCTCGATTTCCGTTATGGCGAAACCGCCAACCCGGACGAGATGATCAACAACCTCCAAGAGAAGAGCAAGATGGTCTGCACCAAACTCAGCGAAGCGAAGATGCTGATATTTGACCAGAAGAGCCCACTCGTCTCCACTTTGATGAAAGCCTATAAGAAAGAGACTTGGAAATTCTTTGATAAGCCTCTCGCAATCGGTGGTGGAACCTATGCCAAAGAAGTCCATAACACCGTCGCTTTCGGTGCGTCATTCAAAGGACACGAAGGCAACATGCATTCTCCTGATGAGTACATCTACCTCAGTGACTTTTACAAAGACATCGCTATCTACGCCAGAGCCATCTACATGTTAGGAAAGAAGCAATAACGTGCGTGGCCGCTACAAAAAATGGGCCGCTCCCTTCTTGAACGAGCACCCAGAATTCGTCATTGAGACAGTAAACAAAGAAGACGGGTTTTTCAAAGCCAACCCTCTATATCTTGAAATTGGCGCCGGCAAAGGCGATTTCGTTTTGGGAATGGCCTTACGAGGCGGCAATTTCCTTGCCCTAGAAAGGGATGTCTCGGTTTGTGGACATCTTGGGAAAAGGATAGCCGATGAAGAAAGAAACAATATCAAGATCTCACCAAAAGACTTTGATGACATCTATCCTTCATTAAAGGGTTTGAAGTTCAAAACGATTTTCTTGAACTTTTCCGATCCCTGGCCGAAGAAAAAACATTGGAAGCGAAGGCTCACGACCAAAGAAAGGCTTACTAAAATGGCCTCAATACTCGAAGATGGCGGGGAGATACGCTTCAAAAGCGACAATCTTTCGCTTTATGAGTTCACCAAAGAAGAGGCTGTCAAAGCCAAACTTAACATCACCTTAGACGAGCCGAACTATGTCTTTGATGAGAAAGATGACGTCATGAGCGAATACGAAAGGAACTTCCGCGAACAAGGCCTTCCGATCCATCGCTTGTTCATCAAAAGGTGAAAGCCCATTCAGAAAATTGCATTATTAATAAGGAGATAAAATCATGTACAGATGTTTCTATGATCATGAAGTTAACGGAGATGTCCTCTTTATTTTGCTCGACCCCGAGAAAAAGCCGGACCATATCGTCAAAAAAGATGACGTGGTGGCTTTATATAACCAAGACGAGCTGATCGGAATCAACATCTTTTCAATTTCCAAAGAGGTCAAGATCAAAGCCTCCGGTATTCTTTTTACGGTGAATGATGCCTTCGTAGACGTGATCAACAACATCTTAGCCAATGCCGGGCTCCCAAAGCTTCCCTATTTCCGCGATTCTTTTTACCACGTCGGAAAGATCGTCTCTCTAGAGGAGCATCCTCTTGACGAAAAGGCCCAGATTGTCGGCTTTTCGTTTGCTGGCAAGAACCTTTCGACCGTCAGCTGGTATAAGAACCTCGAGGTTGGCAAATGCTACGTCTGCATGATGGATGGCTGCATCGCTCACGATGGCTCAACCTTCCATTCTTCCATCAAGAGGAACATACCAGTCGATGTCAGCATCTGCTCAGCGAAAGAACTGAAGATCCAAGACGCTCCAAGCGGAGCCTTCGAAGTCAAAGACTACAAAGACGGTTCGGACTTCTTCTTAGAAAGCGATGAAAAATAATATGACCGAGACGATTGAGATCAAAGAAAAAGAACAAGGCAAAATAAGTCGAATCAGCGACAAGACATTCAAATTCGATCCTAGAATCAAAGATGGTTACTATTCGGCCAATTACTTTCTCAAAAGCCGTGAGATTGTTTTGAAACACGCCCCAGGGCACATCGTTGAAGAACAATGGTTTCAAAGACATGACAAAACGATGCTGTGTGGAATCGATGAATCTATCGCCATCATCAAGCGTTTTGCCCATAACCCAAGTGATTTGAAGATATACGCTTTGAATGACGGTGACATGATCGATAGTGGGGAACCAGTCCTCAAAGTCATCGGAAAATATGAGGACTTCGGATTCCTTGAGAGCATCATCGACGGCGTTTTGGCCAGAAGAAGCTCGGTGGCCACGAATGTCCATGAAGTCGTTTTGGCTTTGCGGGGGGCCGCTTGCTTTTCGATGGCCGACCGTCAGGATGACTACCTAACCCAGTCAGGAGACGGATACGCGACTTATGTAGCCGGCATCAAAAAGTTCTCGACCGATGCCCAAGGGGCTTGGGTCGGAGTCAAGGGTATGGGCACCATGCCACATGCCTTAATTGAGATATGCGGCGGCGATATCGTAAAAGCCTGCGAGTACTATCATGAGAGCTTCCCAGACGAAAAAGTCACCGCTCTCATCGACTATAACAACAATGTAGTGAGAGATTCTTTATATGCCGCATCCAAATTAGGCAGGGTCTTGGGCGGGGTTCGCGTAGACACCTCGATGTCTTTGATCGACCATTATTTCGACGGGCGTGACACAAGCGGCTTCGATCCTCATGGCGTCTGCAAGGAACTCATATACGCTTTGCGGAAGAATCTCGATGAGGCCGGTTACACATGGGTAAAGATCACCGTCTCCAGTGGCTTCACGGCCAAAAAGGTCGATGAATGGACTAAAGAAGGGGTACCGGTTGATATGTATGGAATCGGTTCATCCTTGGTAAGAAATGACACGGTTGGCTTCACTGGCGACTTGGTGACGCTCGATGGCAAGCCTGAGGCAAAAGCCGGACGGAAAGACATTCCATCAACACGTCTCGTCCTCGTCGATTGACCATCAGAATAGCCATAGTGGCAGCGGAGCAACATCCGCTGTTTTCTTTTCCATTTTTGCCAAATGTTTGACATATGGTGTAAATAGATGAAAACGATAAGAAAAGTGAATGAAGTTAACTAAAGAGAATTGAAAACATATATTCAATAAAACAAAAATATAAAAGCAAATGCTCGAAAACTCCTAAATAATCATATATAAATACTGATATATCGTATTTTCATGGCTGTGAAAAGATTTTCATTGAAATTTACTTTCATTTACAGGAAAATATCATCGTAAGGAGGTTTTTCATCAATGGATAATTTGAAAGACCGCGTAACGATATACCAGGTTGCTCAGGCTGCCGGTGTCTCGCTTGCCACAGTATCACGCGTCATCAACAAACAGGGCAACGTCACCGAAGCCACTCGCTCAAGGGTCGAAGAGACCATTAAACGTCTAGGCTACAAACCCTCTGGACTGGCTCAGGCTTTGGCCACCAACAAGACCACCAACATCGGCGTCGTCATCCCAAGTGCCAACTATGTTTACATCTCCAACATGCTTAACGGAATCAGCGAGGTTGCCAAGGAAAAAGGCTTCGTCCTGACTTTGTTCACGACTTCTCATTCTCATGAAGAAGCCTTATCGATGATCGAAAAAGTCATCACGACCCACGTTGACGGCGCCATCGTATTTGACGACGAGCTTGACGAAGATGATGTCATGAAGATCAATTCCTATTCCGTCCCAACCATCGTCGTCAATAACAAACTAGTTGGCGAAAGAGCTGGATGCGTCCTCTTCAACTATGAAGACATCCTCACCCAAGTCATCAAAGACTATTATTCAAAAGGCGGGGAGAAAGAAATGACTTTCATCCACGTCCATGATGGCGGCAGACTCTTGGCCCATTGCGAAAAAGCTTTCGTCGATGCCCATGAAAAGGCCGGCAAACCATATCACATCATCAACTGCGATGATTCTTACACCAGAACTTACAACGATTTCAGCGAGTTCTTCCAGCATAACAAAGCGGGATATTTCGTCGCTTACCGTGACTCAATCGCGGCCGCCGTCGAAAACGCCGCCACCGACGCAGGACTCAGAGTCCCAGAAGACGTCGAGGTTCTCTCGGTCGTTGGAACGAAATACGCGAACATCGTTCGCCCAGCCCTCACCAGCATGCAGCTTGATATGTCGGAAGTTGGCAAGCGCAGCATGTACATGCTCATCGACTTGATCAACCGCGACCTCATCGAGAAGAGCTATAAATTCGACGCTCATCTTGTTGAAAGAAATTCGACAGAATCGCTCAAATAGTCGATATTTTGGAACCAAAACGCATCGGAGAAATCCTGTGCGTTTTTTCTTGCATTGATGAAATTCATAAAAAACTAGCACTCACGTCTTGACAGTGCCAAAAATGTGATTAAGATAGCAGTTGCAAGCCCGAAAAGGGAGGAGAAAAAACATCAATATGATTAAACCGTTGAACGACTACTTGCTCATTGAAAAAGTACCGAGCGAGAAGAAAGTTGGCTCCATCGTTCTCACGAGCGAGAAAAAGACTGGCAACGTTGCGACCGTCGTCGCTTTGGGGCCGGGAAAAGTTGTTGATGGAAAACTGGTCAAGATCGAAGGATTGAAGGCCGGAGACAAAGTCATTTACCGCGAGTACAGCGGCACTGATTACGAAGAAAACGATCACAAATACCTTCTTATCAAGAGCGAGGACATCCTTGCGGTCGTTGACTAAACCGGGAGAAATTAACATTTATGGCAAAAGAAATCAGATTCGGAAAAACCGCCCGTGACTCAATGGTCGCCGGCGTCGATACCTTGGCCAACACCGTCAAGGTTACCCTTGGACCTAAGGGACGCAACGTCGCCTTGGACAAAGGATATGGCAGCCCTGAGATTTGCGAGGATGGCGTTTCAATCGCCCGCGAGATCGAATTAAAGGATCCGTTCCAGAACATGGGTGCCAAGCTCGTCTATGAAGTCGCCAACCAAACCAATGAAAAGGCCGGCGATGGAACTACGACCGCGACCGTCTTGGCTCAGGCCATGATCCATCGTGGAATCAGCGCAGTTGAAAAAGGCGCCAACCCAGTTTTTGTCAGAACTGGCATGGAAAGAGCCGGAAAGGCCGTTGCTGCCGAGCTTCTCAAGATGAGCAAGCCGGTCGTGACCAATGAAGACATTGAATCAATCGCCACAGTCTCATCGCATGATGAGGCCATTGGCAAGCTTATCGCTGAAGCCATGGATAAAGTCGGAAAGTCCGGCGTCATCACCGTCGACGAGAGCAAGACCAGCGAAGATGAGTTAGTCATCTCCCAAGGCCTTGAATATGACAAAGGCTACATCAGCCCATACATGGCCAATGACCGTGAGAAGATGGTTTCTGAGTTAGAGGATTCTTACGTTCTTGTCACTGATATGAAAATCAGCAACATCAACGACATCGTTCCGCTTCTTCAGGCCGTTGTCGACGCTCACAAGCCATTGCTCATCATTGCCGATGATCTCGACAGCGATGTCACAAGCACTTTGATCGTCAACAAACTTAGAGGCACATTCAACGTCGTGGCCACGAAGGCCCCGGAGTTCGGAGATGCCCAGAAAGCCGCCTTGCAGGATATCGCCATCATGACCGGCGCCAAGTTCTATTCAAAAGATCTTGGCATGGCCGTGAAAGACATCACCATCGACGATCTTGGAAGCGCGAAGAAGATTACCGTCAAGAAAGACAGCACCACCATCGTTGGCGGGGCTGGCGAGAAGAAAGACATCGAGAACCGCATCGCTGAGCTTACGGCCCAGGCCAAGAGCGTTAGCAGCGATTACGACAAGAAGAACATCTCCAAACGTATTGCCAAGCTTTCGAACGGCGTTGCCGTCTTGAAAGTTGGCGCGCTTACCGAGAGCGAAATGAAAGACAAGAAGCTTCGTATCGAGGACGCCCTCAACGCGACCAAAGCGGCCGTCAGCGAAGGAATCGTCGTCGGTGGTGGAGCCGCACTTGCTGAAGTTTATGGAATCTTGAAGGACACCTTGTCCGACAAGAACCCAGATATCCAAAAGGGCATCGATTCCGTCATGGATTCCCTTTATGAGCCTCTCCGTCAAATCGCCGACAATGCTGGCTATGATGCCAACGGAGTCGCCGAGAAGCAGAAGCTCCAGAAGGCTGAATTCGGTTTCAATGCCGAAGATGGAACTTGGGTCAATATGTTCTCCGAAGGTATCGTGGATCCTACCAAAGTCACGAGAACCGCTGTCCTTAATGCCTCGTCGATTGCCGCTTTGTTTGTCACAAGCGAAGCTGCCGTCAGCGAGATCAAAGAAGACAAACCAGCCGCTAACCCAGCAATGGGCGGTGGCATGGACGGAATGTATTGATTTTCAAAACCCAAGGAACCGGGAGGCAGAGATGCCTCCCTTTTCTATTGAGAAAAAATGAAAGAGAATTACAATATTCAAAGAGGAATCACATATGGCAGAAACAGCTCCTGTCGAAAAGAAAGACGAGAAGAAGCAAATTAGCGCTAAAGATAGATTCTTTTATTTCGTGAATGACATTCAGGGATTGCTAATTATCGTCGCCCTTATCGGAGCGTTCTTGCTTGGACATGGCTACACATCAGGCGGTGCCGATTTGGCGTTCATCATTCCTGGATATATCTGCGTTATCCTCGGAGTTGTTCTCATTGTTTTGCTTGCGATACTCGATTATCAGCATCGAAAGAAAATCGCTGAATAACAATAAAAAACTCCTAGGTGCACG
>DHAP01000024.1 GCA_002397465.1 Caryophanales bacterium UBA4951 | reverse complement strand
TTTATGTATTTAGATGGCGATACGCCATAATACTTCTTGAACTCGTTGGAGAAATGAAGCTGGTTGGGATAACCGACCATTTTTCCGACTTCGTTTATCTTGTAGACGCCCGTTGAAATAAGGACGGCGGCTTCCTCCATCCTCGTCTTGGTGAGGAACTGTTTGGGGCTCATCTTCTCGTGCTTGGTGAAGATGTTGGCCAGATAGTTCGGGGTCACTTGGGAGTTCTTGGAGATGTCGATGACGCTGATGGGGAACTGATAGTTATTGAGGATGAACTCCTTGGCGGAGTGGATCTTCGACTCGGTGACGCTCAAGATCGGCTGATCGGGCTGACCGTTCTCAATGAGTTCCTCGAATAGCTTGTAAGCCTCGCCAAGGCAGGAGAGGTCAAAATAGCCCTTCTCGCTATGAATGGCGTTGATTCTTTCGAAGTATTCTTTGGCTAGGTTGTCCTTGTCGTGGATGATGGGGTTGTTAGCGGAGATTCCAGACGCCAATAAGAAGGCCGGAACGCTTGATCCATCAAAGCCCAGCCACGTATAAGTCCAAGGATCTTTCTTGCTCGGCGCGTAATGGGGCGCGGAGCCTGGTGCGATATAGAAGATGTCGCCCTTTTTGAGGGTGTGGATAAAATTGCCTGAATCGTAGGTGCCATGGCCCGAGATGACATAGTGAAACAAGTGATATGTTTTCGGCGTGAATCTAAAGATTTTGTCAGGGATGCAGACCTCATGGCCGCTCTCTTTTAAGGAAAGCTCAACGAATGAGGATACATCGCCATAGGGCTCAGGCATTGCGATTATCCTTTCACGGCGCCGCCAGTGACACCGGCGACATAGTATTTTTGCACAAAGAGGAAGAGGATCGAAAGCGGAATCGAGACCATGACGGCCCCGGCGCAGAAGACGCCATAGTAGGTGCCGACCAAGCTCTTATCAAGCATGTTGAAGAGTCCGACTGAAACGGTGTAGTGATAAGGATCGCCGGCCGGAAGAATGATCTTGGCCAAGACGAAGTCGACCCATGGCGCCATGAACGAGGTGATGACGTTGTAGACGATGATCGGCTTGGAAAGAGGGATCGTGATTTTGGTGAAGATGGTGAACTCATTCGCGCCATCGATCTTCGCCGCCTCGTCGATGTCCTTTGGAATCGTGTCGAAGAAGCCTTTGCAGATGAGATAGCCTAAGCCTGATGAAGCGCTGTAGGCGATGATCAACCTGATGAGGTAGTTATCGATCTTGAAGACGTACTGGAAGAGGAAGTACAAACAGATCATCGTGAGCATGCCAGGGAATAGTCCCATGATCATGGACAAGTTCATGAGGGCCTTCCTGCCCTTGAACCTCATTCTTGAAAGAGCGAAGGAGACCTGCAAGACGAACAAGGTCGAGATAAGACAGGTCGCCACAGCTACGATGAAGGTGTTAAGGAACCAGGTCGGGAACTGGTTGACGGTGTCCGTCCCTGGGTTCCAGATGGCTATGTAGTTGTTCCAGGTAAGCTCGGTCGGGAAGAAAGTAGTCGTATTAGGAGAAGTCGAGGTCGAGAAGCTGCAGGCGATAAGCCAGACGATCGGGACCAGCCACCACGCCGCCAAGATGGCGATGAAAAGGTTATGGAGGACGGTCAAAAAGACTTCTCTGAAGTTATGAGCGAACACGCGGCGTTTGCGCTTTTTGTACTGTTCGATCTCTTCAGGAGTCGCATCAGGGGACAGTTCGAGTACCTGCGAATGGCGGTAGTGTTTGACTACTGCCTGTCCGGCTGTGCTGTCATCATCGGTGATTTTCATTGGAACCTCTCCTCTCTATGGCCTTTCGTCGTCTGAGTGAAAGTAAGCAGGGTCACGATGGCAGAGATGATGAACATCATGATGCCGATGACCGAGGCCATGTAATACTTATATCCATTGCCTTGGATCATGTTGAAGAGCCAAGTGACAAGGAGGTCAGTCTCTTTGGCGGAGACGGAACCATAGATGACGTTGTCGGTGGAATACCCTGCCGTCAAGAGGTAAATGACGTTGAAGTTATTGATGTTGCCGACAAAGCTTGAGATGAGATATGACGATGTTACCTGCAAGATGTAAGGCATGGTGATCGACCAGAACATCCTGCTCTTGCCAGCCCCGTCGATCTGCGCGGATTCGTATAAGTCCGTCGGGATGTTCATCAAGATGCCGGTGGTGATAAGCATCATGTACGGGAAGCCTATCCACATGTTGATGATAATGACGAACCACTTGATCCAGGTTGGATTGGATAAGAATGGGAAATAACTGCCGTTGATTAAACCAATGCCCTTGGCCCATTCGGTGACGCCCCATTGGCTGAGCAAGGAGTTGACGATGCCGTTATCGGACAAGAAGTAACGGATGAGCATCAAAGAGACGAACTGAGGGACGGCGATCGTGATGACGAAGCAGGTCCTCCAGAACTTTCTGATGCGTGTGCGTTTGCTGTTGAGAAGAAGCGCTAAGAGCAAACCGCCGAGATAGCAAGTGATGGTCGCGATGACGGCCCACTCAATGGTCCAGCCCAAGATGCTTGGGAAGACGACGTTGAAGTTGGTCGAAGAGCTTGAGTTGAAGAGATCGGCGAAGTTGGTCCAGCCGACCCAATTGAAGGTATAGGTTGGCGGCATGTGGTTGACATCGTAGTTGGTGAAGGCGATGCAGACCATGAAGAGAATCGGGACGATGGTGAATAAGACGACGCCCACGATCGGGACGAAGAGCAAGGTCTTGTAGAACTTGGCGTCGAACATGTCCTTGATGTCATCGAGTGCGGAATTCACGTGACGTGAGGCCGCGACTTTCTTTTGGCTTTCATAGACGCCCTTGCACTGCTTAAAGTAAATGACAAAGTAGCAGGCGATGACGATCAACATGACGATGGAATATAGAAGAATAAGGAAGGAGTTGTCGTAGTTGAGACATTCCTTCTTGCCGGTCGCCGGATTGTAAACGCAGCTGTCGGCGTATTGGACCAGGTTCTGAAGGTTCAGTTTGCTGAGGTTCGGAAGTCCCCAAACGATGAAAAGGACGATAATGCCAACCTGAAAGGCCAATAGCAAAAGGGCACGGAGCCACTGGATCTGATAATAAGTGATCTCTTTGCCGTTCTTATTTAGATACGGCTGGCCTTTCTGAGGCCCGAAATGATGTTTTAGGACGACCTTTTGCCCATTGAACCAGTAACCGAATCCAAAGATCAGATACGATACTTTGGTCGACCAGTTGCCTTTGATGAATCCCTCACCATAGCCTTTGGCAAATTTGATGAATGCTTTGTAAATGGCTATGCAGCCATTGACGAAGCCATGGTGGAAGTCGACCCAGAAAGCGACGAAAGCGTGGGCGAACTTAGTCCACATCTTATTCATGGAATAAGCAAAATTAGACTTTTGAGCAACAGGGTTTTCGACAGCCACCTCTTCTTTTTCGTTAAAGGTGAAGTTTTCGGAAGCCTTATTCTTGTCGTCTTTTGGTGATTCCATTATTCTTTTTCCTTTCAACTAGAATTCGGCCGCGCAGAAATTCCACGCGGCCGAATGATCAGCCTAGCAATTAAGCAGCAGTAGCTGCAGCCTTGACGGCGGTAACGGTCGTGTCAAGGATGCTCTGGATGGCAGTCTCATTGAACGTGAGGTTGGAGGTTCCAGTGCCAGAAGTGACAAGAGCGGTATCACCGGATTTGCCAGTCTTCAAAACTGATGTGAAGAATGAAGGAACGGCAGCCCAGTATTGGTCATTGGCATTGAGGGTGAAAGCGTAGGCTCCCTGTTTGGCCAAGGCCGCAACGGCGTAGTTCTTGGAAGTATCGACTTTGCCAGCGGCATCCGTGTTGGTCGGAGCTTCGGCAAGGGTGTTGTAACGATCGACTTGGTTATCGGAGTTGGTCAAGAAGTTGGCAAACTTGGTAGCCCAGCCGGATTCAGACGAATAGGAGTTGACGATAGCGAGTTTCGATCCGCCAACGCTGTTCATGTGATAGCTCTTGCCATTGCAAGTCCAGCTTGGAAGGTCAGTGGCGGCAGCGCCATCACCATAGTTATCGGTAATGGTACTTGCGCTCCAAGTGCCATTGATGGTAGCGACAACCTGATAGGTTGAGCCGGCCTTGGTGGATGTCATAAGAGCGGAATCGCCATCGGAGACCCAGTAATCGGCGTATTCGCCCTGTGAGAGCTTAAGTAAGGATTCGACAACCTGAACGCCAGTCGGGCTCTTGGTTGTGCTGTTCCAGTCGCAATTCATAAGCGAAGTGCTGTCATCACGCTGGGCATCATAGCCAACGGCATGCCAGAATCCATCCTCGTACCAGCCGGATCCTGATGGGACGCCTAACTTGTAGACTTTGCCATCTCTAAGGCTAGCGGTCTTCAACGCGGACAAGATTCCTTCGAACGAGTCGCAATCAGTCTCAGAGAGAATGTTGCTGTTGTAGTAAAGGAAGTAGCCGTTCGAGTTGCTGACTGGGAAGGCATAAAGCCCATCGTTGTACATAGAAGAGGCAACCGAGATTGAGGAGTTGCGGGTCTTCACGTCAGAAACGATCGTGGCATCAATGTCATCAATCTTCTGAGCGACACCAGTCTTGGCTAACGAATAGAGCTGGTCATCAGCGATTATGGCGACGTCGGCTGCAGTCGTAGGATCCTTTGCGAGCTGATCCTTGGCGTTGGATTCGGAAACAGCGCCTGTTGTGAATTCGAATGTGGTTCCTGGGTTGGCAGTCTGGAAGGAGGCCTCAACCTTCTTAAGCCAGTTCTGCGATGCCTCAAGCTCGCCGCCCCAGACGGTCAATTTGACTTTTTCGGCTGTGGTGGAAGTGGCATCACCGCCACTTGTGGTTGTGTCACCGCTGCTGCCAGTCGTTCCACCGCAGCTGCTCAAGGCAGCCACACAGAACAACGACGCGGCCATGACTAAAACGGATCTTTTCTTCATTTTCTTAATTCCTCCTTATTAGGTTGAAAATGAAACGTGTCGAATTGGAATCTGTCCCTATGCACGATTCCTCTTGACCAAATTACTTTAGTTCAAAGCGCTAGTTCAAAGCGCTTTCATACGCAACTATAAAATCTAAGGTCCTATATCCCTAAAAATAAGCAAATGCACTATGAGCAAAGGGTTTTGAGTCAATATGTAAAAATATTAAGAAGCGTTGATTTGCGAAATATGGTTCGTGCGAACGGTACTACATTTTTCGTTAGGTGCATTCGAAATGTTTCAAACTTTGTTTAGATTTTAGTATCAACAAAAACATCTTAATAATTGCAAAATACACTATAAATATAAGGAAAAACGCGCGCACGCGTAAGCGTTTTCATTTCTCTTTGCTTTAGTAATTTTTGAAAGGCCTTACCTACATTAGATTTTTGCATATTTTTATATCATAGTTTTGAGGATTGTTTATAGATTTTTCGTATTTTTGTTTCCTCTCATACCTCACAAACCTCTTTTTGGTTTCTTAACGATCTTTTCTTTCTTAACAACGCTTTCCCTTGATGAGCAGTGAATTTGACCATGCGTGCGCACCTTTTATTCCTTATTAAGTAGACGTCATCGGTCGGTCGCTGGTTTCCTATTGAAACCTTTTTTCTATGAATAATGAGTTTTTTAATCCGTCAAATCGGTAATCCACTACTTTTTGTGGGCACTAAAACTTCTATGTCCTATAATCTATGTGCTTACTTAGTAAGCATGTTTACCTAGAAAAGGAGAATAAACAAACATGCCAATTATCGAATCAGTTCACGCCCGTCAGATCATCGACTCCCGTGGCAACCCCACCGTCGAAGTCGAAGTGACCACAGAATCGGGCGCTTTTGGACGCGCTGCCGTTCCTTCAGGCGCTTCCACTGGCGAAAGAGAAGCCCTCGAGCT
Organism: Caryophanales bacterium UBA4951; assembly: GCA_002397465.1. Classification (GTDB taxonomy): domain Bacteria; phylum Bacillota_I; class Bacilli_A; order RFN20; family CAG-826; genus UBA4951. Next base: position 19,695 of record DHAP01000024.1, on the reverse strand, counting down.
TCGTGACGGAGACAAGAAAGTCTTCGGCGGAAAAGGTGTTCTCAAAGCCGTTAAGAACGTCAACGAGATCATCGCTCCGAAGATCATCGGCTTCAACGTGCTTGAGCAAGCCAAGATCGACGACACCATGATCGAGCTTGATGGAACCCCCACCAAGTGCAACTTGGGCGCCAACGCCATGTTGGGCGTTTCGCTTGCCTGCGCCAAAGCCGCGGCTGACTATCTCGGCCTCCCGCTTTATCGCTACATCGGCGGACCAAACGCCAAAAAGCTTCCTGTCCCGATGATGAACGTCATCAATGGCGGCAAGCACGCTGATTCTTCCGTCGACTTCCAGGAATATATGATCATGCCAGTCGGAGCCAAGAGCTTCCACGAGGCCATTGAGATGGGCGCCGAGACCTTCGCCGCCTTAAGAAAGATCTTCAAAGACCGCAAAGACATCACCGCCGTCGGCGATGAGGGCGGATTCGCCCCGAATGGCTTGAAGAGCAACGAAGAGCCTCTTGAAGTCTTGGTCGAGGCCATCAAGGCCGCCGGATATGTCCCGGGCAAAGACATCATGCTTGGCATGGACCTTGCTTCCAGCGAGTTCTACAATGCCGAGACCCACAAATACGAGCTTAAGAGAAGCCATGGCGGAGAGCTCACCAGCGAGCAGATGATCGACATGATCGCCTCCTTCGTTGAGAAATATCCGCTTATCACCGTCGAAGACGCCCTTGCCGAGAACGATTGGGAAGGCTGGAAGAAGCTTACCGATCGCCTTGGAAAGAAAGTCCAGCTCGTCGGAGACGACCTCTTCGTCACCAACAAGCTCTACGTCAAGAAGGGCATCGAGATGGGCTGCTCCAACTCCGTCCTTATCAAGCTCAACCAAATCGGCACTTTGACCGAAACCTTAGACACCTGCGAAATGGCCATGAGGAATGGTTGGACCTGCGTCGTCAGCCACCGCTCTGGCGAGACTGAAGACACCACAATCGCTGATCTTGTCGTGGCCCTCAACGCCGGACAGATCAAGACTGGTTCCATGAGCCGCACCGATCGTATCTGCAAATACAACCAGTTGCTCCGCATCGAAGAACAGCTTGGCGATGAAGCCCAGTATCCTAGACTCGACGCCTTCTACAACCTCAGGAAATAAAAGAGAAGTCTCTCTTATTTATGCGCCGCCCCCGATTAGTGAAGGGGCGGCGTTTTCCTTTCTTGGCTGATGATTTTCAATGAAAAGATTGAAAGAATCCTATCCTTCTCTAGAATTAGAGCGACATGGAAAACTATAAAGAACCGGGCTGGATCGAAGTGATCACCGGGCCGATGTTCGCCGGCAAAAGCGAAGAGCTGATCCGCCGCCTCCGCCGCTTGGACTACGCCCACAAAAAGTATCTCGTCTTCAAGCCCGACATCGATAACCGCTACTCGGAGGGTAACGTCGAAAGCCACCTCCACAACAAAGCCAAATGCATACCTATAAAGAATGCGCGCGAGGTCCTCTCTTACGTCGATGACAAAACCGAGGTCATCGCCATCGATGAGGTCCAGTTCCTAGATGAGGAGATAGTCCCCATCCTTGATACGCTCGCGGACAAAGGAATCAGGGTCATCGTCGCCGGTCTAGACACCGACTTCAAAGGCGAGCCCTTCCCCATCATGGCCTCGTTATTATGCAAAGCCGAGTTCGTCAGCAAGTTGACCGCCGTCTGCGTCAAATGCGGAGCCCCCGCCACCATGACCCAAAGAATCGTCAATGGAGTGCCGGCCTCCAAGAATGACCCCGTGGTCTTAGTTGGCGCCAGCGAAGCCTATGAGCCAAGATGCCGGCACTGCCACGAATTACGCGATAAATAAACACATAAAAAGCACTTCAATCGCGAAGTGCTTTTTGCTATCGGTTGTCTATCGGCTATTTCTTGGCGGCGTCGGCGAAGATCTTAAGCCCCGCGGTGGTAAGTGGGTGCTCGATCATCTTCTTGAAGACGGCATAAGGGATAGTCGCGACATCGCTGCCCGCCAAAGCGGCCACTTCGATGTGATGGAGGCTTCTGATGGAGGCCGAGATGATCTGGGTCTTGTATCCGAAGTTATCACGGACGGTGGCGATGTCCTCAATGAGTCTTTCGCTGTCCATGCCGGCATCGTCAAGCCTTCCCATGAAAGGCGAGACGTAGGTGGCTCCGGCTTCCATGGCCAAGACGGCCTGAGAGACGGAGAAGCAAAGGGTGACGTTGGTCTTGATGCCTTCGTCGGTAAGGATCTTGCAGGCTTTGATGCCATCCCAAGTCATCGGAAGCTTGATGACGATGTTCTTGTGGATCTTAACTAGGACACGGGCCTCAGCGACCATGTCCTCGCATTTTCCTTCGGTGACCTCGGCTGAGATCGGGCCATTGACCAAAGAGACGATCTCTTTGATGACGTCCTCTAATTTGCGGCCTTCTCTGGCGATAAGCGATGGATTGGTGGTCACTCCGGCCACAATGCCATAGCTGGCCATTTCACGGATGTCTTCGATGTTTGCGGTGTCGATAAATAATTTCATGTTTGTTTTTCCCCTGCTTATTATAGCAAGAGGATGGATAGACGGCTCCCCTAGTCGAAGAAATGGCTTTCTTTAGATAAGTATCGTCCTAAAGAGACACAAAAGAACATCAACCGTGTAATGGATATTTTATCCGATGGAGGCTAGATTATCAGGCAATTGGATGTTCTTGAGACTCTCGTCCATTAATAGAATCTTCCTTTGGTGTCTTGTAGGGAGGCAAGGACTTCATGGTCAAGACCAAGATGAAAATTACCAAGGGGAAATAGACAAAGAAGAAATAAGCGGGATTCAAGACGCCGGTTTCCTCATCCACGGTGAAGATGGAGGAGACTATGGACGCTCCGGCGATTAATAAGGAGAGACAGATCATAAGGACATATTTCCAATTCCTGTCCATAAAGAAATACCCACCGAAATATCCGACCAATAGAAGGCTGAAGACCAATCCGATCAGCGAGACGCTTTCAAGGACGTCGCCAATCACGGTCATGCCATAGCCAAATAGATTCGTGGAGGCGCATAACAAGAAGAGAAAACCCACCGATAAAGACGAATAGTCTTGGGACAGTTTAACTTCCGAGTTTTCTTTGATGAGGCTCGAATCAAAGACAAAGACGTCTATCTTGTTGTTCTTGGAGTATGGCTTATAGGTTCTGGCAACGGACTCAACGACGCTGCTGACATAGTAGTTCTTAATGAAGCTGACGATGAACCATAAAGAAAAGACCACGAACGAAGGCAAAAGCATGAAGTAGCTGGTGATGCCTTTACTCTCTTCCCAGGTTGTTGAGATAAAGCTGAGACCATAGGCCAATCCCATGATCGCGATTTGAGACAAATAGAAGCCAAGTATGGGTAAGTTATCATCCCAAAGATGATGTTTCTTGTTCTCAGACGTCGCTTTAACGTAGTCTAAGGCCATGACGAAAAAGGCAAATAGGAACAAAGCCCGCCAAACTCAGGGAAGAGAGTCGCTTATAGTGAGGCTGTTCCTAAGGAAAAGACAAACAAAAGAGAATATCAACGTATAGACTTCCTGAAAGAAGAAGCGGAAACGTAAACGAAGGGCCCCATCATAAGAGGCTTTTGAAGTTATGCTGATTCTCAAATGGCTGAGTTTCATATCAAGAGCCCCCTGGTCAGTAACGAAGAAATGATCAACAAGTTCAAGGATGAAGAAGGATCGAAACCACTCGAGTACCATATTCGTTCGGCTTCTTCGGAGTTTCTCTATAAATTATTATGGCATGGGCCCGTTACGGTTTAAACATCATTCGTCTCCCATCGGCCCTTTAGAAAAGAACTTAGATGTTCTTTTGCTGTTCCGCCACCAAAATCCGTTCAACAGGCAATGACACTTGATGGTTCGCGGGGTATCATTGTTCACATGAGGGCCCGGAAGAATTCTACTCAAGGACTTTCGCATAAAAACAGTAATGCTTAAGCTTGAGTCTATTTCAAAAACGATAAATTCGAACCAGATCTTGGATTCCGTGAGTTTTGACTTTCCTTCAAAAGGCTTGTACCTACTCTCGGGACCCAACGGGTCCGGAAAATCATCACTTTTGAAAATTATTTCCGGCGCGGACGCCAGACATGACGGAAGATTGCTTTTCGACGGTCAGGAAATCACCTCCAAAAACGCTGATGATTATTCTTACCGTTATGTGGCTTATCTTCCTCAAGACTATGTTGTTTTCGATGAGATGACGGTCATCGAAAACGTTCTCTTTCCCTATGGCTCAAATGACGAACCTAAGGCGCGGCAGGTTCTCGATGAAATGGGGTTGGGCCAACTTATTGAGGAGAAAGGTGAAAACCTCTCATCTGGCGAGAAGGCGCGCCTATCTTTTGCAAGAGCCCTTTTCAAGGATCCTGCCATTCTTTTGGCCGATGAGATCGGTGTAAATCTTGATCCTGAAAACGAGAAAATCGTCTTATCCCTCCTAGAGAAAATATCCCGTAAATCCTTAGTCGTTTTTGTAACGCATGAGAACGAGGACACCAATTCACTCCATCCGCAAGGATCGCTTAAGATGGACTCGGGGCGTCTGGTGGAGGCAGACGTTTCTTCCTCTATCGAATCATCCAGTCTCAGCAAGAGACCAAGCCACGACTTTTCCTTGTGGTCGAATACCTGGGGTTCTTTCCGCAAGAATATCGTCTTTTATCTCTTGGTTTTCTTCTCCACGTTGTTGCTTGGAGGGGGCACAGCCTTCTTTGCCTCGGCCTATCCAACCGATGGCTATGATTCGTCTGTCGAAAGTCGTGTCGCTCAGCACTATGTTTCAACATCTCCGGGAATTCTTTTAGAAAGCGGAAAGGAAACGCTTTTTCCTTCATCCGACCTCTTTGTTACCGATGAGTATTCGGTTGGCTATTCAGGAGTGAGCAATGATTTTTTAAGTTCAGCCAACTCTGAAGTCGGAAACCGGATCTCTGGTGTTTTTTATTTCCTGAATGAGGCTGATTTCATATCTCACGGAATCACTTTGGCCAAAGACAAAGACGGGGCGGCAATGGGGAACTACCCAACGGCCAATGATCAAATATTGATCTCTTCCTATTCGTATCCGTATGTCCTTTCGTATGCAGCCAAGGCCAAAGGCGTAGACACGACGGCCATGGCAAAAACGCTTTTTGATGAATATATAGTATTTCCTTTTGCCTCAAAGCCCTCATTGCGGGTATCGGGCGTATACCAAGTTTCGGAATTCGGGTATGCCAATTATGAAACAGCAAAACAAGACATCAAAACCACTGACTATGATTGTCAGCCGTCGGCGGCCTTTTATATCGAAAGCGCTTTTGCCCTTGAAAGCTCTCTTTTGAAAGAACGTGCCGGCGACACTACTCAATACTTCATCCATAATTTTGATGGGAGCGCTTATTCATCTTCAATAGCGAGCGAAACGCTTATAAGGACAATTGCTCAGAAAACCACTTGGGGAGAACATGGTTCCCTGTCTTTCTTCTTCACGGATATTAACTGGTTTGAATACTTTTTAAGCAACAGTCTGGGTGGGCTTTCATGGGTCTTCTTTGCCTTGGGTCTCGGCTCTTCGTTAATATTCCCTTTGGCTTTTTCCTTGGCCAACAGAAGAAAAATGGCGATGGCGCGTCTCGTCGGCGCCTCGAGGCGAAGCCAATTAGCCGGAAACATTACAACGATGGCCATTTCAAGTTTGTCCGGATGTCTTCTCGGCCTTCTAGTCGGTTGGGGATCCCTCACGTTGTTTTCCAATGTCATCGATGGCCAAATCCTCGGTGGTTGTTCAGGGTTTTTGTCCCTCAGCCCGCTTTTCTCATGGCTTTCAGTCATTCCTTCTATGTCTATTCTGTCACTCTTCACGGTGCTGCTTTGCTGGTTAATTTGTCCGCGTGATTTAGGCCGGATTCTTGAAAAGTGGAGGTCCAAATGAAAATAGCGAATTTATCAAAAGCCTACGGCAGTCGAACCTTGTTCTCATCGTTGTCGTTTTCTCTTGATCGCGGAATCGTCCAACTATGTGGGCCATCAGGGTGTGGCAAAAGCACCTTGGTCAGACTTTGCCTTGGGCTTGAAAAGCCAACTGATGGCGAGATTAGTTATGGAAGTTTCTCATTTATAGAGAGAAATGAAAAAGAAATAGCGAATTTCCGAAACGAGCGGCTTGGCTACTGCGGGGAGGGGTCATCGCTTCTTTACTCATTCTCGCTAAGAAAAAATCTGTTCAATCTGCTCCTTGGGGCAGACGAGAAAAAAAAGAACAGATCTTTGCACTAGGCTTTCTTTCACTAAATTGGATAAGCCACTCACTCGTTTAAGTGGGGGCGAACGCCATAAGGCCGAATTGATTTTCGCCTTTCTCTCAGAAAAAGAGACCGTCTTTCTTGACGAGCCTTTCTCGGCGCTGGATTCTAAAAGCAAAGACACCCTCGTTAGCATTGTCAACGAATACGCCGAAACCCATCTCGTAGTCTTAATCAACCATGATGTCGGGGTGAAGGGCTTGAGCATCTCTATCAAAGTGGACGTTCCAACATCAAAGGTGGAGACGTTTTCTCTCAACCCTATTTCTGATGTTGCCCCTTCAACGGTTGTACCTCCAAAGAAAAAGAAGGTGTTCTCCTTTTTCCTGGCTGATTTCTTCAAAGGACATTGGTTTGAATATGCTGTCGAGTCATTATTGGTCGTCTCTTCTTTTGTCTGTCTTCTTTATGGCTTGTCGAGCTATCCTTCACGCGACAAGTCTTCCGAGGGGAAGCTGGCAATGGAGAATGATCCTTTTTCCTCTTTCGTCACACAGGGAAGTGATGCTGACCAACACCTTGAATTCGATGCTTTTGTTACAGAAAATGCCGATACAGCCTGTTATTTCAGCTCTTCAGCTGATTATCGTATCACGTTGGTGTCGGTAAAAGGTCTTGAATTGAAAAACACTTTTTATGTCGATGAAGATTATGGTGCCGCCCCGTCTAGCGTCACTTTATCAGGAGTGAGCATGGCGGTTGATGCCACTTACAAACTCCCAGAAGAAAAAGAGAACTATTATTTGCGTAGTTACAAAGACGGAAACAAAAACAATACTTTCGTGTCGAATGGCGTTTATTTCGTCAGTCCCTCGTTCATCGACTCGTTCTTTGAGGAGGGCGGCTTTCCAGCCCTTGCCATTGATGGGGAGAGTGGCTTGATGCCGGAGTTCGTTTATTCCGGGGACCGTGAAATTGGCTTTAGCAGGTGGGGTGGAAGAACGGCTCTTTCTACAATAATCCAAACCGGTTCAAGCGATGTGTTGCTTCTTCCTGGCGCCGAAGCCGGAGACAAAATCAAAATTCGAATTAACGAGAATGGCGATTATAGCAATTTGACCCTCACTGCCAGCGGCTCGTCTCCTAATGCCACAACGATGGTCGTAAGCCCTGATTATTATCGTTATCTTTCCTATCTACTAGAGGATGCGAATAATGCATTTAACTTTGGTTTGCTGCCTTCTTTCCAGATTAATGACGTCAACGGCTTCCTTACTAATTTCTCCGGCAGTTACATCACTGGCGTCATTGAGGCCGACTATCACTACACCCAGTCAATTGGCAACTTGCTTATAGCCGTTGGGAGTGGGTTGTTAATTTTCTATTTGCTGATAGTATGCTTTTCCTTCGCTGGCAAAAGAAGGTATTTCCGAAACGCCTCTTTCTTCCTTTCGTTACAGGGTTTCACCTCTTTTGAGAACTCAGAGTCATTGACTTGCCCATTCCTGATTCAGGGTCTGTCGGCGGCGGTGATAGGTCTTCTATTCTATGGGAGCGTGTTCATCCCTTTCGAAAACAATCTGATTTACCAACACGTTTCGAAAGGCTCTTATGTAATTAGCCGGGGCCTCGAACTATACGCATCCACGAAGTCCCCGCTGCCATTTGAGACCTTCAACCCGTTGTCATTGCTTTGTTTTGCGCTCTTCATCCTCATAGACGGAACTATCTTTTTCGTCTTGAAGTTAAGGCAACGCTCTTCTGGCAAAATGAAGAGAAAAAAATAACTTAAGCCGCTTAGAAGCAAGAGCACTAAAGCATCAAAAAAACCGCAAATTGATGCGGTGTTTTTGAATGGTTTTTTCAAATTGGAAATTTGGTGGAGTCGAGGGGAATCGAACCCCTGTCCGAAGAACGCCCAACTAAGACGTCTACAGTTTAGGCCGAATCAATTTTTAACCTAGCGGCCGGATACGGCCAAACCCGTTAGGCGAGGCCAACGCGTTTTCGTCAGATGCCCTTAGCCAGAGGCACCCGCTTATCAGCTTGATATGACGCCCGAAGGATCCGATGGCTGCGAAACGGACCGAGGACGCGCTGCTCCTAGACGATGCTAGGAAACCCGTAGGTTACTTATTAAGCGCAAGCGTAGGAAACGCGCTGAGCGCGATTCCCGTAGATATAACTGTTGTCAGTTATTTGTGTTTGATGTCTATGCTCATCACGCCACTGCATTCCTAGCCAAACACATTCTCCGTCAAAACCGGAACGACCCCAAAGAACCATGCCAAGTTCGTGCTTGGCTTAGATAATATACACCATCCTAGAAAAACCGCCAGCGACTCAGTCTTTGATCTTGACCCCAATCATTCTGGCGACCCCGATGGCCTGCTCAGAGTTGAGAATCGCACCTTTGATGTCATCAAGGCCCACGTTCATCGACGAAATTTTGCAGCTCGAAAGGTCGATGTCTTTGAGGGAACTTTTGAAAAATACCGCCTCATTGAGTTCGTCATCCATAAATTTGACGCTCTTTAAATCGTTGGACTCGAAGAAAGACTGGTTCATCCGACAGCCATCGAAAGAAACGTTTTTGAACCTGGCGGAGGCAAAGTTGGCAAGGCTCAGGTTGCAGCCTTTGAAAATAACGTCATTCAAAGACGAGAGAATGAACTTGGCGCCCAAGAGGTTGCAGGAGTCAAAAACTATCCTGCCGAGGTAACGGCCCTCAAAAGTGAAGTTCATCATCTGACAATGGGAGAAGATGATGTTCGTGTAATCGCACCCCTTGGCGTTGAAGTCACTCAAATCGATTCCTTCAAGTTTAAGCGAGTCAAAAGTGAGGCTTTCGAAAAGGAGGCTCTTCTTGAGGTTTGTTTTTATCAAGCCGTCTTTCCCCTCGCTAGATAATAGCTCCTCCCAACTAAGTGGTGGGACATCATGGACCAATGGCTCTTTTATCTTCATTTCCCGAATATTATAGATTGCTGGACGAACGAAGAAAAACCCATAAAATGTGGCTCTTTTCGCCTATGCGTTTTCCTTTAGGGCGAAAAGGGCCACTTTCCTTTGTATAAAACGCCGATTTGGTATAGAGTTTCTTTGCTTTAAGCAAAGAGAAATAACCATGTCAAAATCGAAACCAGTAGCCAAAAAAGTCAAACAAAATAAAGTCAATGTCTGGGGTGAGATCAAGTTCTTCTTCTCCACTCTCTTCAGCAATGACCGCTGCGTCGAAGCCAGGAAAAAGCCTTGGTGGAGCGCCGTCATCATCGCCATCCTTTCCGTCTTCCTTGCGATACTCCCGATTTCCATCACCTATCTCAGCCAAGATGGCGCCAGTTTCTTCAACTCGCCGTTATATGGATATGAGACAGCCTTGGTCGACTTCGATACTCAGCTCCATGACAAGAACGTCAGCATGAAGATCAGCAATGGCAACCTGACTGTCACCGGTTGGGACGAGGCCTTCACCGACATGAGCGGATCCTACAACGTCTACCTCCATTCCTATTGGAAGGACGTGACTGAGCTTCCGAGCACCACCGTCACCGATTCCAATGGCTCGACCACGACCGTCGTCGGGGACACCCCAGAGACCGTCAGCGTCAAGGTCGTCGACTTCGCCGCCTATTATCTCGACATGACCATCGCCGAAGTCACTTCGGCCACCACCAACCCGATCACCGCCATCTTGGGCGGCTCCGACCCGGCTGGCAACGCCACCTATTCCATCAACTGCATCTTCTTCCTCAAAGACGGCTTGGCCGCCTACAAGCTTCCTACTGGTTCTAGCAGCAGCAAACTCAGCTATTCTGGCAAATGGAACCACGAAAGCTTCGAGGGATTCGATTTGGCCGACCTCTATAGCAAAGACGTCGATGGCAATGCCTATGTCGACGCGAACGACGACGTCATCACGACTGCCAACGTGAGCGAGTACACCACCGCCACCGTCAACTCCTGGAAGCTTCTCTTCCATAACGCCTACGAAAGCACCAGAGTCTCCAGCGGCTGGAACTTCACCGGCATCTACACCGCCGTGTTCATCGGCCTTACCCTTGTCCTTGGCTTAACCATCTTCCTCATGACGAGAGGCAAGCAGAACCCGTTCCGCATCTATACTTTCTGGGAATGCCAGAAGATCGCCTATTGGTCGAGCTTCACGCCAGCCTTGTTGGCCATGATCCTCTCCTTCCTCTTCTCATCGTATTCCGTCATCTTCTTCATCTTCCTCTTTGGCATGAGGGTCATGTGGATGAGCATGCGTTCGCTTAGGCCGCAGCAGTAATAGACACACCTGATGAAAATAGCCTCTTGGGACGTCCCAAGAGGCTTTTCTTTATCCTATATATATTAAAATCAACGGAGCGAGTCTTTTCTACCGATGGAGATATAAGTGCAGTATTTAAAATGCTCGGTGGAGAAGATGTTCCTCCCATCGAAGACGTAACGGCCATTCATGAGTTTGAGGAGACATGTTTCCTCAATCTCCTTGAACTCTTTGGATGAAGATAAGAACACCACGGCATCCACGCCTTTGACGGCCTCATCCAAGCTTGGGCAGACGTTGATGGATGAGAAACCCTTCTTGAAGGATTCTCTTGAGGTCTTAGAAGGATCGTAGGCCGATAAGATGGCCCCATCCTTAAGAAGCGATTCCGCCAAATAGAGCGATGGCGAACTGCGGTTATCCCCTGTCCCCTCTTTATAAGCGAGGCCTAAGATGGCGATCTTTTTGTCTTTGACGCCAGAAAGATGTTTCTCGATTTTCTTTAAGAACAGCAACGGCTGCGTGATGTTGACCATCAAAGCGGCTTCATTGATGGCCATCTCGACGTCGTTTTCTTTTCCTTTATAGATCAAAGCCTTGGTGTCTTTGGGGAAACAGCTGCCCCCAAAGCCAACCCCGGCGTTCAACATCGAGTGGCCGATTCTCGGGTCGGCGCCCATGCCATTGGATATGTCGACGATGTCTCCGCCGAGAGACTCCGCCAAACGGGACATCTCGTTGATGAAGGATATCTTGGTGGCCAAAAAAGCGTTGGAGGCGTATTTGCTCATCTCCGCCGAAACGTGGCTCATCGAATAGAAAGGCACCCCATCGTTGAGGGATTTCTTCCTGATTCTTTTGATGAACGTCAGCGCGTCCTCATCATCGACTCCGATGACGAATCTGGCGGGGTTCATCTCATCCTCATAGGCGCTGGACTCGCTTAAGAACTCCGGAAGGGAGATGACGTTGAAATGGAATTTGCCGTCTTTGTTCAATAAGGCATTAACTTTGTCTCCGGTTCCGATCTCGACCGTGGAACGGATGACGACGTAGGCATCATGATTCGCGTGTTCTTTGATGTCCTTGATGACCTCATAAAAACACGCCATATCGACCGCACCATCTTCTTTTGAGGGGGTTCCAACGGCGATATAGAAGGCACCGACGTCCTTGAACGCGTTTATGGATGAGGTATAGACGATTCTTCTTTTTTCGTTATAAAGGGTCTCGTTGAGTTTGGCTTCCTCAAGGTAATAATCATCGTGCTTGAGGTCATTGATTCTCTTCTCGTCTTTGTCGTATCCCACGACTTCGTCTTTGCTGTTCGAGGAAAGGAAGGCCAGATTAGCCAGTCCGACGTAACCGAGCCCCACTACCAAATGTTTCATCTAATCGCCATAGTCGCTTCCGCGGCTTTTATCCTCAAAGAAAATGGAGAGAGGGTTGGTGATGTCCTCTATCTCTTGATATATGTAGCCATCCTTATGGAAGAACGGCGTTTCGAAGTTCACGGTGAAGATCACCTTGTCGTTTTTCTCGACGAAGGCATAGATGGCTTCCAAGATCTTTGGGAAGCTGTCGTATCGCTTGTCTTTGAAGCCCATGAGTTGGTCATAAAAGCCAGGCTCCACGTAGAATGTGTGACCATTTGCCGTCGTGTATCCGTGAATCAGGCTATTGCCAGGTTCCACGAATGATTTATATTGACCAAATTCTGGGTAAAGCATAGAGTTAACGCAACTAATATACGCCTTTAGGGTAGAATTGTGAAAGGAGGGTCGAATTTTGAACAAACAAAAAGACATTAAAGTAGTATTCACCGATATCGACGGAACCCTATATTCGCACGTAACCAACCGTGTGCCCCCCAGCGCCATCAAGGCCATAAAAGAGATGCAATCGAAGGGCATCAAGATATTCCTTTGCTCAGGCAGAAACTATTACCTCATCAGAAAAAGCGGAATCCTCGATTACGTCCATCCTGACGGAATCGTCATGATGAACGGGGCCTGCGCCTCCATCGGGGACGTCGTCATCTATAAGTACCCAATCCCCGCGGACGTCGTCAACGCGATGATCAAGTTCTCTTATCGTCTCAAATTCGGTCTCACTCTCATCGAGGAGAGCGAAGGGCATATCAACATGATCGACGACAGGGTAATCGATGCCCACGCCAAATACGGAACGAGGTTCCCACAACCCCGCAAATTCCCGATTCCTTATGATAGGACCGTCTATCAGATGATAGCCTTCTGTGACGATTTCGATGAGTCTCTCTTCCTTCCTCACCTTAAGAACTGCAAAGCTGCCAGGTGGGACGAGTATGCGGTCGACATCATGCCAAACGACTCCGATAAAGCCAAAGGCATCATGGCGGTCCTCGAGTATTATGGCTGGGGTCCAAGCAACGCCATGAGCATCGGCGATGGCAATAACGACATCGACATGCTTTTATTCACCGGAGCTTCGGTGGCGGTAGGAAAAGCCCTTCCCGACGTCAAGGCGGTCGCCGACTACGTGACTGACGACATCGACGAAGACGGCTGGGCCAAGGCCATGCGTCATTATGGTCTCATCGACTAGATGAGGCCTTTTCTTTTATTTATGGTATGGCTCGTTGTGGGCTATTTTGAAGCTGCGGTATATCTGTTCAAGAAGGATGATTCTCGTCATTTGGTGGGTGAAGGTCAGCTTTGAGAGCGAAAGGCTTTCGTTCGCCCTTTTTCTCACTTGCTCAGATAATCCCAAAGAGCCGCCAATCACGAAAGTGAGGTTTGATCCGCTTCGCTCAATCATCTTCATCATCTTCTTTGAGAGAGTGATTGAGTCCGGCTCATCTTTGTTTAAATCCAACGTGCAGATGAAATCGCTGGGCTTGGTCTTTGAAAGGATCTTCTCCCCTTCTTTTTCCTTGATGGAGAGCTCGATCGCTTCCGAGGCTTTCTCTGGGGTCGCCAAATCATCGAGCTCTTCGATCTCGACCTTGCAATAGGCCCCTAGCCTTTTGACGTATTCATCCTCCGCGGCCTTCCAGTATTTCTCTTTGAGGTGGCCGACGCACAGGATTCTGATCTTCATAAGTCGCCGCCTTTGACGCTCTCCCACTGCTTCGCGCAGACGACGTGATAGTCGTCGAAGCAAAGCCCTTCTTTGGTGAAAGCCTCTCTATACGTGCGCAAGGCCACTTCCGGGGCGTTGCACTCCTCGGATAAATGGGCGAGATAGATGCCTTTTGTCTTGTTAGAGACCAATGAGGCCATGTAAAAAGCCGAGTCGGCGTTTGAAAGATGCCCGACGTCGCTATGAATCCTTTGTTTCAGGTAGGCTGGCCTTCTAGAAGAAAGAAGCATCTTCAGGTCGTGATTGCTTTCGATGATGTAATAGTCGGCGTCTTTCATGATGGCGAGGTTCTCTTCGCTTAAGTACCCGGTGTCGGTGACATAGACGAGCCTCTCATCATCTTGGTAGACGATAAAGCCCACGGGGTTATTCGCATCGTGGGAGGTCTGAATCGGCTCAATGATGAAATCGCCAAGCCTGAAGCTCTTATAAGGTATCAAAGTCCTTTTGGGATTAGGGTAGGTCCCCTCGCTAGCAAAGATGGGAATCCTGCCTTCGATGGTTCCGATCGTCCCGATGTGGTCGCTATGCTCATGGGTGAGCAAAACAGCCGAGACGTCCTTGAGGTTTTTCTTGATGGACGAAAGACCCTCTTTGACCCGCTTGAGGGATATCCCCATGTCGATCTGAAAAAGAGTGTTCTCGCTATAGATAAGGGTGGCGTTGCCTTTTGATCCGCTCGCCACGATGAGGAAACGAATCATCAATCCTCGCCTTTGTTCGGGGTGGCTAAATCAGCTTCATCGAAGTCTTCGAGATTGACGCCGTTCTTCTTGGCTTCTATCTGTTCGAGTTCAAGAGATGGCGAAGTGAAACGCGAATGGGCTTTCTCGAATAAGAGAGTGATGCTTCCGGTACGGCCATTTCTGTTCTTGGCCACGGAGAAGGTGACGACGGAGACGCTGTTGGGGTCTTTGCCGACTTTGGCTCTTTGGGCCTCGACATTCTCCTCTAATTGCTGGGTGTAACCATTCTTGGCAAATCCCTGCGGCTTCTCGTCAGCGACACCAATATCCTTGTAATAATCCTTCCGGTACATGAGAAGAACCATATCGGCGTCCTGCTCGATGGAGCCGGATTCCTTCAGGTTGGAAAGCATCGGGATACGTCCGACGTTTTGCTCGACGCTACGATTGAGCTGGGTCAAGGCGATGACTGGGACCAACAAGGAACGGGCTAGTTCCTTAAGGCTCTTGGTGATCAATGAAACCTCGTTGGCCCTGGAGTCGAAATGGCTTTCGGTGCTGATGAGGTTAAGGTAGTCGATGACGATCATGGCTAGGTCCGGATGGGCGGCCTTGAGCTTTCTCGCTTTGGCGATGAGGTCGCCTAACATCGGGTTGGCGGTGTCATCGATATAGATTTTGGTGTTGGATAATCTCTTCACGGAACGGTCGATCTTCTCGAGGTCCTTCTCGCCCAATAAACCAGTCTGAATAGACTCCGAATTGACCAAGGAGTCGCTGGAGATAAGACGCTTCATGATTTGCTCGGCGCCCATTTCGCAGGAGAAGAAAGCCACGGGCTTATCGCGGTATCTGGCCCCGTTGACCAAGAGGTTCAAGGCGAAAGCGGTCTTGCCGACGGAAGGACGGGCCGCGATGATGACGAGGTCGCCTTTCTGCCAGCCATGGGTGTACTGGTTAAGACGTGGATAGCCGGTATCGACGCCGGTGAGTCCGCGGTTGCCACGGTTGGACTCGCTCATGATCTGAAGCTGGACGGCCTTGGCGACTTCGCTTGAGTCTTTGAATTCGCCGACTTGACGTTTGGAGGCGATGTCCTCAAGTTTTTGGCTTGAAGAGGCGATGAATTCGCTGATGTCGCTCACGCCGCCGTTGGCGTAAGAGTCCTGAATGTTCTGAAGCTCGATCAAGAAGTCCCTGAGGACGGCTTGGTCTCTGACGATCTTGATATAGTGGTCGATCTGATCTGGGGAGATGGTAGAGCTGACGAGCTCGAAGATGTAGTCGGCCCCGCCGGCATCATCGATGGTCTTAAGGATTGTGAGTTCGTTGATGACGCTCGTGGAATCGATGATTTCTTTGTGGTCGGCAAGTTCCTTCATGGCCTTGAAGACCAAGACGTTTCGTTTGTCGACGCCAGAAAAACTCTCTTCGGTCAAAGTGACCGTGCCCACGGCGGCGGCATTGGGGTCCATGAGCATGGAGCCCAAAACCGAACGTTCGGCTTCGACGTTGCTTGGGAGAGTGATCTTTGCCATTAGTTCTCCTTGCTTATATGGACGTTGACGGTTCCTACGACGGTCCCGGCGCTGCCCTTATAAAGCTCAATCTTGAGCCTGGTGTATCCAATCGCGTTGGCTGGGTATTTGTCGATGAACTTCCTCTTGTCGATGATGATGTTCCACTGCTCCTTCATCCCAGCTTCGATCTCTTTGGGGCTGATGGTTCCGAACATCCTGCCATCGCTTCCGACTTTGGCTTTGAATTCGACGTTGATGTTCTCAAGGCGTTTGGCTAATTGCTCAGCCTCTTCCTTCATCTTCACTTGTTTGGCATCCTCGAGAGCGTTGCTCTTCTCAAGTTGGGCCTGATTGTTCGGGGTTGAGATAACTGCTAATGAGCGCGGTATCAAAAAGTTGGTGGCATAGCCATCGCTGACGTTGACCGTATCGCCTTTCTTTCCGACTCCTTTGACGTCTTTGACTAAGATGACTTTCATATTCTTCCTCCTTCTGAATTGGCGCTGTTGCGGGCGCTATCAAGATATTCATCTAACGTAGTAAGCAAAGTGTTGACGACATTCGCGCTGTTTTGGCCAGGGAACAAGGCCGCGGCCATCGTGTAATGTCCGCCGCCGCCCATCTTCTCGCAAAGAAGCTGAACGTTGATCGAGCCGTCGCTTCTCGCGGAGAGGCGAATGTTCTTTTCGTCGGTCTTCCCAATGACGAAACAGGCATTGATGTCCTTGAGTTGCATGACTTGGTTGGCGACCTTGGCAAGGGTCGAACGCTCGACGATGTCTTTCTCGTCGGAGACGCAATAGACGATGCCATAGTGTGGGGTTTGCATGGTCGAGATGATCTTGGTGATAAGAGAGTACTCTTCGAACTCGTCTTTCAAGAAGTCGTCGGCCACCGAGTTGTCGGCGCCGTATTCCTTTAAGATCTCCGCGGCCTCGAATGTCCTCATGCCAGTCGACTTGCTCTTGAAGTAGTTGCTGTCGAGGAAGATGCCGGAAAGCATCAAGGTGGCGAATGTCGGTTTCAGTTCGATCCTCGGGTTGGCGGTCGCGTAACGGATCATCTCGGTGACAAGCTCGGAGGCGCTAGAAGCGCTCGGCTCGATGTAAGCCAAGACCGGATGCTCGATGAATTTGTCGTTGCGGCGGTGATGGTCGATGCAGATGACCTTCGCGGCCCTATCGAGAAGCTTTGGGGCCATGACCATCTCAGGGACTGAGACGTCAACGACCACCACAAGCGTGGAATCTTTAACCTGTCCGACGGCGTCTTCCGGCGAGATCGTCATCTTGTCGAAAGCGTCTTTGCTGAAAGAGTTCTGGAACGCCATCTTGCACTTCTTCTCAGCGAGTTTCGCATTGTAGACGACCTTTGAGTTTTTGCCGCACCAATCGCAGATGGCCATGATGCCTAAGCAGCTGCCCAAAGCATCCATGTCCATTTCCTGATGGCCCATGATAAAGACGTTGGTGGAACTCTTGATAAGGGAGATTACGGAGTCAGCAACCGAACGGACCCTGACTTTCGAGGTGGTCTCGATGGCCGCGGTCTTGCCGCCGAAGAAGCGAAGCTCCGCGCCATATTGAGAGACAACGGCCTGGTCGCCGCCTCTAGACAAGGCGACGTCGAGAGCGTTCATGGCCATATCGTTGAGTTTGGAGACATCTGGGAAATCATGGGCAAAGCCGATGGACAAAGTCAAAGGATTGTCTTCCTTAGCTCCGGCGGCCCTGACCTTTTCAAGGATTGAGAACTTGTCGTCCTCCATCTTTTTTAGGGAAGCGTAATTACAGACGCCGAAATAGGTGTCGCCTCTCACGTGACGGAGCAAAACCCCGAAGTCACGGCAATAGTCGGTGACGATGGAACGGATCTTGTTGACGACATCCGCGGATTCGTCGGTGTCGCTGACGGAATCCTTGAGGTTATCGATCTGGATGATGCCCAAGACGACGGCTTGCTCTTTGGAGTAGCTCACGACGTTCTCGTATTCGGTGACGTCTTTGAAAATGAAGACTTTTGGCTCAGAGAGATATTTGACGTCATACTCGCGGCCCTTGATCTCGACTTTGACCACTTTGTTGACCGGGGCGTTCACAAGGTCTTTCAAGGCTGGCAGCCAATCAAAGATTTGGGTGTCGATCAAGTCAATCTGACGGGTCTGGAAAAGGGTGTTGGCCCACATGATCGTGTCATTGTCGTCGATGACGATGAGGCCGATTTGGCCAAAGTCATAGGCTTCTTGGACGTCAGCGCCCACCAAACTGGCGGCTTCCATGTCGTTCTTCTGACGGAGTCTATTGACCTTGATGAGGGAGAACCAATAGAACAAAGCGTTCACCATCACAACGACGAAATAGAACAAAGTCATGTAAGAGACGATGTGGTCGATGCTCGAAAAACCCAGCCAGTCAAAGTAATAGAAAAGGCCGACTGCCAACATCCCCATCAGCTCGACGAGGAAGAGGATGAATCCGAATACGCGGAACTTAGAAAGTGTCTTGGTCATAGCCTCGTTATTATATCCTTTAAGCGAGATGCTATAAAACCTTAAGTTTTATCTCTTCTACGCCTGATGGTATTTTAGACTCAACCAAGAGACACGAATGCGAAAAATGATCTAGGTACAAATTTGATATTCAAAAGCGTGTTTATAGATCATGTCTTCATTTCGTGCCAGCTTGGATTAGTTAGGGAGGGATTGAACCACTATTTTTGGGAAGAGCAAATCCTTCCCGCCACAACAGCGGCCGTTTTAGTCCAAAATTGGCCTAGCAACCAAGCCCAAATTAAGATGGGTTTTTGGATCCATAGATTTTTACGCCCTCTAAAAGAAATTCTTTGGCAAAAACTTCGTTTTTCGCAAGTTCGCGGTAAGTATGGAGGTCGACTGTTTTATGCAAGGCGTCCTCGAGAGCGGCTCCAAGCGCGAAGAATTTCATCCCTTGAGGAACCCCGACAATCAAAATGTCCACATCACTTTTTCCTGTAGCCGTTTTTCTGGCATAAAAGCCAAAAAGATAGGCGCACTCCACTTCGGGGTATTGAGAGAAAACCTGTGAGCAAGCATGTTCGATGTAACGTCGCCCCAAGACAACGTTGCTTCCATCCAAAGCCCCCATTTCTTCCATCTTAGAAAGCAATTGCTCATACACGGTCCCATCATTTTTGCCATTTTCATAGGTCTGATAAGTCCTGCGGGAAACGCCGAGAGCCCGGGCTGCCTCGATTTGCGTTATTCCAAGTTCTTTTCGTTTTCTTTCTAATTCATTCACGCTTATATGATATATGCGCATTTACTTTTGCGCAACTAGGCAAGCATTAAAAAAGACCGGCCTTTCGACCGATCTTGATTTCTGTTGGAGACGGATTCCGTCGTTCCTTTATAGAAGAACGATTTCATCCCCTATCAAAAACTGTGACAGAACAAGTCCGTTTTTCCAAAAAGGGACGCCTGCTGCAAACCTCTCACGCCACGCCGAAAAGGCCGCCCCCGGAAATCCGACTGGCAGCATCCCGACTCAGAACCGACCGATCTCTTTAACTCTGATCCATGCTGATTGAGGGAGGACCCCACTCCGACGCCCCGCCCGAGCCCCGAAAGCCAGGCGGCGCAAGGCCTTCCCGCTCCTTTCGACGCCATTATGGGGCCGGACGCCGCTCGTCCCGTACGCCCAGGGAAGACAATCGCCAAGGCCGCCGAGAACGCGCGGGACGGACGGCATCAAAAAAAGACCGGCCTTTCGACCGATCTTGATTTCGGGTGAGAACGGATTCCATCGTCCCTGTTCGGAAGAACGACTTCGTCCTGTCACA
>DHAP01000033.1:18148-19103 GCA_002397465.1 Caryophanales bacterium UBA4951 | reverse complement strand
TTGAGGGCGACGCTGACGGATGGCTTGGAGACATTCAGCTCTTTGGCCACTTCGACCGCATGAACTTTCTCTTCTTTTAAAGAGAGCATGAGGATTCTCTCCAAATAGTCTTCGCCTGATTCGTAAATATCCATGTTTTGGTTTCCTTTGGTTAACAGTAAAAGCCGATGTCCGCTATTGACGTAATCTTTCATTGTTAGTTTATGCTAACTCAACCTTGGAAGCAAGCGATACGCGTGGTATAGTATTGCCGCAGTTAGGAATGACTAACTCAGGAGGTACAACTATGCCGTTAAGGATAGCTCCAGCCGGGAAAAGACTCCGTATCGTGAAAATAGCCTCAAGCGAAAGAACCAAAAAGCACCTTGAGAGCCTTGGGGTCACCGTCGACTCGGAACTAGAAATTCTCTCTAGGTGTGGAGATTCGACAATCTGTAAGGTGAAAGAGAGCCGTCTGGCCTTTGACACCGATGTCTCAAATTCGATATTTGTCGCATAAAGTCTAAGAAAAACAATAGGAAGCAAATCATGGAGAAAAACCTGAATTCTTTCGTCATGGGCGAAAGCGGAACCATCGTCTCCGTCAAAGGCGAAGGAAACATTAGAAGGAGGCTCTTCGACATGGGGATCACCCCAGGCGCGGAAGTCTACCTAAGAAAGAAAGCCCCGTTGGGCGACCCTCTCGAAATAACCTTGAGAGGCTACGAATTGACCTTAAGAAAGGCTGAGGCCCAATTCGTCATCTGCGAAAGCCTTGGAGTAAGCAAAGAGAGAAAGGAGGAGAGCAAATGAAGCATTTCGCATTGGCGGGCAACCCTAACTCGGGCAAGACCACATTGTTCAATTCCCTAACCGGATCCAGCGAATACGTCGGCAACTGGCCAGGCGTCACCGTCGAGAAGAAAGTCGGGACCTATAAGAACAAAGCCACTGGGGAAAAGATCTCCATCGTCGA
>DHAP01000033.1:0-17981 GCA_002397465.1 Caryophanales bacterium UBA4951 | reverse complement strand
CTCGACGAGAAACCAGACTGTGTCATCAACATCCTCGACGCGACGAACCTTGAAAGGAACCTTTATCTCTCGACGCAGATCCTCGAGATGGACGTCCCAGTCGTAATCGCCCTCAACATGATGGACGCGGTCGACAAGAACGGCGACTCCATCGACGTCAAAGCCCTCTCTACAAAACTTGGCGTCCCCGTCGTCGCCATTTCGGCCCTCAAAGAGGAAAACCTTGATTTGTTGATGCTTTCCGCCGTGAAAGCCTCCAATAATCCCCGCAAAGGCCACTCCTTGCTAAAAGGATGCCCGGTCCAAGGGCTTATCGATGAATTGGAGAAAGACTACAAAAAAGAGAACATCCAAAACGCTTTGTTCCACGCCACCAAGCTCGTCGAGAATGACGAGATCGAAGCCAAGCTTGAACCGGCCTTCCTCAAGAAAGTCACCGATTACAAACTCACTTACAAAGACGATACGTTTGGCAATGACTTCGAGGCCATGATCGCCGACGCGAGATACAAATATATCTCCGCCGAGCTCGCCATATATGAGAAGAAGCGCGTCAAGAAAGCCTCGGAAAAGATGTCCACTTCGGACAAGATCGACCGGGTGATGACCAACAAATGGGCCTCGTTATTGATCTTCGCGCTTATTATCTTCCTGATATTCCACTTCACCTTCTCAGATGATCTGTTCTATCTCCACGCGATGGGAGCCATCGATACGACCTTCCCAGGAGACGGGCCTTTCAGCGGTCTCTTCTCCAACGGAGGCATCAATTCGCTCGGCGTCTTCTTGCAGAACCTTTTGGTCAACTGCACCGATTATCTGACCGGCATCACAAGAACGGCCATGGAAGGGGCTCAAGCCGCCGAATGGGCGACGGGTCTCGTCTGTGATGGCATCATGGGCGGCTTATTCGCCGTCTTGAGTTTCTTGCCGCAGATTGCCTTGCTCTTCCTCTTCTTCTGCATCCTTGAAGATTCGGGATATATGGCGAGAATCGCCTTCATCCTCGACAAAATCTTCCGTCGATATGGCTTATCCGGACGTGCCTTCCTTCCGATGATCATGGGATTTGGCTGCTCAGTGCCTGCCATGATGAACACCAGAACCTTGGCGACCGATAACGAGAAGACTTCTACCATCCGCGTCATACCTTATTTCTCCTGCGGAGCCAAGCTTCCTATCATCTTGGCCTGCGCCGGATGCATCGCCGAATTCCTCAATATGCCTAACGCCGACCTCATCACCTTTGGGATGTACATATTAGGCGTCGTCGTCGCTTTGATCGCCGCTTTGATCATGAGACACACGACTCTTAAAGGAGAGACCCCTCCATTCATCATGGAGCTCCCTTCTTACCATATGCCTCAGTTCAAAGCCTTGATGATCCACGTCTGGGACAAAACCAAGCACTTCGTCAAAAAGGCTTTCACCATCATCCTTGCTTCGACCATTCTCATCTGGTTCCTCTCCCACTTCGCCTGGAACTGGTCGTATCTATCCGATGAAGAGATGGGAAGTTCCATCCTCGCCAGCCTTGGGAAACTCATTCAGCCGATCTTCACGCCGCTTGGCTTTGGTTCACAACTCACCGGAGGCATGAACGGCTCTGGCTGGACGTTTGGAGTCGCTGCGATATCCGGCTTGATCGCCAAAGAAAACGTCATTGGGACCTTCGGTACCTTGGCGGCCAGCTTAGGCCACACCTTCGATCCTGATCTTGATGAGGCGACTACCAACATCGCCTATGTCATGGCCATTGCCAAAGACACTGGCATCAGCATTCCGGGATTATTGAGTTTCATCGCCTTCAACATCTTCGCCATACCATGCTTCGCCGCCACCGCCACCGCCAAGAGCGAGCTTCCTAAAGGCAAGTTCAAAGGAACCATCTTCTTCTGGCTTGGCACCGCTTATCTCGTTGGATCGATGATCTACACCATCGGCAGCTGGTGGTGGACTTGCTTCATCTGGCTTGCCGCAGCCGTTCTCACTTACTTCATCATCCATTTCATCAACAAGAGAAACGATCTCAAAAAGAAGGAGGCCCAGTAAATGAACTGGGTCGATGTCCTCGTCATCGTCCTTGTGGGTTTGCTTTCAATCGCCCTCGCTTCTTATTTCATCTATAAGAAGCACAAGGGCGAGCCAATCGAAAGCTGTGCCTGCAAAGGGGTTGGCAAGCAGTTGGTCGATGCCTATCATGCCGAAAAGAAGAAGGAAATGGCTTCTTCGGGAGAGGATAAGAAATGAAACCCTGCACAAGAAGAAAACTTTATCTCGCGATTGCCGAGTGTGACGAGAACGGCTTCAAAGCCGTTGACCTCGCAAGCAGCCTCGGCGTCTCGAGAGCCTGCGTCTTCAAAGAGATCCGGGTTCTTCTAGACGAGGGCATCATCCGCATGAACCCCTCTTCCAAAAGGCTCTACATGACCAAAAAGGGCAAAGAGGAGATCGACAGACTGTCTGAAGTTTACCTCAAGCTCTCCTCATGCATCTCTGAGTCCTTCTCTTTAAGCCAGCTAGAAGGGAAAAGAGCCGCCAGAGACCTCCTTGAAGGCTGCTGATAAGCGTTAGTGGAGAAAAAGCCTCGGATTCAGTTCCGGGGCTTTTCATTTCTTCAGAAAATCGAACAGTCCTTTTTTCTTATACTCTTCCTCTTGATAGCCAAGATAATAATAACCCTGTCCCTCAATGGCTTTCTTGAAGACGTCTTCGTCGATATGATCGAGGGAGATGACGACTGACTCATTCTTCAGATGCGAGCTTTTGACCTTTTTGACGCCAGGGATTTTTCTGATGACGTCATTGATGTGGCATTCGCACATCTCGCATCTCATCCCACCTATTTTAAGAATATATTTCTTCATGAGCCTATGATAATGCCCTTAGGTAAGCTTTTCATGGTTCATGATGGCGTTTTCGTTAACCAAAGGAGACGTAATACCGGCCTTTTTTAGTGACATGTCGGATTTTTGTGAGAAGATATCTTTCGAAAGAAGGAATTTATGGAACATACACAGTCATTCCTAATGCTTGAACCGTATTTGAAGAAACTCAGAAGGTGCAAACACGTCGATTCGATCCTTTATTACGATTTGGCCACCTTATGCGGAGAAGAAGGCATCTCCGATGAGGGCGAGCTGATGGATTATCTCGCCGGAGAGGAAGCCAAGATCTATAGCGATCCCGGCTTCGTGAAGGCCGTCGAAAGCGGGCTTAAAGAAGAAAAGGCCCCCCCGATGGAGAAACGTCTCTTCTCGTCTTTGTATAACCAGGTCGCCTTGCTGAGGAAGATGCCATTAGAGGAATACCTCTCCTACAGGAACGCCATCTCAAAATCCAACGAGATGTGGCGTAAATACAGACCCGCCAACGATTTCAAGAGCTGGCTCCCCTACTGGCAGCATCTAGTCGACATCTCGAGAGTGGTCGCCGACTATCAGCATAAGGATGGCATGAAGAGCCGTTATGACTCTTGCCTTGATTCCTATGAGCCGGGCGAAAGCGAAGCGATGCTCGACTCGATATTCAACCCTTTGAAGGAAAAGCTCATCCCTTTGCTTAAGAAAGCCAAAGAGAAGCAAAAAGGCTATTCGCTTCCGGAGATAAAGCCTTACCCCGTCGACAAGCAAGAACAGATGGGGAGAAAAATGCTCGATCTTATCGGCTATGACATGAAAGGCGGATGCCTCATGGTCAGCGCCCATCCTTTCAGCAACGACAACCATCAGCATGACGCCCGTCTCACCACCAAATATCTCGTGAACGATTGGCGCAGCAACGTCTTCACCTGCCTTCATGAAGGCGGGCACTGCCTCGAATTCCAGAACAAACCACAGAATCTCTATGACGGATATTCCGAAAGCCTGGCGACCGCGGCCATCTGTGAGACCCACTCCCGCTTCTACGAGAACATCATCGGAAGGAGCAAGGAGTTCATGCCTTATATGAAGAAGGCCGCCGAAGAGACCCTTGATCCCGGCTTCAGCTACATGAACGAGGAGGACTTCTATCACCTCGTCAACAAGATAGAGCCGTGGCTCATCCGCTGCGAGGCCGACGAGCTCTCCTATTGCTTGCACATCATCGTCCGTTACGAGATCGAGAAAGAGCTCATCAACGGAACCATCGAGTGCAAAGACGTCCCCGCTTTATGGAAGAAGAAATACAAAGACTATCTCGACGTCGATGTCCCCAATGACAAGGATGGCTGCATGCAGGACACACATTGGAGCGAGGCTTTATGGGGATATTTCCCTTCTTACGCCCTTGGAAACCTCTATGGCGCCATGATAAAAGAGCAAATGGAAAAGGACATCGGATTCGCCTCCCTCATCGAAAAGGGCGAGTTCAAGAAGATCCTTGCTTATCTAGCCGAAAAGGACTTCGCCTACGATTATCTCTCACCCGATGATTGGATCATGAAGATCACGGGCAAGCACCTCTCAAGCGAAGCCTACATCCGCTACCTCGAGAAGAAGTTCGACTGAGTAAAAAGTGACCTGCGAAGGTCACTTTTGTTTTATCTCACGAAGTTCGTGTAGACGCGCTTTTCTTTTGCGGGCTTCTTGACGCCGGCTTTCGTGCCTGCCTCAATGCACTTAAGAAGATAAGCCATGTTGCGTCCAAGGACCCTCATGGTGAGGAGACCTTCCTCGTCTTTTTCGACCTCTTCTTTATTGTGGCCATGGACCTCATTCCAATAACACGATGAGACGATGGGCATCTCGGAGATGGTGAAGTATTTGTTCATCTCGTCGAAGACCGAAGTCGAGCCCCCTCTTCTTGAGGAGATGACGGCCGCCCCAAGCTTTCCTTTGAGGTACTTGCCATTTGAATAGAAGAGACGGTCCATGAAACCCTTCATGTTGCCGGCCATCCCCGCGTAATAAGTCGGTGAGCCAAACACGAAGGCGTCGGCCCCCTCGCATTTCTTGGCGAATTCGTTCACGATGTCCTTATAGACGCAGCCATCGTCATGCCCATGGCAATACCCGCAAGCGGAGCAACCGCCGATTCTGGCGTTCCCGATCCAGAAAATCTCTGCCTCGACTCCTTCACCAACCAAGGTGTTTCTCACTTCTTCCAAAGCCCGGTTGACGCATCCGTCTTTATGGGGTGATCCATTCACCAGCAATACTTTCATGTCGATACCTCTTTTTTATGATTATAGAGCCTTTGTCAACCTCGCTTGACGCATATTCTCTATAACTTCTTTTTAGGCGCGTTAAAATATATGCGAAAGAAGGCATAGCCAATGAACGCTACCCAATTAGAGCAGATGCATTCTGGTAAGGGGTTTATCGCCGCCCTCGACCAGTCAGGAGGAAGCACGCCAAAAGCCCTTAAGCTTTATGGCATCGATGAATCCGCCTGGAAAAACGAGGAGGAGATGTTCGATCTCGTCCATGAGATGAGAACGAGGATCATCAATTCACCCGCCTTCGCCTCAGGGAAAATACTAGGAGCCATCCTTTTCCGTCAAACGATGGAAAGAAAGATCGGTGGGATGCCCACCGCTGATTACCTTTGGGAGAAGAAGCACGTCGTGCCATTCCTCAAAGTCGATCTCGGACTTGACGTCGAAAAAGACGGCGTCCGTCTCATGAAGCCCTTCCCGGGACTTGATGAGCTCTGCAAGGAAGCCAACACCTATCATATCTTTGGCACCAAAGAGAGATCAGTCATCCTCGCGGCTAACAAAGAAGGAATCAGGAAAGTCGTCGACCAGCAGTTTGAGTGGGCCAAGATCATGATCAAGAATCATCTCGTCCCGATCATCGAGCCAGAGGTCGACATCCATATCTCCGACAAGAAGGAAGCCGAGGCCATGTTGAAAGAAGAACTCAAGGAACATGCCTTGAAGCTAGGCAAAGACGAGAAGGTCATGTTCAAACTCTCGCTTCCGAGCGTCGATGGCTTCTATGGCGAGTTGGAGCATCTCCCATGCGTCGTCCGCGTCGTCGCCCTCTCGGGTGGCTACTCGCAGAAAGACGCCGATGAGATCTTGGCCCGTAACCCAGGAGTCATCGCGAGTTTCTCAAGAGCCTTAAGCGAAGGCCTCACCGCTCAGATGAATGAAAAAGAGTTCGACGCGAAGATCGCGAAGTCCATCAACGACATCTACGAAGCCTCCGTCAAGTAATTAAAAAGAACACGCCCTTTCGGGAGATGGCACCGCTTGATGCCAAACCCTCGGGGCGTGTTTTTTATTTCGTTATCCTTAGTTTAGAAGTTTTCCGCGTGATAGCCCTTCAAGACTTTCACGAGAGGATTGATGGTCTTCTTGAGGACGCCCGGTTCGAATGGGGACTTCAGGCCATCTTTGGTGATGAGGCTGACGAATGGGTATTTGCCGCCCATCTTGCAAAGCTTGACGTATTTCTTCCAAGCCTTCTCGTGGTTTTTCCTATCGAGGTTGAAGAACTCGAAAGCCAAGACCTGCGCCAAGGTGTAGTCGATATAGTAGAAAGGCGAATCGAAGATGTGGGCCTGGGTGAGCCAGCGTGGGTAGCTCTTCCAAGGAAGGGCCTCTCTCGCTTTGACCTTGTACGGGGTGTATTTCTGCTCAAGGGCGTTCCATTCGGCATCCCTTTCCTCGGGGGTGGCGTTTGGATTGGCATAGACCCAATGCTGAAACTCATCGACGGTCACGCCATAAGGCAAAAACTCGATGGAATCGGCCAAGTGGGCGTATTTGTATTTGTCAGGGACATCGAAGAAGAGATCCATGTACGGCTCAGCGAAGAACTCCATGGACATCGAGTCGATCTCGCAGCTCTCCATGGTTGGCGAACGATACTCCGGGACCTTGATGTTCCTGGCCAGATAAGCCTGGAAGCTATGTCCGAATTCGTGGGTCAAGACATCGACGTCACCGGCGGTTCCGTTGAAGTTCGAGAAGATGATCGGGCATTTGTGGACTGGGAAGTAAGTCATGTAGCCACCGCTCTGCTTGCCAGGTTTGGCATCGAGGAAGAGCAAATGATGGTCGGCCATGAAATTGAAGAAGTAATCGGTGTCTGGCGAAAGTTTCTTGTACATCTCTTTGGCGTGTTCGACTTTCTCGTCGGTGGTGCCTAGCGGGATGGGGTTGCCGCTCTTGAACTTGAAGCCAAGATCATAAAGCTTCGGGTTCTTGATGCCGGCGTATTTGAACTGCTCTTTCATGAGCTTTTCGGCTAGTGGGGTCACGACATCATGGATCTGCTCGCGGTAGGAAGCGACCATCTCCGGGGTGTAGTCAAAACGGTTCATTTTGATATAGGCAAGGTCGGTATAGGACTTATAGCCGAGTTTCTGGGCCATCTTGGTCCTGACTTTGACGAGCTTGTCGTAGATCTCCTCGAATTCGTCATGACGGGAATTCATGTAGGTATCGTAGGCATCGCGGGCTTCTTTGCGGACTTCCCTGTCTGAGTCGTTCAGGAACTTGCCCATCTGAGGGAGGTTATAGACGTTTCCTCTGAAGGGGATTCGGCAAGAGGCGAGCGCAGAGTCATATTTCATGACGAGGCTGTTCTCTTCGGTAGCCTCTGGGATGATTTTTTCATCGAAGCCTTTGAGCTGATACTCATACATCGTGAAGATGAACGATCCGAGCTTCTTCTCAAGGTAGTCGCGGTATGGCGAGGAGACAAAAGCCTTGGCGAAGTTGAGGGTGGCCGCGCTCACAAGAGGCAACCCCTCATTGAGCATTTCTTCGGCCTTCTCGTATTTCTTATTGGTGGTGTCCAAACTATACAAAACCTGGATATGTGTGATGTCATCGCCGATCTTGTCTTCGTAACGGGACATTTTCTTGTAGGCTTTGTAGGCCTCTTCCCCGCTCTTGCTGGCCTTGAACTCGTCGCTTAAGGCATTGATTTTCTTGACGATGGATTTGATGTGAGGGACCTTATACGGCCAATCCTCAAATTTTGCTAATTCTTTTGCCATGATTGATTACTCCTTTGCTATGGCTCTGATGCTGCGCTTGGTTTTTGTCTTTTCCCTATTCTTGGCCTCGCTTGGATAATCGAGATTTTCCTGCAGGGCTTTCTCACTCAGCCGGAGGTAATAATCATCGTCCTCATCTGAGTAGACAAGTTTGACGTAGCCATGCCTTATCAAGGAATGAATCCTCGCTTTGATTTTCTTCTTGTTCAAAGAAGGCCGGCTAGCAAACGCCAAGTTTCGCGTCAACTGAACAGTTTCTTCATCTTCGATCCCGAGCAGAACTTTGGCCAAACCCTCCATAGTCGCTTCGTATCCATCTTCTTTCAAAAGAAGAATCGACGCGAGCAAGTGCCTGTATGAAGGCTTCAGTTTGTTCTCCTCTTTTCTCTCCATGGGAAACTGTCACCCATTATAGGAACGGGATATTAATTGTCACTTGAAATATCGCTATTTTCTCACTTTTTACCTATTTTTTGCCTCGTCAACGAAAATTTAGGCCTTTTTAAGGTTGGTTTAGGAAATTAATCAAGAAAACCATCTTCTTTCAAACACCCAAAATATCCAAGAAACCGACCAGAGGAAAAAATCCCATCGTTTCGTTTGCGTATCTCCTCTTTTGAACCTAGAATTATCCGCGTATCAATATGATAGAAAACACAGAAAAGCAAATAGAGACCGTCCTCGACAAAGTAAGACCCTTCCTTCAAAGAGAGGGCGGGGACGTCGAATACATCGGCTTCAAAGACGGAATCGTCTACGTGAAGATGGTCGGAGCCTGCGAAGGCTGCGCCTACGTTGACCAAGACATCTCCGCCGGAGTCGAGATCATCCTGATGGAAGAAGTCCCGGGCGTCATCAAATGCGATGCCTCAGGCGTCTATCCCCAGGACGTCATGAATCAGTATCTGGCCAGAAAAGAGGAGGCTCTTAAAAACAAAGAGAGCAAAGATTGAACCGCGTCGCGGTTTTTTCTTTATAGTAAGGTATATGAAAATCATCAGCTTCAACGTGAATGGCATCCGCGCCATCCTCTCCAAAGACCTGAAAAAGGACTTCGACAGCCTCTCACCCGACGTCTTCGTCATCGAAGAGACCAAATTTAGCGAAGACCTCCATCTCGATTTTCCTTTCACCCCAGAAGGATATAAGGTCTATTGGACCGTCTCCAAAGAGAAAAAAGGCTATTCAGGAGTCGCCATCCTCACCAAAGTGGAGCCTCTCAGCGTTTCCTATGGGCTCAAAGACGGCAAGTACGACGATGAGGGAAGAGTGATAACCCTCGAGTTCCCCTCCTTCTATTTAATCGGAAGCTACGTCCCTAATTCCGGAGAAGGACTGAAACGCCTATCCTTCCGAAGGCAGTTCAACCTCGATCTTGAGGACTATCTCTCTGAATTGGACAAAAAGAAACCGGTAATTCTGACGGGCGATCTCAACGTCGCCCATAAAGAAATCGACATCAAGAACCCCAAGGCCAACGTCGCCAACGCCGGTTTCACACCCGAAGAAAGGGAGGATTTCACCCGTCTTCTCTCCAAAGGCTTCGTCGACGCCTATAGAAAGATGTATCCAGACAAAGTCGAGTACAGTTGGTGGAGCTACCGCTTCAAAGCCAGAGAACACAACGCCGGCTGGAGAATCGACTACTTCGTCATCAGCGAGAGGCTTTACTCAAAAGTCCAGGCCGTCTCCATCCATAACGAGATCATGGGCAGCGACCACTGCCCCGTCGAACTTGACATCGAGTAAAAGAAAAAAGGGCCGCAACCCTTTTTTCTTGTTTGTCAGTTCTGGACTATTTGAGCCAGTCACTCCACAGGAAGAACCTGTTGTCGGTGACGGTATCAATGATGTCCATGATCCAAGTGATGATAGCTAAGCCGAAGAAGCAAAGGATATCAAGGACGATGTTGACGGTTTTGTTAGCGGTGACGTCGGCGATAATACGATAGATTATCGTGACGATCGGCAAGAAAATCGCAATCAGGACTTTGGCGATCTTTGGCAGACCATCCAAGGCTTTATTGAATTCCATTTTCACATTCCCTTTCCCGCTTGTATTTTACTATCCTAAAAACGGATATAAAGCCTCCATTATTCCTTTTTGGAAACAATTCTTAAAAAATACCAGTTATTGGGCATTATTCGGCAATTGCAAAAAATAGTAGCAACAATATCATGGGTGCCGGAAACATAAAAAATCGCCTCCTTGAGGAAGCGATTTTCCATATAGCCAGATAAATTACTTGGCCAAGAGAAGGTGTTTGAAGAGCAAGCACCAGATAACGTCGATCCATCCACCGATGACCGGTACGAAGACACCGAATATCAAACCAAGGATGTTGGTGACAGTTGTCTTTTGAAGGACCGCGGAAACACGGACGATAACTTCGACGACCCAGTTGACGCCCGGAATGAGCAAAAGCAAGATCTGAAGAAGTCTCGGCTGTTTATTGAACCACTTCATTTTGTTTAAATCCTTTCCGATGGATATTCTAGCCCACTAGGCAAAATACTTAAATAAAAAGCAGAAACTTTTTCTTTACCGATATGAAAAAATCTAAAGGAGAATGTTCTCTTTCCGATTGACCAAAACGTAAGGGTCGTGGTTGTAGACGTCATCGCGGTTGAAGGTGTAGACGCTGCCATCATGTTTCAAGATGTAGCCTCCGGCTTCCATGATGATGATTTGCCCAGCGGCGATGTCCCATTCCTTGGTGCCGGGAGATTCGCGGTAGCTGAGTTCGGCCTTTCCTTCGGCGATTTCGCAGAACTTGAGGGCCGCGCCTTTGCTTATCACACGCGCGATCTTATCTTTATGTTTTTCTATGAGGATTTTCTCGCCTTCGGTGAAGAAACTCTTGCTCCTAAGGACCGTGAACGCGTCAGTCTTGTCATCGACATGAATCCTGACTGGCGTTCCGCCTCTTTCAAGCTTATAGGCCCCTTCGCCTTTCACGGCGTAATAGAGGACGTTCTGCATTGGGATATTGATGACCCCCACCACGATTTCATGTTTGTATGACAAAGCGATATTGGTGCAGAACTCTCCGTTCCTAGAGACGAATTCCTTGGTCCCGTCGACTGGATCGACGATGAAGACGTAATCGTTCAACAACCTTGATTTGTCGTCTTTGCTCTCTTCGGTCAAAAAGGCATAGCTCGGGAAGGACTCATGAAGTTCTTTCCTTATCATGCTGTCGGCGCCTTTATCGGCGGCAGTGACTGGCGAATTGTCGCTTTTGATCTCCACTTCGAACGGTTTGGAGTAAACCTCTTTGATTTTGACCTCCGCATCATAGGCGGCCTTGATCATCGACTTCAATTCTTTTTCCCACATATAACTAACTTTCCCTTTGTTCATATGATACTCCACTGCTTCGATGCTTCCTAGGGAGTGGCTCAATTGTAACGCCATATCGGTAATTTGAACATTTTACCGGTAAAGTGTATAAAAGCGCTTTCAAGAGTTTTATACTGATAAGTGCAGTTGTGCAGCAAAATGAAAGGAGAGATTAAGAATGACTAATCTCGATGAAAGAATCTGCATTATTGGCGGTGGCCCAGCTGGTGTCACGGCAGCCATGTACCTCGAAAAGAAAGGGTACAAAAACTATTCGATTTATGAAAAGGCCGACTATGTTGGCGGAAAATGCTACTCCCCAACCCTAGTCATGGGCAAGGATCCTAACGATAAGCGCACCATCGAAATGGGCGCCATCATGGGTGCCAAAACCTATTGGGCCGTCCACGAGGCCGAGGAATTCGCCGGCATCGATCATGCCGACGGACCGAAGATGTCCCGTATCTACCGTAATAAAGAGGGAAAGGAAATCTTCCCGTTTGAGCCAATGAAGAATTTCTCCTTCAAGAAGCTCTTCTATCTCATCAAACTTAAGAAATCCGTCAAGAAGATCGCCGATCTCATGGAGACCAAATACAAAGGCTATGACGTCAATGGCCACCGCGGAGTCGCCGAAGGCAAATTCGACGGTCTCAGCAAGGAAGTCCCGAACCACATGGAACACGTGGAAGGAACCAACCCGAACTTAAAGGATCTCTGCCTCCCGTTCACCGAGTTCTGCAAGAAGAACCACGTTGAGCCAGTCATGGATATCTGGGTTTACCCATTCACCTCGTTCGGCTATGGCTATTTCGATGAAATGCCAGCCGCTTACGTCTTGAAGTACCTCGACATCACCACCACTCTCGAGTTCGTCAACACCCGTCTATGGACATGGAAGAACGGCACTATGTCAATCTTCCAGGGCGTCGACAAGAAATTGCTCCACCCAGCCATCCTGAACACCGAAGTCACCAACGTCGAGCGTCCAGAAGGCGGCAAAATCAAAGTAACCATCAAAGACGCCAAAGGCAGCCATGTCGAGGAATTCGACAAGCTGATCGTCACCACGCCGCTTGACTACTTCGCAAAGTTCGCCGATGCCGACGCCGAAGAAAAAGAACTCTTCAGCAAGATCGTCCACGAGAAGTACGTCTCGATGGCCACCCGCCAAGAATTTGGCAAAGGCCCAGAGATTTCCTCTTACATCAAAGAGAACATGACTCCGGAAACCAGAAGCCACCTCATGGTGTTCTACCATCGTTGGAATGACATCCCTGATCAGCCGATCATCACGTATTCCCTCCGCAACCACAAAGGCGACGAGGACGTCTCATATGAATACACCAGGAAAACCACTCTTGATGATATGAGCAAGTGCGGATTCCCAGTGAAGAAGGTCGAAATCGAGCAGGAATGGTATTACTGCCCGCACATCAACACTGAGGACTACACGGCTGGATGGTACGATAAGCTCGACAAGAAACAGGGAAATCGCAACACCTATTATGCTGGCGAGATCATCTGCTTCGGCGACATGGAAGAAACCTGTGAGGCCTCCAAGGACCTTATCGGCCGCTTCTTCTAAAATACGAAAAATAGACGCATCCTTCGGGGTGCGTCTTTTTCTATGCCCCAAACCCCATTAAAAAAAGAGCCCCCGAAGGAGCTCTTGAAGTCAGTTTTGAACTACTCAGCCTTGCCGATGCATCCGAAGACGACACAGTGATCGTGCATGGTCTTCTTGATGCCTTCTTTGCCTGGGCCGATGATCTTGCGAGGATCGTAGACGTCTTTGTCTTTGGCGATGACCTCACGGACGATAGCCGCCCAGAATTGCTGGCACTCAGTGTTGACGTTGATCTTGCAGGTGCCTCTTTCGATGGCCATCCTGAGCTGGTTGTCAGGAATGCCGCTTCCGCCATGGAGAACGAGAGGAAGGGCGACCATCTCATGAATGGTCTCCATCTCTTTGAATCCGAGGTGCGGCTCGCCATGATATGGTCCATGGACGCTGCCGAGGGCCGGGGCCAAGCAATCGATGCCGGTCTCTTTGACCATGCGGACGCATTCCTCAGGAATGGCATACATGGACTCGGCGACGACGCTGTCTTCCTGTCCGCCGACTCTTCCGAGCTCAGCTTCGACGCTGACTCCGCGTGGGTGGGCATAGTCGACGACTTTCTTGACGGTGGCGATGTTTTCTTCAAGCGGGAGTTTGCTTCCGTCGATCATGACGGAGGTGAATCCGGCGTCAATGGCGGCTTTGCAGGCTTCGAATGAGCTGCCGTGGTCAACATGAAGGGCCACTGGGACGGAGATGTGTTTGTCCTCCATATAGCCTTTGACGATGCCAACGACGGTGTGCCATCCACCCATGTACTTCATGGCGCCTTCGCTGACGCCAAGGATGACTGGGGTCTTAAGGAGTTCGGCTTCGTCGAGGATCGCACCGACCCACTCGACGTTGTTGATGTTGAACTGCCCGACGGCGTAATGCTCTTTCTGGGCTTTCAAGAGCATCTCTTTCATGCTGACTAATGCCATAAGATTTTATTGACTCCTTTTTATGGTAACAAAGTTATTTGTCGACTCCGACGAGACTCGCGACATCAACGTCCTCGACTGGCTGTTTGTCGTTTTCTTCGCTCTCTTCGTCCTCGCCCTTATCGGCGACGACTTCCTTGCCTTCGATCGCGGCGTCGTATTCTTTCTCGTCTTCCTTGTCTTCCTCGTCGTCATCGCCCTCTTCGACGTCGGTATAGACATCGTTGACGTCGATGTGGACTTTCTCGTAGGTGTGACGGGCTCTTAAATCCCAATTGTTGTCGGTGAGGGCCACGAAACGGCCATCCAAGGTGAGTTCGGTGAAGAACTCTCCGACGTTGGCTTTCTTCTCGTCGTCGTTCATCTCAAGGGTTTTGACGACGAAGTCATAAAGCTCGGCGAAGGACATGGATTTCTTGTTGTTCTTCATTTCCTCGTAGGCGACTTCGAGCATGCTTCTTGTTGTGTCCATAATGTTTTCTCCTATCTCTACATTTGATCCGGCGCGGAAACCCCGATGATGGCTAAGGCATCCTCGAGGACGATCATGCAGGCCTTTATGAGGCCCAACCTTTGGCTCGTGAGAGCGGGGTTGTCACGATCGATGATCTTGCTCGCGGCGTAATATTCGTGGATCAGCTGGGCCAATCTTTGAACATAGCCGGCGACCTTATAAGGCGCGCGGGCGAGAGATGCAGTCTCTATCATACTAGGAAAATCGGCGAGATGCTTCAAAATATCGCCTTCGTTGTTATTAGTTAACAACGTCGCGGAACCATCAGGCGTGAAGGCTGAGCCCATTTCCAATAAGGAATGGCACCTGGCGTGGGCATACTGGGCGTAATAGACCGGGTTGTCCTTGCTCTTGGAAAGGGCGAGGTCCATGTTGAAATCGAGGTGGGTGTCGCCGCTCTTCTCGCTGAAGAAATACCTGACCGCGTCTTTGCCGACTTCACCGACGAGCTCACGGTGGGTGATGGCCTTTCCGGTCCTCTTGCTCATCTTGACCTCGACTCCGTCTTTGTAGACCCTGACGATCTGATAGATGTCGATGTCGAGGCAGCTTTCAGGGTAGCCTTTCATCATGAGGGCGCTCTTCATGCGGTTGATGTAACCGAAGTGGTCGGCCCCAAGCATATCGACGAGAAGGTCGAATCCCCTGCTCATCTTGTCATAGTGGTAGCAGATATCCGGCATGAAATAGGTGTAGGAGCCATCGGCCTTGATGATCGGGCGGTCCTTGTCATCGAGGAACGAAGTCGTCTTCAAATAGGTGGCCCCGTCTTTCGTATAGACGTAGCCGCGCTTATCTAGATCAGCAATCGTGTCTTTGATCACGGTGCCTTTTCTGATGTCGGACTCGTAAGATATCTTATCGAATTCGACGCCGAAGTCGCTGAGGTCCTTGAGGATCTTTTTGAATTCGATGTCGATGCCGAATTTGACGAAGAAGGCCTTGGCCTCATCGCTGTCGTCATGGAGATACTTGTCCCCGTATTTGTCTTTTAGATCCTGGGCGATCTTGATGATGTCCTGTCCATGGTAGTCATCGTCTCCCAAAACTATCTTCTCGCCGAAGAGCTCGTGGTAACGGAGCATCAAGGAATGCCCTAAGTGGGCGACTTGGTTGCCGCAATTGTTGAGATAGTATTCTTTGGTGACGTCATATCCGGCTTTTTTGTAGAGGTTGCCGATGGCATCGCCTAAGGCCGCTCCTCTAGTGTGGCCCAAATGAAGGTCGCCAGTCGGGTTGGCCGAGACGAACTCAACGTTGATTTTCTTGTGTTTGGACGGAAGCTGGCCATAGGTCGTTCCTTCTTTTAAGATCGTCGAAACCACTGCCCCAAGATCTTCTTGGTTCAAATAGAAGTTGATGAAGCCCGGCCCCGCCACCTCAATTTTGTTGATGACTGGCGAAACGATGGCATCCTTTAACTCATTCGCTAACTCAAGCGGCTTCTTGCCAAGTTTCTTCGAAAACTTGAGGGCCACGTTGCTCGCGTAGTCGCCATGGCTTGGATCCTTGCCATGGTCGATGGTGACCTCTTCTTCTTTTACCTCGAGGCCGATTTTCTTCGCGCCTTCGACGATGGCGCTCTTTAATTTGGATTCATTGTTCATAAATTCATTCCTTAGTGACTAAGACGAGGGCCACGCACTTGATGGCTTCACCGCGTCCGATGGCGTCTAATCCTTCATTGGTCATGGCTTTGATTGACACTCTGCTCTCATCGATCAACAAACTCATGGCGACGTTCTTCTTCATCTCGGCGATGTATTCCGCAAGGTGAGGTTCTTCGGTGATGAGGCTCAAATCGACGTTTGAGACCTTATAACCTTTCTCATTAACCATCTGCAGGCATCTTTTGACGATCAGAAGCGAATCGATCCCCTCGATGTTGGGGTCATTGGGGGGGAAGTATTTCCCGATGTCGCCAAGACCCAAACTTCCTAAGAGGGCATCGCTCAAGGCGTGAAATCCCACATCGGCGTCCGAATGGCCTAAAAGACCCAAATCGAAAGGTATCTTGACCCCGCAGAGGATTAACTTCCTATTGGGGACAAGCCGATGGATGTCTTCGCCATAACCGATGCGGATGTCCATAAATTATTTGCTCACGTTGAAGCGGAAGAAGACTACATCCCCGTCTTTCATGACGTAGTCCTTGCCTTCGCTTCTGAGCTTTCCGGCCTCCTTGACGGCAGGTTCGCTGCCATATGTCTTCAAATCATCGAAGGAATAAATCTCCGCTTTGATGAAGCCTTTTTGGAAATCGGTGTGGATGATCCCAGCGCATTCCGGGGCCAATGAACCGTTCCTAAAGGTCCAGGCGCGGCATTCGTCGGCTCCACATGTGAAGAAAGTCGAGAGGTTCAATAAGCGATACGAGGCTTTGACGAGTTTGTCGAGACCCGACTCGCTGGCGCCTAAGCTCTTGAGGAAATCGTCGCGGTCGGCTTTGCTTGGGAGCTGGGAGATCTCATATTCGATCTGGCAGCTGAGCGGGATGCATTGGGCATTCTCTTTCTCAGCGATGGCTTTGACGAGCTGATAGTATTTGCAGGACTCGATATCCATGTAGTCGCTGTCGGCGACGTTGGCCACGTAGATGATCGGCTTCAAAGAGAGAAGGAAGAAATTCTTTCTCGCATAGTCCATCTGGTCTTTTGTCAGACCTTGGACCAATCTGGCCGGCTGCCCCTGCTCCAAGATTCCCTTGAGGGCGGTGAGTATCGGCATTTCATATTGG
The DNA here is from genome assembly GCA_002397465.1 of Caryophanales bacterium UBA4951. Taxonomy (GTDB): domain Bacteria; phylum Bacillota_I; class Bacilli_A; order RFN20; family CAG-826; genus UBA4951. Next base: position 902 of record DHAP01000033.1, on the reverse strand, counting down.
GCTACTTTATCATGAGCCACTCTGGCTTTGGTCTCTTGCTTGGCGATGCGGTTGTTGATGGAATCAAGATCCGACATCGAAAGCTCGAGGTTGATGACGGAAATATCGTTGGCTGGGTCGACTGGGTCTTCGTTGTAACGGAGAACTTGGGCGTTATCGAAGCATCTGACGACTTCGACGATGGCGTCGCATTCTCTGATGGCGGCCAAGAACTGGTTGCCTAAACCCTCGCCTTTGGAGGCGCCTTTGACAAGTCCGGCGATATCGTAGAACTCAAACGTGGCGTTGATCTTCTTTTTCGGCTTGAACATGTCGGTCAGAAAATCGAGCCTCTCATCCGGCACCATGACGACGCCGGTGTTGGGGTTGATGGTGGCAAACGGATAGTTCTCAGCTAAGACGTGGGAGTTGGTAATGGCATTGAAGAGGGTGCTTTTGCCGACGTTCGGAAGCCCCACGATGCCTGCTTTTAATGACATTTCGAAATATAGGTCCTTTAACCGTAGAGATTATATCTCTAAGGGGGAGTTATTAAAAGGCATAAGAAAAGCCCCGCCGAAGCGAGGCTAGTGGATCAACCTACTACTAAGATAGATTAGTCGATCTTCTTAATGTTCGCGGCACGCGGACCACGATCACTCTGCTGGACATCAAACTCGACATGCTCGCCTGGTTCGGCGGTCTTGTAGTTGTCCATGATCAGGGCGCTGTAGTGGAAGAAGTAGTCAACGCCATCATCACCGTGGATGAATCCGTAACCCTTCTCCTTGTTGAACATTTTGACTGTTCCCTTCATGAGAATCCTAACCTTCCTAGTTCGTTCGTATAGTAATTAACACAAACCAACCGTGGGATATATTAGCACCGCTGAATGGAAAACGTTAGCAAAAATCAATAAAAAG
>DHAP01000048.1 GCA_002397465.1 Caryophanales bacterium UBA4951 | reverse complement strand
ATTATTTCGCATTGAATAAAGAATAAAAAAATTGATACTCAGCAATTCAAAATAGTATCAAGAGTATCTTCGCCAATTAATTGATAGATAGTTTTTTCACTTTCGACCAAAGTATAAAATGTCTTATGGTCAATAATATGTATTTCTTCATCTCCGTTTTTAATGACATAAGGAGAATATTGGCTTTCTTGTGAATAGTCTCCGCATTCACTGGTAAAGATGAAATTCTTAAAATCGGAATAATTGATATTAAGATCAGTACCATTTTTGAATACCTCAAAATCACAATGCTTCAAAAAACTATTGCCATAGTAGGCTGAGAAAGATGGAAAGTTCTCAAATTCATAGTAGATGTCGTCAACGTAGAAACCCATAGCAATTTGCGTGATTGAATGAGCTGTTCCATCATTCAAATTATAGATTAACGTTTGACTACCAACGCCGTTTAACAATGGACCGGTTTGTTTGCTAACGACTGCTTCTTTGATGAACTTGTAAGCTTTGTCTATATCTTCACTGCCATTTGCTTGATAAAAAGTATTCAAAGCATATTTCTGATATGAAGGGGAGATTGAGCCAAGGCCACGATAATTAATGACAGATTCAATATTGCCAAGTTTGACGTCGTCTACCCAGGAATACAATGATGACAATTTTGCTTTTTTAGAATCAAGATAATCCACGATATCATCATAGGTATCGCATTTTGCGTTTCCATAAAACGAATAAGCGGTGCCGTCAGGATAAACAACCGTCCCATCAGTAGAACCATAAACGTAATAATCAATCCTGCACTCGGAGATTGATGTCTTCAGAAATTTGAAACTGACATTATAGATTTCCAGACAATCACTTTTGCCGGTCTTGTAGTTTGTGATAGAGCTCTCTTTAACGTATTCTGCTTTAAACTGGCTATAGACATATTCCATATCCATGATCGTATCCACAGATAATGACTCGGTTGAATTCATTTCCTTCGAATAATGTGTAAGGCTGATTTCCTTAAGTTCTTCAACCTCAAAGCCTCTAGTTATTGTTTTTGAATAATTTCCACCACAAGAAGATAACATAACAATAAAGATAATTGATGCACATGTATTTGCAATGATACCGGCAATTTTTTTTGACATAACAATTTCCTCCAAATATGTTCCCAACGTCGCACTTTTGCCAAAATTCATGGCTAAGGTGTTTATTTACTTAAATTTTACTGCAAAAGCCTCACGTTCACAAAATATCCAATGTCACCAATATACCACCAACAGGACAATGGACTACTTCTTCAATACTAAAGCAACGACCGTCTCCACGTGGGCTGAGAGGTCATGGCCGGTGAAAAGGAAATAAAGGCTTTTATCTTCATGATAAGAAAGAAAACGACGGGCTAAGGCGCTTTTGCCATATCCCGTCCCTCCGACGATGAAAGAAAGAGGAAAGCCAGAAACCCTTTCCATCTCTTTCTTCAATCGAGGGCATTCATAAAAGATGTCGTCGCTCATCTATTTAATTATCGGCCTTTTCCAGAAAATCGTTAGAAGTATTATTCTTAGCAGACGTAATGAAGGGTAAACGCGGTGAATTTGGCCCTGATGGGCGTTCGTTAGGTTTGGTCTCAAAACCGATTTTTACGATTTTTATGACATTTTCTTCGCTGAAAGTATAAGACTGGGTGTTTCCATAGCCAACCCACTGGCTGATAACGCATGTGCCACCGGCGTTATATCCGAAAATCTTAATTGTGCCCACGTCATTTGCCGGCCGTTCGAGGGCTTCGAAAGTCACACCGGTATAACGGTTCTTGGCCCATGGTGAAGAAAAAAATGGATTCCCCGAAGTTTTTCCAGTTCCATCGATAACGTTTTTGGTCGATGCGCTTCCTGGCGTGGAATCAACTCCGAAAAACTTATATGGGCAGCCATAATTGGTCACAACGCTTTCTTCGTCAGCGGCCGCTCTTGCTGGGATGTTCGTGTAATCAAACCTCACGTCTATCGTCGTTTCAGTTCCATCGACTTGAAGCGATTTGTTGGAAACGACGTAAGCGCCAAAGCAAATAGCCGCGCTGCATCCCACTAATGATAGGGAAATGATGAGTTTGCTCGATTTGGAGATTGCCATAGAATTATCCTCTTTTGGTAATAATAGAAAGGCCATGAATGAAAGCCAATCATCCGAAAGGGTGATTTTTGCAAACATTGTAAAGGTTATTTACCGCTTTAAGCGTTCGAATAATCGATAGGCCTTCCGTTTATTTGCGACCTAAGTTCTAAACAAATTGGCTTGGCACGATCATTCTGAAATGACCCACGTCCGCTGATCCAAAAATATATTAGATACCCATGAGCGGGCCATCTAGCGATTGGCAAATATGTTAGGGATAATGGACGCATTATTAAACATTTGCCACTGCCATTCACCCCATGATTCCTTTGAAAAATAGTTTCATCGGCAAATCATTTTTGACTAGATAAACCAAGCAAAATGATAATCGGTTCTTTTACATATTTTACAATTACGAAATTTAGAGCCTTCATTGCGATAAATCAGTAATTGGAAATATTCAAAAGCTAAAATATTGTTATTAATTTAGTAAGCACTAACTCATGATCCTCGAAGAGGTTCACTTTTATGAGAAACAAAAAGTCGCTTTATGCAACTCTGACTGTAGCTGGATCTTTGGCCTTATGTCTATTGGCCATAGGCTCAGTGAAAGAGCTCACCAACAAGGTGGCTGGCGAGGAAGCCACTTATTCAATCGATATTTCAGGACATTGTTTTTCAGAAGGAAAGACAGCGACTTCCATATTCAACACATATTATGGTAATGCTGTCACTTTCGACTGCGGAAACATGATTGCCCGCGATCCGACGGAGACTGGGGTCATGAATGTGATGAACTCAGACTCTTTTATCCACGGACGCATAACTGGCTTGAAAACGATGGTAGTCACCACCGTTGCAGCGGCCGAATTCGAGATGGGATACAGCTATGATGATTCAGTTTTTTCTTCAGACTACTTCACTACGGTAGCCCCGAAGACCGGAACTGGTTACACATTTACCTATAGTTTTGAAAACAATGCCGACAAGCCGTCCTATTTCAAATTGAAGGGCGCTCAAAATAATATCGAGCTTAAGAGCATTGTGTGCACTTATACTTGTGCCGAAAGCACAGGCTACTATTCCATAACTGATGCAGCCAGTTTAAAGACCGCTTTGACCACCGGCAAGAGAGCCAAACTAGAAAATGATTTGTCTTTCACCGATACCATTGGTGACACTTCTGACACAAATTATGTTGGCGCGGACTATTATCGTTTCAGTTACGTTCCGGCTGGCGTCAAAACTTACATTGATTTAAACGGACACACCATTAGTTACAAATATGGGTCTGGACATACATATGTGAATATGGGCAAAGGTGTCTATGGCATATTGGTCAGCAGCAACGCTTCGCTTACGATTGATAACACTTCAACTGGGCATACAGGCAAAATCGTCTTTAACGGAGATGATTCGACAAATTGGACCGGCGGACTGTATTGCAGCCCGACAATCAGCGTCAATGGTAGCCTCACGGTATTGAATGGAACTGTGGAAAACACTACACAAACTAACAAAGCTTCCGGCCCTGCAGGAGCACTTCAATACGCTGTCGACGTTTTGACGGGCTCGACTTGCGCAAGTTTATCTATCAACGGAGAAAATGCTTTGGTCAAGAGCGATTATTACGGAGCCATCCGTCTCTTCGCGAATTCCAATGTATATCCTGCCGTATTCAATATGATTTCCGGAAACGTCTGGTCTGGGCGCACAGGGATATGGATTCAAAACCCAACAACCTATTCGGCCACTGCTGGAGCTAGTTATTGCACTAGAGCGGACATAAACATCTATGGCGGAACGATCCATGGCGAAAGAATCGGTTTCTACTCTGAAACTTATCCAGATGCAGACTACTCATCAGAAGATGTTAATGCCTATAAATACAACTTCACTGGCGGCACCATCGAGAATAACTTGGCTTGGGTGGCTGACAGTCAGCTTGCCCCTATGGTGTTCGGCACAGACTATACCTATAACGGAGTCGAAGAAACCAGCACTAATTACATCCGCACCATGATAAACACTTATCTGACTTTGAACACAGTCAGTGGAAGCAGCAACAAAGTGGTTTATTCGCCAAACCATAACGATGCGACTTCCGCCATAGACACATACGCCAAGGGCAAAACAGCCTAGTCTCATCAGCAACAAAAGAAGCGGTCTTCATTCATCGTGAAGGCCGCTTTTCTTTATGGGTATCTATAGAAGCTCAGTTGTCGGAACGGTTGTAACCATTCTTCATCAAACACGAGGAGACATAGAGAACGTCATCAAGAGCCTTTGTCGTGGCTTTTTGGGCCATGATGGCAAGTTCTTCGTTGGCTTTCTCGTTGTTGGATATCTCCTGCCCTGCTTTATACGAAGAGTCGTGCTTATTGATGATCTCCCTGGACTTGTTGGCAACATAGTTCTGGTATCTTTCGATAAGGAGCGCTGTCTTGTTGAAGTGCGCATCCGCTAAAGCGCCGATGAGCCTATTGGCCCAGTAGAACGAGGAGGTTGAGACTTCCTTGCTTGTCTTAGATAGATAAGAAGGAATCGTCGTGACATTGGTGTAGATCGGCAAGCTGGCATTGAAGGCGTTCGAGCCAAAGCTCACCCATTCAAGCGCGGCGATCTCTTTATTTAGGTATCCCCTGATCTGGGATATCGAAAGGAAGGAGGTCCTGCTGATGCCGATCGGACGATACATCCCCTTCTCTGGATAGTCGATTTTGCCATAGGGGTCGTATTTGGTCCCCTGGAAATGAGATGAAAGAATGTATTTGACTTCTTCTATGGTTATCTTGCGTTCAGGCTTCAATGACCACGGGATGTCATCGCTTTCGGGGGTGTAGTCCGCTTCTGGGCCATCCCAGTCATAAGTCCTGGGGTTGAAGTATCTTTCCATGTACCAGGCACGCGGGGTGTTGTAGACATGGTCAGAGTCATCGTGGGAGCCAAAAGCCAAACGAGGATTGAAACCATCCGATAAATCCAAAGCCAGATGGTTGTTCTTCACGAGCTCTTTGAGCCCTTTGGAGCAAAGGTTCTCTTTTTGAGCCCCATAGGCGTCGGCAAAGTCAAACCTGTCGAGTCCGAACTGATTCGGCATGACGACATACTCGTCATCCTTCACTCTTCTCGCGATCCAGTTGTGGCCTCCGATGGACTCCAGCCACCAGATTTCATCCTTGTCGCTGAAGGCGATGCCATTTGGCTCATACGTCCCATATTTCTCTAATAGGGAGCCAAGCCTGATGACGCCTTCTCTCGCCGAGTGGATGTATGGAAGCGTGATGAGGACAAGGTCCTCTTCGCCAATCCCGCCCATGACCTCTTTTTCTTTGCCTTTGGCGGGCACTCTGACCACATAAGGGTCAGCCCCGAGCACCCTGGGGTTTGAGGTGATGGTCTCGGTCGCCGTCATCGCGACGTTCTCCGAGTTGATGCCGCTCGCGGCCCAGACGCCTTCCTTCAAGTCGACGTTTGGCATTGAGGTGTATCTGAGGGGATTGTCTGGAAGCTCAATCTCCACATGGGAGATGGTGGAACGGTATTTGCGGACTTGTTCCTTGGGATTCACCACCACCATTTTCTTCGTGGTGAAGCTTCCGCTTCCGGAATCATCGTTCCTGGCGATTATGGTCGAACCATCGTAGCTGGCCTTTTTGCCGACAAGTAATGTAGTGCAAGCCATATTAGTCTTTGATCTCCTTTTCTTTGGATATGATTTCTAAGGCAGCTGTGCAAGCTGGGCAGTCACAATACTTGGCTCCCGATTTTTTTAGCTCCTCCGCGCGCTTGAGGAAGTTCTTGGCTTCTTCCTCTCCGAATGCCTTTTCACAATGCGAGGATGAGGCAAACGCGAGCAAATCATCAATCTTCTCAACGTCTTCCTTAAGTTCATCGATCATCGATAAGGCGGCTTCATCTTCCTCGTTTGTGCCAGCTTTTGCTAAGAAATCCTTGCAAACGGCCTTGGCTTCAGAGCAGGCAAAAGACACGTCCAACAAGGCTTTGGATTCTTTTATAAGGTATTCTCTAGTTTCTCTCTTCATAAGAGGTTCCTCTTTTCTTTGGATTATCATAGCCCAAAAAGAAAAGGAAGGGTTACTAACGCTTCCTAGACGGATCAAAGGCAGCCTTTGTAGACGTCGACGATGAGGCTTGATGAATATTCGACGGTCAATGCGCTCCTGCAATCCCAATCATATCCGATGTAGTAATAGCATTTCTCGTCGTTCTCATAATCGGGGTTCCCCAAGTAATAGACCATGGCCTTATAGTCTTGGCCTTTGAGGTCTACTTGATCCATAAACGAATTAGCCATCATGCCTCTTTCTTTCTCATTCGCATCCTTCCATTTCTCGTTGGTGTAGGTTGAATAATACTCGACTTCGCTTTCGCCTTTGTAGAAGCCAACGCCCGGAAGAAAGGCAACCGAGACACACGATACTAAAGAAAGGCATATGAAGACGATGTTCGTCTTGCTTATAGGATAGAAAGCCCTCTCAATCTCCAGTTGAAATCCCCCGACCAATAAGAAGATTAAAGGAATGTAAGAAAAGATAAGCGCGTAGAACATCGGGATGATGATGAAGGCGCTGCCCATGAAGCCCTCATAAACAAGGCAATAGGCGAATAGGCCCCACAAGATGGCTGAAAACGAACCGATGGTCAGAAAGACCGCAGAGCCTTTTTTGCTCGTGGGCTTCTCCACTCCGTTTTTATAGAAATGAACGTAGATGAGTTCCACCACCAACACGCCAATCGAAGAATAGACAAGAAGGAGGCCGGTGACGCTCATGAAGTAGATGTCGATGCTCTTGATTACAAAGATGACCGAATTGGATAATAGCCAAACTATGGATGAAGAGAGCATAAAGGCCAACGCCCATTGCTTTTTGTGGTTTATGAAGATGACAAACGAAACCAAGGACAGGACGAATAAGACCAAATAAGAATAAATCCCCACTTGATTGATGAGCGCAAGACTGCCTGAAAGAGACAGCATCTCATTGAACACGAAAGAAAACGCCAAAGCCAACGCCCCATACCCAAAGGCGAAGATAGGCACCAAGAAAGGCTTGATTGTGGCTTTGTCCATGCCCCTATCCTAAGCCAGATATGGAAAAAGCCCCCACAACGGGAGGTTGTAGAGGCTATTTCTTGAATGCTTTGTCGACTGTTTCCGGATCCATGTGCTGAAAGGTCACCGCATCGACATAAGGAGCGACTTTGTTTAACGTCTCTTCATTTTCGACGGTCCAGACATTTATGAGATGATTCTTGCGGTAGGTGATGACTTTCTTATCGTCCACCAAGCAGGTCTCTAAATCCAAGGATGGGAAGAAATGACGAAGCTTCAAAGTCCAAATGTGCTCTTTGCAGACGAGCAAGGACCTTGAGTAACGGTGTCCCATGAATAGAAGGGCCCTCGGATCAAAGGAGATCATCCAGATGTTCCGTTTGTCTTTGACCTGCCTCAATATCTTTTTGGCGGCTTTGGCCAAAGGACGGTAATTGCCTTTATGAACTTTGAGTTCCACCACGATCGGAACCCTTTCCTCGTCGAGGTCCAAGACCTCTTGGAAGGATGGGACCTCCTCGCCGTCTAATAAGCGGTATCCCTTCTTGATCTCCTCATAAGTCAGCTCTTCGATGATGCCAGCTTTGCCAGTCGTGCGTTTGAGTTCGTCGTCATGACAGACGATGAGTTTTCCGTCTTTGCTTAGGTGGATGTCCAATTCGAAAGCGTGATTATGCTCGATCGCATTGCCAAAGGCCTTCAGCCCATTTTCGGTGAAGGTCTCATTGTGAAGTCCGCGATGGCAGATGCCCCCAAGAAAAAGAGGGTTCAATTGCCTTATCTTTGATTTTTTGCTCATGAGGATATCTTACGCCAATAAAACAAGGATGCAAAAAGGGGACGAGTCCCCTTATCCATCAGGCGAAGAGGTCATTCAAGGCCTCGGAGATGCTAGGATGGGTGAAGATCATGTCCCTGATGTCCGTATAAGGGATTTTGTGGTCCATCGCCAGTTTGATGAGGTTGATGATCTCGTGGCTTTCTTCTGAATAGAGGTGAGCCCCAAGGATCTCTCCCGTCTTCTTATCGATGATGGCCTTCAATAATCCACGGGGATTCTCAAGGATATGAGCCTTTGGGACGCTTGAAAGAAGGATCTTCTTCACGATGACATCGTGCTCTTTTCTAGCATCAGCCTCGCTCAAGCCAACACGGGAGAACGGCGGGTCAATGAAGACGCTATAAGGGATGTAGCCTCGGCTGAGGCGGGTTTTGCTTCCATCGCCCTTTAGCGACGAGTAAACGATTCTGGCATCATCAAGCGATACGTAGGTGAACTGAAGCTCCCCTATCACATCGCCAACCGCGTAGATGCTCTCGACGTTGGTATGGTTATGCTCATCGACTTTGATGGCACCACGACTTGTGAGCTCCACTCCACTCTTCTCGATGTCTAGGCCGGCGAGGTTTGGCCTTCTGCCGGTGGCCACAAGGACGTAGTCACTATCTAAAAGAGTCTCCATGGAATCGATTTCGGCCTTGGTGGTCACTTTGTCTTCAGTGGAAACAAACTCTATGGTCTTCGCGCTCTTATAGAGTTTGAGACCTCTGGCGATAAAGTCCTTTTCGATGGCATCCGCCAAGTCCTTGTCTTCTCTAGAAAGGAAGTCGGCTTCGTTTTGAAGCATCGTGACCTCGCTTCCGAAATTGAGGAATATGCTCGCAAACTCCAAGCCGATGTAGCCACCGCCGACGATCAAAAGCTTCTTTGGTAGCTCCGTTAGCTTAAGCAAGCTCTCGCTCGTGAGAACCCTCTCGCCATCGATTCCTTTTATCGGCGGGATGAACGGACGGGAGCCGGTGTCCACGATGATGGTCTTGGCTTCGTATTCTTCGTCTCCGGCCTTGATGAGGTTTGAGGAGAGGAATGATGCGGAGGCATTGACCACGTCTATATACGGGTTATCGGCAAGCTTGTGGTAGTTCTTCTCGCGCAAGGATGACGTAAGGGTGTCTTTACGTTCCATGGCCTTCTTGAAGCGTTCGTTCTTGGCATGATAATCCCCGCCTAAGGCAAAGCTCCTCTTGCTTCTTTCGACGAGGACCTTCGTGGGGATGCAGGCGACGTTGATGCAGGTGCCGCCATACATCTTCTCGTCCTTTTCAAAGAGGACGACTCTTTCTTGTTCGCTCGCTAATTTGGCGGCTAAAGTCTTTCCGCCTTTTCCGAATCCGATGATTGCGTATTGATAGTTTTTCATGGGGATTACCTCCGCCTTCATCATCTTACTAAGCCCTCATTTAGCAAAGAGAAACGCTCAAAGAAGCAAAAAGGCGCGATGTCTCCTATCGGAGAAGTCACGCCTTGATGGATTTAGCCTAAGGATATCTCGTCGATCTTCTTCAGCTCTTCAGTTGAGAATTCAAGTTTGTCGAGGGCCTTGACGTCATCAAGGATCTGGCTTGGCTTGCTCGCTCCAATGAGAACCGAGGTGACTTCTCTCTTCACTAGGAGCCACGATAAGGACATCTCCGCAAGACTCTGACCCCTGTTTTTGGCTAAGTCATTAAGCATGGAGATCTGCTTAAGGCGTTCAGGGGTCAAGACGCTTTCCTTTAGGAAGCGCCCATCCTTCTTGATCCTTGAGTCCTCAGGGACCCCGTTAAGATATCTCGAAGTCAAGAGGCCTTGGGCCAAGGGAGAGAAAGTCGTGAGGCCCTTCTTGAGTTTAGACGTCATCGCCAATAAACCATTCTTCTCAATAGTCCGATCGAAGATGTTATAACGGTTCTGGTTGATGATGAAGGGAACGTGATAACTATCCAATAAGGAAGAAGCCTTCTCCAAGGTTGGGCCATCGTAATTGGAAAGGCCGATATAAAGGGCCTTGCCGCTACGAACGATGTCGGCTAAAGCTAACATCGTCTCCTCGAGCGGGGTATTCGGATCCATCCGGTGATGGTAGAAGATGTCGACATAAGGAAGGCCAAGCCTATTCAAGGACTGGTCGATGGAAGCCATGAGGTATTTCCTGGAACCGAAGTCCCCATAAGGGCCATCCCACATCGTGTAACCGGCTTTGGTGGTTATGAGGAGCTCATCACGGTGGGCATGAAGCTCTTCTTTAAGGATCCTTCCGAAGTTACGCTCAGCCGCCCCGCCTTCGGGGCCGTAGTTATTGGCAAGATCAAACAAGGTGATGCCATTATCGAAGGCCGTGAAGATGATGGACTTCATCGTCTCGTAGTCGTCTTTGTCACCGAAGTTATGCCATAAACCAAAGGAAAATAACGGCAGTTTGAGGCCGGAAGCCCCTGAATAGGCGTATTTCATCTTGTTATATCTATCGTCCATGTTGGCTAATCCTTTATGTGTGAGAGCTTCTTGAGGAAGTTCAGATGCTTCTTGGTGTAAGGCGGGTACTTCATGTTGATCTCCATCTTGCCTTTGGAGAGGACGCTCTTCTGATGGGAGAAGGTTTTGAAGGAGGCAAGGCCATGGTAGGCGCCCATGCCGCTTCTGCCGACGCCGCCGAAAGGCAAGTCGTCATTGGTGAGGTGCATGATGGTGTCGTTGTAGCATCCTCCGCCGAATGGGGAGATAGCAAAGACCTTCTTGGCTTTCTTCTTGTCTTTGGAGAAATAGTAGAAGGCCAAAGGCTTCTCTCTTCTATTGACCTCTTGAAGGAGGGTGTCAAGGTTATCAAACGTCAGTATTGGCATGATAGGCCCAAATATCTCTTCTTGCATGCATGGATCAGAAAGAGTCACGCCATCGAGGATCGTCGGTTCAAGGACTCTCCCCTCCATCTTGCCACCCCACACCGTCTTCTCTGGCTCAAGGAAAGAAGCGATCTTCGCGGCGTGTTTGTCATTGATGAGATGAGGGAAGTCATCGTTAAGCTTCCCGTCATGATAGAAATAGGACTGCACGTAGGACAAGCAGCGTTGGAGGAACTCGTCATGGACGTCCTTATGGACGTAGATATGGTCCGGGGCCACGCAGGTCTGCCCGGCATTGAGGAACTTGCCCCAGATGATTCGCTTGGCCGCTAAATCGATGTCGGCGTCTTTATCGACGATGCATGGTGACTTGCCACCGAGCTCAAGGCTCACGGGCGTCAGATGCTCCGCGGCTTTTTGAAGGACGAGCTTTCCGACCGTCGCCCCACCGGTGAAGAAGATGTAGTCAAAACGTTGTTCGAGCAAATCCTGGTTTTCGGCCCGTCCGCCAAGGACGACCGAGATGAGGCCTGGCTCATTCATCTCAGTGAACATGTCATAGATGACTTTGGAGACGTTCGCGGCGTAAGAAGCTGGTTTGATGACGGCCGTGTTACCGGCGGCGATGGCCCCCATCAAGGGTTCCAAGGCTAATTGAAGCGGATAGTTCCAAGGGGCCATGATAAGAGTGACCCCATAAGGTTCTTGAAGAAGATAGCCCTTGGAAGGGAAATTGACGATGGAAGTTCTGACCTTCTTGGCTTTCGTCTCCTTATATAGATGTTTGATGTGATAGTCGCATTCTTCAAGCACCAGGTAAAACTCGGTTGAAAGAACGTCAAACTCGCATTTGTTGTAATCGAGCAAAAAAGCCTCGTTGAAACGGGTGCGGTATTTATAAAGAAGTTCCTTGATTCTGATGAGATTCTTTTTGCGGTTCTCAAGTGGGAGTGTCACCCCAGTATAGAAATACTCTCTTTGTCTATCGACGATGTCTTTGATCATATGTGTCGGCTCCTTAAGGACATGATACAACCAAACGGAGGAATGAAAATAGCAAAACGCCACCAAAGTGGAATTGTGTCAACGCAAGTTGATTTTTTCCATTCTCGTTCCTGCGTTAGGATAAAAACGATCAGCTCATTTCTCACCCCAGGCCAAAGTAAAGGCATGTCGAATATCATCTTCGTTAGTAGGCGAATAAAACTCTCGTGTATTGCTGCTGGTAGTCAATTTTGAATCAAGCTTGATATCTCTGAGATATTTACTTCTGAAATTGACCGTGTCCTTAGTATAAGGGTACTCAGCATATCTATCGTTGGGGTCGGTTGTCGTCAAATAAATCCCGTGGTTACCAAGCACTTCAAGCGGACGGAGGTTATGTGAGGTAAAAATGAACTGTCCGATGCCGGAATCAGAGAAAACAGAAACGATCTCGCCAAGCAAGTATTCGAAAACGCCTGAATCAAATTCATCGATAACCGCCAAGACAGACTCATTGTTATAGGCGGCGATAAGAGCGCCAAGACAGGCCACGATTTTTCTAATTCCGCCAGATTCATATTGAAGGGGAATCTTAATGCCATCTCGGATGGAAACTATCTGAAATTGCTTGCCCTTAATCGGATTTCCGTTTGGATCAATCATAGTGATCGGGAAAACGTTTTCGATTCCTATTTGAACTCCGGGAACAAGATGTCCCAATATCACGTTGACGTTTGGAAGCCACTGCTGCAAATCTTCAAAAAGAGGCATTGCTAATTGATTGGTTTGAAACCCGACGGGAATCAGTCCGGACTTTGTCTTTTCTTCATTTTTAACGCGGAGGTTGACCACCATGAAAAACTGATTGCATTCTTCAGTGTCGAGAACCAA
>DHAP01000049.1 GCA_002397465.1 Caryophanales bacterium UBA4951 | reverse complement strand
TTTATGAATAAACAAACGAAAAATGTCGCCGTGATTTTATTGGTCAGTGGCGGCATTGTTTTAGGATCAGCGACTTTCGGTTTCTTCTCTCAGGGTTTTGCCCAAGTCACTAATGGCGAAGAGAACGCCTATTCTTTGAGCTTGAACAACAGCACCTGCCCATTGACTATTTCATCAGGCAGCGGATATGGCAGTGGCACTGCCACGGCCAAGACAAGCTTAGGCAATTCGCTTTCTTTTGCTGGCTCTTCAATAATGAAGAAGACTAATTATTTAGCTCAGATAAAAGCCAGCGTCGGTTCTTTTTATAACGTGAGCGCCATAACTGGGATGATTTCCTTGAGCGTCACTTTCTCGACATCGAGCGCTGACTCAACCGGGCCGACATTATACTTTGGCACCGAATCCAACCCGAGCGGCAATTCCGTTTCTTTAGGGGCAGGCAGTTCTGCTGAAACCAGCAAAACCTATACCGTCTCCAACAGCGATTTCCCAAGCGGCTGCTCTTACTTCAAACTCGCTGCAGGAGCTAAAGCAACCTTTCTTAAATCGATTGATATCACCTATAGCTGCACACTTGGGCCAGCGACTGTCAGATCTTTATCGATCGCCGACACCGCCAGCCGTTATAAGGTTGGTGATGTCTATTCCGAATCATCGACCTTGAGCGTCCTTGCCAATTACACCGATGGCAAGAGCATAGCCATCCCATTCGATTCGAAGGGAGAGAATGGTTACACCCTCACGGGGCTTAACGAAAACGGAGATGACCTCGATGGCGTCACCGCCTTCCAGGCCAAGGACGTCGGAACCGCTCTCTTTGAGGCCAACTACAACGGAATGAAGAGCACCAACACTTCTGAGATTGTCATCTACAATCCCTCAGACCCAGTCGCCGTCACCAGCGTGAGCTTTGGCTCGACCACCGGGACGATTTATGTCGATGACGAGAAGAGCTTCGTCGCGAGCGTCACGCCTGCGTATGCGAACGATATATCCTTAACTTATGAAAGCAGTAAACCGAGCGTCGCCACGATTGACCAGAACGGACTTGTCAAAGGCATCAGCGAAGGCACGACCGTTCTTACGGCCACGAGCCCTGATGGCCCAAGTGCCAGCTTGACTTTGACGGTTGCCTTAGAGACAGGATTTGCAAAGAAGAGCGTGGCCTATACCGCCAAGGATGTTGATAGCTCCTATGCCCCATCAAGCGGCAATCAGAAGATATTGGCCATCCCAGTCCATCTCAAGAGCGGCGATTATTCTTGGGATGCCGACAAATTGAACACTGTTAATACGAACCTTTACGGAACCGGGACCGACTCTTTGGTCAGCTATTATAAGAGAGCGTCTTATTCTCAGCTTTTAATCACTGGCGAAGTTGCCGGAACGATGAGCAAGATGTATCAGTCGACATATAGCCAAAGTGATCTTTCGACTTCGGACGAAACCGCGAATATGAACAAGCTTTATTCTTTGATTTCCGGGGCCGTCAGTTGGGCTGGTTCCACGTATGGCATCAATCTTGATGACTATGATTCTGATGACGATGGATATATTGATTCCGTCCATTTCTTCCTTGATGGCAACGACAACAATAACTGGGGCAGCGCGCTATGGCCTCATATGAACATCATAGGAAACGTCGCCAAAGGAACGAAGGCCAACCCAGTCGCCAATTGCTATAGCTCCTCGAACCTTGGACATTTGGGCGATGCCGTCACCACAATCCATGAACAAGGACACATCTATGGCCTTGATGACTATTACAATTACAATTCTAATGATGACGAAAGCGATGCGTCCGATTTCGTTGGTTGGGCAGACATGCAGGACTACAACGTCTTTGACTGGAACTGTTACTCCAAGCTCATCATGGGCTGGATCAAACCTTATGTGGTCAATGGACTAAAGAGTGAGACTACGATTACGTTAAGACCAACCGCCACAAGCGGGGACTGCATCCTCATCGGAAACGATTGGAACGGCTCTGCTTATGACGAGTACATCATAATGGAACTCTTCACGCCGGTAGGAAACAACGCCAAAGATTGGTCAAGTTGGACCAACGATCTTGGCAATGGTGGTATCCGTCTCTACCATGTTGACTCACGTTTATGGGGATACAATTCATCCTCATTATTCAACAGTGGCGCGGTGGTGGATGATCCAAGAACTACCAGTTACAACTATGTTCAGGTCGCCAACAGTAATTCCACTAACGGATCATATTCTACTCAGCCATCATCGTTCTCTTCGTCATTCCATTTGCTTGACCTTATTCAGGCCGGAGGGACGAATACTTTTAGTAAGACATCATCAAGCGTTAGGCACACACTCAATAAGAGCGACCTCTTCGCGACTGGAAACACCTTCACGATTGGAACCCATACTGGTTATAAGGATTACGGCTCCGCTTTCTTTGGCAACAAGACCAAGATGAACGACGGCAGCACCTTTAACTATGGCATCAGTTTCGTCAGTGTCGCCAGCGACCAAGCCACCGTCAAAATCACTAAGTTCTAATCATAAAATAGTCGATAAAATCTAGATATTAGACAGTTATCAAAAAATGTTTAAAAGACAATCAAGGATTTCCTCTTCTTTAATTTTCTCCCCATCGCCAAACATTCTGCCGTTATTATTCCATTTGAATTGCAAAAAATGTGAATGGATATTTACTCTTATCGATCTTTTGCCGATGTAACAGGGTTTATTTCCTAAGACTTCGTTTCTTCTTCGTCTATTTCCATATGCTGAGATTTAGACTAGTTCTTTCTATCGAGAACCATTTCTTTGGCGTATTCGAGTTGTTTGTCTGTTATCTTTCCGCCAGATATCAGATAGGCGATCTGGCGTATCTTCTCATCAAGGTTGAGTTCCTTCATATGGGCGTAAGTCCTATTGCCTTTGACCTCTTTGGAGATGAGGATGTGGTGGTCGCTTAAGGAGGCCACTTGGGGCATATGGGTAATGGCGATGACTTGGCTCGACAAAGAGATTTCGTGGATCTTTTTAGCGACTGCTTGGGCGGTTTCACCGCTGATGCCGGTGTCGATTTCATCGAATATGACCGTGGCGATCTTATTGGCTTTGATGAAGACCGACTTGAAGGCCAACATGATTCTCGAGGCCTCGCCGCCTGATATCACCTTGCTGAGGCTTCTTAATCCTTCGCCGACGTTGGTTTCGATGAGGAAATCGACCTCATCGAGTCCATCTTCTCGTAAAGTTGATTCATCCGGCTGTTCCTTTAATTCGTTGAAAGAGACTTTGAACTTGGCTTTGAGCAAAAGCTCCGCCATATTCCTCTCAAGTTCCTTTTCGATGGATTTGGCGATGTTCTTTCTTAAGACGGTTAGTTCCTTGCCTTTTTCGATGGCGGACTTTAAGGCCTCGTCCATTTCGTCTTTCTTCTTTTGGAGGTCCTCGTCGAAAGTGGAATCTCCGCCCATCGTCTCTTCTAACTCATCGCGGTAAACGATGAGCTCAGGGAGGCTCTTCTTGTATTTGCGTTTCAATTCGCTGAGGTCAGAGTCCCTTTGCTCCAGCTCGTTTAACCTGTCGGGGTCATAGTCGATGCTGTCGAGGCTCTTTTTGAGAGTGTCGAAGATGTCGGTGATGACGTAATAGGAATCGTCGAGACGGTCATGGCTTTCCTTATACTGGCTTTGATATTCCGAGAGTTTTTCCAACGTCTTGTCTAACTCATATATTTTGTCCAAGAAGTCTTCATGGACTAGTTCATTGGCCTCTTGGGACAATTCATAGATCTTGTCGTAGTTACGAAGCAATGAAAGCTCGGAAGCTAGGCTTTCTTCTTCGCCTTCTTTGAGGTCCGCGGCTTTTAATTCCTTGTACTGGAACTCATAGAAGTCTTTGCTTTCCTCAAGTTTCTTCTTTCTTTCGAGCATGGCCTCATAGGCCTGTTTCTTCTCTTTGTAGGCTTGGAGTCTCTCTTGGTATTCTTTCTTGTAGGAGCTTGTCATCTCATAAGAGAAACCATCGATGATGCCAAGATAGTTCTCAGGATTGAGGATCTTCTCAAAATCGAATTGGCTATGGATGTCCGCCAGGTATTTTGAAATCTTGTTGAGGTCATTAAGCGAGACGGACGTTCCGTTTACTTTGATGAGGTTTCTCGTTTTGGAGATGGTTCTTTCAATCAGGATCTCATTGTTGGCGGTGGGGATGGACAAGTTAAAAAGAATGGCTTCAAGTTGGGGTGAGTTGAATTCAAATACCCCACGGATCAAGGCACTGTCCTCGCCTGAGCGGATGAGTTCATTGGAGGCTCTGGCCCCTAATAGAAGCGAGAGAGAATCGATGACAAGGCTTTTGCCCGCCCCGGTCTCGCCGGTCAGGACAGTAAATCCGTCCTTGAAAGTGACTTCGATGTTCTCAATGATGGCCAGATTCGTGATAGTTAATCTTTTTAGCATGTGAATAGATTATAAAGCCATAAAAGAGAAGAGGGCCATAAGAGAATGTTCGTTTTTCGTGTGATCCCCTTTGTGAAATCATGGCAACAAGAAAAGGCCTGCATTTTATTCGCAGGCCTTTGGTCAGTCTAGTGTCTATAGAACGACTTGGTCGTCTTTTTTCTTGCGGGATTTGATAATGCGGACGCAAGCCCAGCAAACTAGGGCGAACGAGCCTCCATAGAAGAGGACATCGCAGCCGACGAGACACCATTGCCACCATGATAGCGAATAGGTTATGTAACTGCCTGAGACAAGTCCATTCATCGAGGCGTTATGGCAGTTGGTGTAGAGGATGTTCTTGCAGGCTTTTCGCAAGAGGTTCTGAACGGTAGCGCTGCTATAGGAATAGCCATAGGAATTGGTGGAGATGAACGAGAGGTTCTGATCACCGCCTCCGAAGAGCATCCTTTCTGGAGCGATCATCGAATCACCGATGTTGCAGTCTGAGAGGAAGGTTCCTTGGAAACCCCATTCGCCTCTTGCAACATCGTTGAGCAAGGCGGAGGAGGTTCCAGCAGGGGTGGCTCCGATCCTGTTGAAGGAAGTCATGCAGCCCATAGTCGCCCTAATGATCTTGGTCGAGACGGTTCCCTTATCATCAGAGATGTATTTGATCTCGGTGGTCGGTTCCTTAAAGGCGATTTCAAAAGCCTTGAGATAAAGTTCACGGGCGGCCTGCTCGTTCACAAAGACGGACATGCCATTCATTCTGTGGGTGTCCTGATCGTTGAAGGCGAAGAGCTTCATGTAGGTCACAAGGCCTTTCTTGGCGGTTCCAGAGACCATTCCAGAGGCCATTTTCCCCGCTAAAAGTGGGTCTTCTGAATAATATTCGAAGTTTCTTCCTCCGAAAGCGGAGTGGTGGAGATTGACGCCAGGGGCATAGACCCCGGTGATTTGAGGGTTCATCGTCAAGGCTTCTTCACCAAAAGCCTCTCCCATTTCCTCAGCCAAGTCGACGTTGTAGGTTGAGGAGACCAGGGTGGCGGACGAATAGCCGTTGGCGCTCGTGGAGATCGTCGAGGCATAAAGCATCAACCCAGCCGGACCATCTCTTTGGTCGGTGGCCGGTTTATCGATGCTGGCGATGGACATCGTGCTGTAATAACCGTTTCGGACCAAGGTATAGAGTTCCTTGGTGCTCATCTGATTAAGCAAAGTGTCCCATTTGGGGTCGTCGTAAGTAAGTCCGCGCATATCGACCAAAGAATATTGTTTTTCTTGGTCTTGTGAGGGGGCTGTCTCGTTTTTGTCGATTAATGAGGAAGAGTCAAAACGCTTGTATTGGTTCTTCTCATCGCTTGATAACCCATCCCCATTTAATTCGCTTTGGCTCGGGGCGGTCGGATAGGAAGAGGCAAAGTTGGAGCGTGAGAGATTGACCATGCTGGAGTCATTCTTCTCACTTGAGTCGTATTCGACGAAATGGTCGGAGACATCGGAGAAACGATTTGTGGCAGCCTGGACTGTCAAGCTTGATTTTGTTTCCTCGGAGAGATCGACAGACTCTCCGGTTTGAGCCTCGACCTCGCTTTGTCTTGGATTAGAAGAATCATAGACCACCGTCGATGAATTATCCCAATACAAAGGATCTATCGACGAGACGTTATGGGCGTCTTTTTGCAAGAAGATCCCATAGTTCCCCTTGTCGAGGACATAGGCTCCTTGGCTGCCGTCGGAATTGCTTCGTTTGTAGTCATAGCTGGCCATGTCCTCGACGTCTAAGGAAAGGGTGACCACACATGAATTGGGCTTGGACACATTCTCTTCGCTGGCCGGATAAAGGGTCGGCGTTTTCTTGAAGTCACCCAACACTTTTGAGGCTTTCTCGACCCCGCCACTCTCATAGGGGGATGAATAATAAAGCTGGACGACGTCCTTAGCTGGGTAATTCCCGGTATTGGTGACTTTGACGTCGATGCTTATCGTTCCTTTGGAGTCGATGCTTGATAAATCAGGCGTGGAATCCAACTCCCATGAAAACGAGGTGTAGGTTAGCCCATAGCCAAAAGGATAGACGACGGAATTATCGTAATCAAAAGAGGAGTAGTTGCCTTTTTTGGATTCATCATCTGCCGTTTCGTAATATCTATAACCAAGATAGATTCCCTCCTCATAGTCCATGGTGTAGGAATCCATCTGATAACCGTTATCGGCGGTGATGTTGCTAAAGGCATAAGAGCCATAGTTTTCGCTGGTCGGGTCTTTGCTGAGGCTTCTCTCCCAAGTGTCGACCGTATGCCCAGAGGGCGAGACGGTCCCATTTAAAACATTGGTCAGGCCTTCGGTCCCGGTGAAGCCTGGGCAACCCATGTAGACGATGGAGTCGATATCAGGATCGTCTTGAAGCTCACCAACTTCCATGACGTTGGCGCAGTTCAAGATGACGATGACTTTGTCAGAGCAAAGCTTGGCCATCTCAATCAGGTCTTTCTCATCTTTGTTGAGTTGAAGTTGGTTCTGCCCCTTCGTGTAGTTCTCATCGTAATAGCCATATTGGGAGTCGCTCTTGGAATAGAGATCTTTTTTGGCGGAGTTATAAGGCTCTTTCATGTCCTCGGTGAAGTCATATCCTTCACCGCCTTGCCTTCCTAAGACCACGATGGCGGCATCGGTATAGCCTCCAAAGGAATCTCTCGAGGTGTAATCGCTGAAATATTGATCGTGGGGGAACTCACCGATCTGGTAGGAGGCGCCGTCAGGATTATCCATCACGATCTTCTGGACTTTGACGTCGTTTAAATGGTCCTTGTAGATTTGTAAGACATCCTCATTAATCGAATAGCCGCCATCTTCAAGGGCAGTCTCCAAAGTGGTGCAAAAGGAGGAATTGATGGCTCCGGAACCCGAGCCCGAGAAGACGGTGTTGACACTGCGGCGTCCTAGAAGAGTAATTTTCTTGTCCTTGGAAGGGTTCGGGCTCTTGCTGGTCGTCAAAGGAAGGCAATCATTCTTGTTCTTCAAAAGAACCACGCCCTCCTCCGCAATTTTTCTTGTGACATCAGCGCCCTTTTGGTGGGCTTCTTGCTCATTGACACTCTCGGCCTCGTAATAATTGGTGTCCCAGTTCTCGCTTCCTGATGGATAGTGCTTACTGGCGGTGCCTCTTCCCACGTATGAGTAAAGGATGTCTTCGTATATGTTGGCGGCTATGTTGACGGCGCTCATGACGGCAGCGAGAACGAAAGCTGAGCTCAAAGTGATGGCGAGGAACTTTTTGTTCCCCATCCTTGTGTGTGTCTTTTTCATATTTCCTCCTTTTGGATAAAAGAAAACAGGGCGGGCAGGTTTCCCCTCCCGCCCTGGTAGAGCAAATTAGCTCGCGGACTCTTCAGCTATCGACAATAGATATGTGTTGGTATTGACGGTGGCTGTATAGGTTTTGTTGTAGGCGTTAAGCAGATCGTCTTTGGTGGCAAACCCGCCATTGGTGGCCGCATCGGTCTCCTCTGGGAAATTGTCGCTGTCGAGATAGACGTCTCCTTCGTTGGTGTGCGAAGTGTAGGAGACGGAAGTAGCCGCCGCTAATGAGTAGGTGATCGTCCCGGCTTCGGTGTCGCTTCCGGTCTGGCTGTATTGCCCTAAGGTGATGACATAGCTTGTGAAGGCCATCGACCAGTCGACGATGTATTGTGTGTACTCGTTGGTGAGACGATAGGTGGAGGAGTCAACCAAGCTGAGGGATGACTCGCTGTAGGTGATAAGGCTCACCTCAAAGCCGTAGTTGCCCGCTTCGATTTGGGAATACGTGGCGGTCGGAGTGCTGTTATAAGTGTTTCCGATCGTGTTGGTTGAACTCGAGCCACATGAAGTGAGCGCGACGGATGCCATTGATAAGAGCATCGCTTCGACTAAAATCTTCTTCTTCATTTCTTGCCTCCTTTAAGGAAAGATTATCGATATAAAAATTCTATGTAAGCGCTTTTCATCATTGAATAGTCTCTGCTTCTTTTGATTAAAGCCGCTCCTCTTTTGCCTTCTTTTGGCCTTTGGTTCCGTCAAAGAAAAGATAAAGGCAGGCCAAGATTCCAATGCTGAGGAAAAGGACCAAGAAGAAAACTGAATTGAAATGGCTTCCGCCATAGTAGACGACCTCATTGAAGATGTCGGTGATGGTAGGGGCGCTGTAATAGCACTGGATTCCTGAAGCGGCGATGAACAAGAGAGCAGAGGCAAAACGAATTTCCGAGAACGAGACGAACATCCCTAGGATCATCGCGATTCCAGAGACCAAGGCCATGATCATCACGTTTGATGAATAATTCCGGTCACCATTCCCGAGAATTACGTAAATGATGGCTGCGATCATGAACAAGACGCCCATGATCAATGAGAGCAAATCAGATAGTTTCCTTTCCTTCAAAGGATTCCTAAGCAGCTTTTTCATCTTCATGCTTCCTTTCCTTAATCTTGAAGAACGCGTACAAGCCAACCAAGACTACTTCGCTGGCCCCGAAGAAAGAGATCAACCCGATGGTGACGCCCTTCCACCAAGGGAAGTCGGAGGCGACGGTGGTTTCATGAGAGAGGCCATTTATCAGATTCGAATGGACGTAGGCATAGTAATAACGTTTGTTGGATTGCCTCACCAAACTGAGAATATAGCCGTCTCCCTCGTCAAGTTTGGCTTTCACTTTGCCTGAGTGTGAGTTCATGCAATACATGTCTGACCCGCCCACTAGACACATAAGTGGGTCGGTCGTCGCGACGTTTTCCTCCGTCAAAGCATCGGTGATGACCGAGCCTTTAAAGCCAAATTCTCCACGTAGTACCTCAGTGTTGAGGGCGTAGCTCGTCGAAGCGGAAGTTGCTCCGATTCTTGAAGTCGTGCCCATGGTGGCTAAGGCTCCTCCGATGGTGAAGGCCCCTTCAAAGCCTTTGATCGGCCCTTGACGGAGTGCCTGCTCGCTCATGAAGGTCGAAAGGCCCTCGCGGTGTGTTTCCTGATCATTTCCGCAGAAGTGTTTGATAGCCGCCATGCATCCACCTTCCTGCATGGCTTTGCATTGGATTCCTCCATCGATGTATGAGAGATAAGAATCCTCGGAATAATATTCAAAGTTCCTTCCGCTGAAAGGGGTGCGGTGGATGTCGGCGCCAGGGCACCAACCTTGGCTAAGGTGACAATAGATGGCGTCTTCGGCCAAGAGAGTTCCCCGTTCCTCCAACAGGTCTTTGTTGAATGCTGATGAAGAAACGATTTCCCCGCAATAGAGGGTTGAAGTGCCTTTGCTGCCGTATTTATAAGCCGGGACCCAGCCATCTGGACCGTCATGGTTGATGTTGGCTGGTTTGCTGACCGATTTGATTTCGACGTTGCCCATCGAGTCATCGAGGAGGGACAACATATCCTTTTCGGAAAGCTGGTTTATGAAGGTGTCCCATTTAGGGTCATCGTAATCGACGTCCTTCATGTCGATGAATTTGAGGTCACTGTCTTCTTTTTGAGTGAAACTGTCATAGGAAGGCGCATCGTCTGGCTTCTCATAACGTTTGTTGAGCAACGAGACCAAGGTGTCATTCCCATCCAAGCGACACGTCTTTGGGAAGGTCGCATAATCGGTTCTCGAAAGATATGTGACTGTGTTTTCACCAAGGATGTCATTGATGTCGACGGGGGTGTCACTATCGGATGAGAAGCGGTTTTGGATCAACTCACCGGTGTATTGAGACGTGCAATAGGTGCTGTCGAAACCATCGACGTGGCCTTCCTGGCTATAGATGGCGGTTAACCCTTTGAGTTCATCCTCGCTTTTCGCGGTGAGTGTGTTTCCGAATTCGTCGGTGTAATCATGCTTATAGCTCAAATTCTCATTGAGGCTCTTTTCCATCATGATGTTGTTGAGGGCTTCATGGGCGTCATCTCCGATTCCGAAATAGTAATTTCCATCTTCGATCACATAGCCGCCCACAACCCCACCATGGGAATAGGTTTCATCATAGGAAGCCAATAGATAATCATCGACGGTGAGGGTAATGGTCTCACTCTCGCCAGGCTCGATGCTATCCGTCTTTCCATACTCGAGAAGCTGGATGGCTGATTTGGCCAGCCCATTGTTCTTGTCATAAGAGGTGTAGGGGGCTGAGACATAGAGCAAGACTGAGTCTTTTCCGGCAACTGAGCCGGTGTTGGTGACTTTGACGTCCATCGTGAAGTTGTAGCCAGTCCCATCTTCTTTGGCGCTTCTTTTGAATGAGCCGTCGACTATCTCCTCAGTGAAATCCGTATAGGAAAGCCCATATCCGAAGGGGTAGGCGATTTCGTCGGAATAGCTCCAAATGCTGCCATTGCCGCCATTCTCTTTTTTGGAGGCGTATCCGCCATAATCGATGTTGCTGGCGTTGTCGGCCCCTAATAAGGCATCGGCATATCTAGTCTCATAGTATTTGTAGCCAGTATAGATGCCTTCGGCCTCAACGACGTAATTGTCGACTTTGTTGCCGCTGATTGATTCGCTTTCAACCCAGTTTGAATTGTTCCATTGGATTGAGCCGAAATTCTGGACGGCCGGAGAAGACAAAGAGTCGGTGGCATATGTGTCAACGAAGCGACCGCTTGGACTTGATTTTCCAACCAAGAGGTCGGCCACCCCTTGAAAGCCATAGTTGCCGGGGTTGCCAATCCATAGGCAGGCATCGACGCCATACTCTTCTTTTTCCAGATAACCTAATTCAAGCGGATAGCCGGAGTTCAATAAGACGATGACTTTTTTGAATTTGCCTTTGATGCTCTTGAGAAGGTTGGCCTCTGAAGGATGCAAAGCCAGCTCACTGATGCCATCAGCATCTGTGGTCTGAAGGTCGTTTCCCTCGCCGCCGTATCTCGAGAAAACGACGATCGCGGCATCTGAGTAACTTGAATAGGTTGAGGTGTATGAATCATAGAAACTGGGATCAAGTTCTCCTATGGAAGCCGTCCCGAGGACCCCGGTGGTGCCAAGGTTTCTTTTGACCGTGCTGCTCGCAAGAGCGTCATAGACGGTTTGGTTGATGGTGATGCCATCGTTATTCAAGGCCGTTGGAAGGTTGATCAGTTTGGTGGTGTCCGCGGTCGGCCCGCCAGAACGGCATTTGTAGATTGGGTCGGCCGCAGCCCTTCCGAACAAAGTGACCTTAGTCTCGTTTTTGCCTAACGGCAGGGCTTTGCTTCCATCGACGTCTCCGTTTTTGACGAGGACCGCGCCTTCGCTTTCTTCTTGGATACAAAAGCTCTTTTCCTTTTTGTTCAAAGCCTCCAGCCCTTCTCCGCTAGGGACGCCATCGGATGTATAGGCGGTTTTGTAATACATCGTCTCGGATGTCATCTTCGAAGAGATTTTGGAAACGCTTAATCCGAGATAGGAATTGATGGCTCCGTCATTTTGAAACATGATGGCCATCAAGGCTGCAGTGCTGGATAAAAGGAGTGTCGAGACGCCTGACAAACCCTTGAATAGCGAAGATTTTCTCATAAATATCCCTCTAAAGGCCTTATGCCTTTGCTTCCTTTTCCTTCTTTCCTTTGCGAATCATGAAGAAGGCTATCAAGACGATTCCGGCGACTGACAAGGCATCGTAGCTGGCGATGATGATGACGTAATAGCCGACCGTGGTGATGGTGTTGCCATCGACAAGCCCGTTCATGGACAAAGAATTAGCCTCGGAATATAAGACATGATGGATCGCTTCTTTGGCGTAGTGATAATCAGAAGAGGTGATATTCCCTTTTAGGGAGTACTCATTGCCTTCGTAGTCTTTGGTTCCGAGATAGTTGAGTTTGGTGTCGGCACCGGCCTTCAAGGCTTGTTTAGTGTCCATGTATTCGCCATTGTCGAAGTCGCTGATGACCTCTCCGTTGAAACCCCATTCGTTGCGGAGGACCCCGGTGATGAGGTTATAGTCGCCACCCGCCCAGGTGTAGCCGATGCGGTTGAAAGAAGTCATGACGCCCATGCAGCAGGGGACGCTCTTCGTGGTCAGGACGTGCTCGCCCTTCTCATTGACCTCGTAATAGGATTCCTCGACAGTGCCGGATTTGATGCTCATCTCAAAAGGCTTGAGGTAGATTTCCCTGATCGATTGCTCATTGGCCCAGGTGACGATGCCCCAGTCGCCCCTTCCGTTCTCATTGTTGCGGTCGCCTCTGTGGTTCTCTGAATCATTGAGGGCGAAGTGTTTCACGTAAATGGTGACGCCGCTCTTGGCAATTTCATTGATCAAAGAAGAGGACATCGCCCCATTCATATAGGGATCCTCGGAATAGTATTCGAAGTTTCTGCCGCTGAATGGTGTTCGGTGGATGTTGATGGCAGGGGCATACCAGCCAGTCGTGCCTTTATGGAGGCACTCCTCACCGACAAGATCGCCCATCCTTGTGGCCAAATTGACATCCCAGGTCTGCGCTAGCATTATCTCGGTGCAATAGCCATAGCCGTTTGACAATCCGGCAGGACCATCCGCAGAAGTTGTCTTAGGTTTTTTTGATTGAAGAGACGGCGATGCTTCCATAGCCGGCTTTGGCGATGAGTGAGCTCATGTCATCGCTGGAAAGCTCGGCGATGAGGTCATCCCATCTCTCGTCATCGTAATCCGCTCCTCTTAAGTCGACTAAGGAGAGGGAGTTGCTCTCATTGAAACGAATCTTCTCGGAAGAGCCCTCGTCCTCATTAGGATTCAATGATGAGGTGGAACGGATTTTGTTATAGTCCTCTCGTGAGATATCCATTTTATAGAGGTAGTTCTTCGGGTCGGAGGCGGTTCCTCCGTTGACTCGGTTGCCATAAGTCGAGACGACGTCGGAGACCTCGCCTCTCGTGGTCGGATAGGTTCCAACCCAGTCATTCCTGCTCAAATAGACGATGTCATCACTCGTGGCGTGATCAAATTGGTTGGTTATCTTGTTTCCGCTGGTGGAATCGACTGAATAGGTCTCACTGTCTATCTCACCTTCCATCGAAGGCTTAAAGGAAGCGGCCAAACTTGCGTTGCCGGCGACTTTCTCGCTCGGAGAGGCCACGAGATACTTCTCGGAATAGCCGCCTTTTTCTCTCAGAATGTTGTTGAGGGCGGCGTGGGAATCGCTTCCGACGCTCAAAAAGTAATCACCATTCTCAAGGATGTAGGTTTGAGATTTTTTGCTGTCATAGCTGCAAAGATCCTTCTCTTTGAAACTGATCGAGACCGTCTCGCTTTCGCCAGGCTTCAAGGTTTTGCTCTTCTTGTAGCCGACAAGTTCGATCGAGGCTTTTTCAATTCCGTTTTCTTTGTCATAGTCCGTATAGGGCTTTTGGAGATAGAATTCCGCCACTCCGCGAGCATCGCAGGAACCGACGTTTTTGATGGTGGCGGTGGCTTGGTATTCGTCATCGTTATTGCTGATGGAGAAGTCGCTATACTCGAACTCTGAGTAGCTTAAGCCATACCCAAAAGGATAGAGGACCTCATTTGCGTAGTCATAGTTGTATTGGCTTTCGTTGCCAAGGCAGACATCCTCATAGCGGGTCTCGTAATAGCGGTAACCGACATAGATGCCCTCTTCGTAAGTCATGTAATAGTAATACAAAGAGGAAGCATCGTCTCCAGTGGGGGCCTTACCTTCAGGATAATAGACAGACTCATCGCAGTTGACGCTGGCGGGAGAGGAGAAGTTATCGTAGACATAAGTGTCGACCAAATGGCCGGAAGGGCTTGTCTCGCCAGAGAGTATCTTGCTGAGCGAATGAAGGCCATCCATCCCCGTTCCCGGGACTTGAAGGACCGCGTGGATCTTCGGATAGTTGCTGACCCAGCCCAGTTCGGGGGCGTTGTTGCAATTGATGATGAGCAGGATGTCATCGAAGCATGATAAGGAACTGATGTAGTCTAGTAAGGCCAGCTCCGTGGAATCGGGCTCAAGGTAATTTTTCTTCTTGTCCTCCGCCGAATCGGCATGCTGGACCATGCCTCGGGCCATGTCTCTTCCCTCTCCGCCCATCCTTGAGAAGATGAAGACGGCCGAAGTGCCTTCGTAACTGCTCTCAAGTCCGCTTTCGCTTTGCAAGACGGAAGCCGGACATTCGTTGATCCGATAATCCTCGCCATCGCCGAATGATATGGAGCCGGAGCCTCTTTTATAAGAAGACCCATTTCCTTTTGAGTAAAAGTTCCATAGGGTGTCATTGACCTTAAAACCGCCCTCTTCAAGGCAGTTCTTCAGGTTCTTGCCGCTGGAAGAAGAGCCTGAACCGGTTCCGGCTCCGACCCAGTCATCGCATGATTGACTGAAGAGGGAGAAGGTCGTTCCTAATTTGTAGGGGAGCGATGTCCCTGAGTCGTTTTTCAATAGCGTGATGCCGTTTAATGTAATGTCCTCACTCAACGCCGTCTTCTTACTGGTGAGGGTGTCCTCATCGTATCTTTTGGCGTAATAGGTGGCATCGAGGTCGCTGCTCTTGTTCTCGCTGAGTTTGAAATAGCCTAGGTATGATGTCAGGAAGTTTGAGAAGTAGCCAAAGGCCAACGCATTGACGACGACCATGGCGGAGACCACGGCGGCTATCGAAATAGAACCGACGATGATTTTGGTTTTTTTGTTTTTCATAATTCAGCAACGATGATGTCATGAAAAGAAAAGGGGTTAAGCCATTTCTACCCCGTTTGGGAAAAAGAACTCCTCTTTTGAAAGGGCTTACTTTGCCATTTATGTTATGAAAGTGACTTTGGGAAGAGTAAGACGAGGGAGAAAATACCGTCATTGGCTTCGAAAGTGACCTGTCCTTGATATTTCTTAGCGATCTGAGCGATGCTGTGGGTTCCAAAGCCATGGAGCAACGAGTCTCCTTTGTCGCTGATTGGCATATGGTTTTTGTCGAATGAAATACTGCTCTCGGTCTTGTTTTCGACGATGACTGTCAGGAAATTGTCCTTCAATCTGGTGGTCATCGAGATAAAGCGTTTTTCTTTTTCGCTTATCTTGTTCTCCGCTTCGATGGCGTTGTCGATGATGTTCCCAAATAGGGAGTTGAGGTCGACGGGGCTCATGAAGGCAAGAAGCTTCCCATCAATCATCACGGTGAAGTCGATGCCATCTCTTTCGCAGCGTAGGCTCTTTTCACTCAGTATCGCATCGAGCAAGTCGTTGCCGGTTTTAACGATGGAGTCATATTCTCCGATGCTCTTATACAAATCATCGGCGAAGGCTTGGGAGATCTCACTGTCGCTCCCTATGTGTTTGATCTGATGCTTGAGATCATGGATTTTGATGTTCAGCGAATTGATGATCTCCTGATTGTCTTTGGTTTGTTTGAGCCTTTCTTCCATCAAGGCTTCTTCGATGGTGGCCCTCGTCTTCTCCTTGTAGGCCCCATACATCATGAAATGGAAATAAAGGAAGACGACATAGACCGTTTCCTGAGCCAAGATCAGAAAGAAATAGCCTAGTTGGTTGTTTTGAACATATGACTCCAGATAGGCAATCGGCATGACGAAAGAAGCCGAGATGCCAAGAATAAGCAGTGTTTTGAGTTCGGGGTTGAAGTTGTCGTCATGCCTTATTTTTTTGGCCAAAGTGAAATAAATAAGGACGATGACAAGACTCATGGTCAGGGTGCTCACGGTGAAAGACCACGCTTTGCCAATCTTCGTGATATTGCAGATATAGTTCGAGAAGCGGGAACCGATCAAGACGGTGAGGACTCCGGAATAGAAGGCAAAGAGAAAACGGGTGACGGTGGCTTTGAAGAACATGACGACCCCACCGAAAGAGAGAAGGAACAAAGCGAAGTAGACGATGAAATAGGAGAAGAACGACATAACGTCGTTATAGATCGTGATCAAAAGGGCGAATGAGAGAATGAAACCTAACGAGAGACAGACATAAATCGGGATGAGAAATGGCAGATGGTTCCTACGATGCTCCTTGGAGGTGTTAAGAAACATGCCCATCGCAAAGAAAGCACCGGCCCAGATGGTCAGCATCTCGACGAATTCCCAAGCCCAAGCGGTCAAATCCATTTAGGCTCCCCAATTTGACATATAGATGGCGAAAGCCTCCATCAGTTTGGCCCGGCGGGACCTCGCGACGTGGAGCTTTTCCCCATGGACCACCAACGAGTCTTTCTCTATGGATTCGACGTATGAGAGATTGACCAAAACGGAACTGGTGCAGCGGGAGAATTGCTTGGAGGCGAGTTTCTCTTCGACCGAGGAGAGGGTTCCCCACGATTCACTGTTTCCTTTGGATAGATGATGTGGTGGGAATAGACCTCGACATAGAAGATGTCCGAGGCATCGACTCTCATCTCTCCATAGGCTGAATGGATCATGATCGGTTTCTTGTCGATGCTGGATATTATTCTCATCGCTTTGTCCATCATGATGGAGAAACGTTCAAATTGAACGGGCTTGACCACGAAGTCTATCGCGTTGACACGATATCCCTCTAAGGCCAACTGACGCATATTGGTTATGAAGACGATGATGACTTTCTCATCGATCTGACGAAGCCTGTCCGCGACCTCAAGCCCAGACATGCTCGGAAGCTGAATGTCCAAAAGAACGATGTCATAGATCGGTTTGTATTGCGACAGGAAAAGCGACCCGTTGGCATAGGCGGAACTGGAGATGGTAAGCTCCTTGCCTTTCGCGTATTTCTGAAGGTAAGAAGCAATCAGCGTAGAACACTCACCATCATCTTCGACGATTGCTACATTGATCAAAGCGGTCATCCTTTCTCAGCCTTGAGGGCGTCTACGAATCTGTAGTAAAGATATTAAGGCAATTGTCGCCTAACTTCCATTGTCTATAGATGTTTCAGGAGCCGACAGGATGTTTTTATATGGTCTCATCACTCAGATTGTTTTGCTTTTTTTGCCTTCTTTTCTTTTTTGACTCCCTTGAGATAAAAGAAGTAAATAAGTCCGATTCCGCCGGCACTCAAAGCATCATAGGCGATGAGTATGAGGTAGTAATAAGGGAAGCCGGAGACATAACTCGTCCCGTTGATGTAACCATTCATCGCGCTAGAGTTGACAATGGCATAGAGGAGGTGGTGGGCCGAGTTCCTTGAAAGGTTCCGCAAGGTCGCGGAGTTCGAGAAGTTCTTGAAACTGCCGAGCTGGTTGAGTTTGACGTCACCGCCGGCCTTTAACATCTGGATCGTGTCCATGTAACCGCCGCTGTCATAGTCGGTGATGACAAATCCTTTGAAGCCCCACTCGTTTCTTAAGACCGTTGTGAGAAGCGGATAATCCCCGCCTGCCCAGACGTAGCCGATGCGGTTAAAAGAAGACATGATTCCCATGCAGGCCGGTATTTTCGAAGTGGTCTCAACATAAGTGAGGCTTCCGTCGACCTCCGTTGCCTTGTAACTTTTGATGCTCACCTCGCCGGTTTCCTCGACGCACTTTTGGAAGGGTTTCAGATATATTTCCCTGATTGACTGCTCGTTGGCCCAGGTGGCGACCCCGCCGCGGTTGCATTCTTGCTCGTTGAGGGCAAAGTGCTTCATGGTCGTGTAGATTCCTTTGCTGGCGGCTCCGACGATGGTGCTCTTGCCCATTTCGCCAGAGAGGTAACCGTCCTCGCTATAGTATTCGTAGTTTCTTCCGCCGAATGGCGTCCTATGGATGTTCATGGCTGGCGCATACCATCCGCTGATGCCCTGGGCCAAGCCATCTTCTCCGACCAATTCGCCGAGGCGTTTTGCCAAATTGACGTTCCAGCTTTGGGCTATCACGAGTTCGCTGCAGGAACAGATGGAATCATTTCCGGTTGTTCCGACGACCGCATTGAAGCCAGCCGGGCCATCAAGTTCGACGGTCTTTGGCTTGTTGATCGAGTCCATTTCTTTGGTGCCATATCCCGACTGGGCAATTACGTTTTCGTACTCACTCTTGGTGATGTTGTCGAGGACGTCATCCCAAGCCTCGTCGTCATAGTCGAGTCCTCTGACATCGATGAGCTCGGATGAATTATTAGCCCCGTAAGTCACGTCCTTCAGACTGCTTAGGTCATTGGGGTTCAAGGAGTCGGTTGACTGTAGTTTTGAATAAGTGTCATCATCGATTTCCTGAACATAGAGGTATCCGCTTCTGGAAGCGTTATTGCTTACTATCGTGGAGGCTGTTCCTTCGGTTTTTGGGAATGTTGATTCCCAGTTCTTCCGGCTTAGGTAAACCGTTCCATCTTTCTTGGCGTGATCGAACTGATTGGTGACTTCGACTCCGGTAGAGGAAGTTGAGTAAGTGACATCATCGAAAGATTCCTGTGTATAGGACGCCGTCATCTCGTTTCTAGAAGAGCCGCTCTTTTTGTCGGCATTCACATACACCCCATCCTTTTGTTTCTCGTTAAGGATGTTATTCACCGCTTCATGGGCGTTTGAGGCCAATGAGAAATAATAGGTCCCATCGTCAAGGATATAGGCCTTGGCTTTGTTTTCGTCATATGACGTCAGATCTTTTTTATCCACTTCCATGGTGATGGTTTCGCTTTCGCCGGGCTCCAAGAGGGAGGTTTTTGCAAACGACGAGAGTTTGACCGCGGGTTTTTCGACCCCATTGGCTTTGTCATAGTCGGTATAGGGCGACTGAGAATACAGTTGGACGACGTCCTTGCCGGAAACGGACCCGACGTTCTTGACGTTCACGCTAAAAGTGAAGACGTCATCATCTTGTCTATAAGAGAAATCAGACCATTCGAAACTGGTGTAGCTTAAGCCGTACCCAAAGGGATAAACGACTTCCGAATCGTAGTCATAAGATGAGTCGTTGCCCAAAACTGAATACTCATAGCGGGTTTCATAGTATAGATAGCCGACGTAGATGCCCTCATCGTAATTGACATAACGGTAAGAGGTGTCAGATCCGTTCTTCGTGTAGCCATAATCACCCATGTTCATCATGGCTGGCGAAGAGAAATCATCATAGACATAGGTGTCCGCCAAATGCCCGCCTGGGTTGACTTCGCCTGAGAAGATTTTGCCGATGGCGCCCGCTCCGCTTTCACCAAGAGCCGGGGCTGACAAAACCGATTTTACGTTGGGATAGTTCTTGACCCAGCCCAGTTCCATGGCGTTGTTGGAATTCACGATGAGAATGACGTTCGTGAAATTGTCGTTGAGATAAGAGATAACGCCCAATTCTGTGGAGTCTGGTTCAAGGTAATGTTTGCTTTTGTCCTCTTCGCTATTAGCCCAGTTCCGCATGCTGCGGGGAAGGTCCTTCCCTTCGCCACCGGTTCTTGAAAGAACAAAGACGGCAGTGGTGTCCTTCCAGTTTTGGCTCAGACCGTTTTCGTTAAGAAGAACGGACAACGGGCATTCGTTTATGTACCATTCCTCGTTGGCCCCATACCCGGAGGAACCCGAGGAGCGAACGTATGAGGAGCCATTGCCGCTGGCATAGAAGTCCCAAAGCGTCTCATTTAGCGTAAACCCGGCGTCTATAATCGATTCTTTCAAAGTGGTCTTGCTGGCACTTGATGAGCCAGAGCCGGTCCCGGTGTAGATCGGGTCAACCGAGGAGTGGGAGAAAAGGCTGATTTTCGTTCCCTTGCTTAAAGGCAATGAGCCATCGTTTTGTAAGAGGGTTATCCCTTCGGAAGCCGTTTCCAAAACATAATCGGATTCGCTTTTCTTTCTTTCTTCGCGGCTTCCGAATTCGCTTTTTGAATATTGAGTGTCAAGATTGGCCAGACTTTCGTCTGATGTCGTGAGACTAGATTTGGTTGATCCAAAGTACCTCGTGAACAGTCCATCAAAATAAGTGAGACTGAGTGCGTTGATCGTCACTGCCACGCCGACTATCAGCACCGAAAAAGCCGTCGAAATAACAAACTGTTTCTTTCTTTGCATATTCTTTTTAGACTCTCCTAGTCAAATCGTAGAAAAAAGAGTTCACAAGATAAACAAGCCATTCCTTGTTTGCCTAAAATGGCTCTTCTTTTGACGTTAACAAGAATCTTCCAGCCGCTCGATTTATGCTAAAATCAACCCATGTTAGTTAACGAGACAAGGGTTTTGGACTTCTCCGTTCTCACATATGGAGAGAAGTCGAAGAAGGCGTTTCTCTTCATTCATGGGCGGGGCGGCAACAAAGAAGAGGCCTCTTTCTTAGCGGACATCGTTTGCCATAAAGGCTACCAGGTAATCTCTTTCTCTTTGCCTAAGTCGGGTGAAAGAAAAGACTCAAAAGAAGAAATGAACCCTTGGACCGTGGTGCCGGAAATCCTTGCCGTTTATGGATATTTAGAGAAGAAATACGAGGAAATCGGGGTTTACGCCATCAGCATCGGGGCTTATTTTGCCATGCTGGCTTTGAAGGATAAAAACATCAAGCAGGCCATCTTCGTTTCGCCTTTGGTGGATATGGTCTCTCTCATTGAGGGGATGATGAAGATGGACGACATCAGCCCTCAAAGACTCGAGAATGAAAAGACGATAAAGACAAAATCCGGGGGAGTGGTTTCCTTGGAGTATTATGTCTATGCCAAAACCCATCTTCCCGAATGCCGATACCCGAGCATCATCGTCTATGGGGATGGTGACTATTTGACCAATAGGACAACAATTGAGGCCTTTGCCAAGAAGGATGAGGCCACGCTTTATGTCGAGAAAGGCGGGGAACACTATTTCCATACGCCTGAGGAACTTCTATATTTAAGAAAGATCGTGGATAAGGAGATTCACTGATGGATATCCAAAGTTTCGTCAAAAAAGAGCTGGCTGGCGATTATAGCGGGCATTCTTATCTTCATGGTGAAAGGGTCGCCTCTTTGGTCAAAAAGATCGTGGATAAAGAAGGCGGGAACCTAAGGATCTGCCTCGCTGCCGCCTATCTTCATGACTGCGTCGATGAGAAGCTTTTCTCGGACATCGAAACCCAAATGGGCCGGGTCATCGATTGCCTTAAAGAAAACGGGTACAGCGAAAAAGAGATCAACGAGACCGTCTCCATCATCTCGACCATCTCATTCCACAAAGAGAAAGACCACCCCCTGTCATCTCATAACGCGATGATTGTGAGCGACGCCGACAAGCTTGAGGCGATAGGGGCCATCGGCATCATCAGGACCGTCGAATACGGAGCCTCAAAGAAACGCCCATTCTATGACGATAAGAACCTTAATCTCAATGAAGACGGTACTTTCTCCTTCAAAGAATGCAGCGAATCGACTTTATCGCATTTTTATCAGAAACTTCTTTTGCTTGGCTCACATTTTTACACGAAAACAGGTCAGGAGTTGGCCAAAAAACGTTTGTCATTCCTCAAAGAATTCCTTGACGAGTTTTATTACGAGCTAAGCGACTGATTGTTTTTTAATTTAAGTTCCTATTTGCA
>DHAP01000004.1 GCA_002397465.1 Caryophanales bacterium UBA4951 | reverse complement strand
TGCACCTAGGAGTTTATGAATAATCATGCAAAGGGGCTGACTATAGGCAAAAGAAAAGCACGGTTTCCCGTGCTTGTAGAATCGTCAATCAATATTACTTTTCTGGAAGAAGTTTATTCTCTGCTTGTATGACGCCATAGCCACCATCCAAGCGTTTGTAAGCAACTGAGATCTCTTCATCGTCTGAGTCTAAGTAGACAAAGAAACTATGCCCTAATGCATCCATCCTCATAATAGCCTCGTCTAATGTCATCGGCTCGAGATAGATCGATTTAGTACGAACGACTTCTTCACTGTCTTCTGGCTTATTCTCTTCTTGGAAATTCTGAAAGGCAATGGAACGTCCGAGGCCCATATCAGCATTGTGGCCTCTCTCCATTCTCGTCTTGAGTCTTCTCATCTGGTCTTCTAGTTTGTCGATAGCGGAATCGACGGCGGCATACAGATCGTTGTTGCGTACTTCAGCTCTGAAATCCATTTCTTTCGTGAAAATCGTGATCTCCACTTTCGCGCCGACTTTGAAGGAGCAAACCACCGCGCGGCACAGGACTTCGTCATTGATGACAAAGTACTTGTCCATCCGGTGAAGCTTCTTTTGGATGTCAGCCCGAATAGCATCGGTGACCTCGATGTTCTTCCCGATAATCTGATATTTCATTATCTATGTCCTCCGGGGGATGTAACCCCTTACAACTTTATTGTAGCGAAGCCCCAAAAAAATTAAAGAGAAATACAAACTTTTTTCCGTGTTTATCGAATAAAACAATTTTTCACCTAAAAAATAGTTATAATTAGAGTATTAGAGGACGCTTATGGAAGAGGAAAACAAAACACATTCCAAGGATTCCTTTACAATTTCAGAGCAGTCAAAC
Organism: Caryophanales bacterium UBA4951; assembly: GCA_002397465.1. GTDB lineage: Bacteria > Bacillota_I > Bacilli_A > RFN20 > CAG-826 > UBA4951. The sequence goes on along the minus strand of DHAP01000004.1, from coordinate 13,209 downwards.
AAACGGCCCGCTCAAAAGAATCCCTTGGTCAGCAGGATCTTAGCTGCTTCGGCCGCCCTTTTCTTCCTCGCCTATTTGTTGAGTTCTTTCATATTTAATAAGGATGATATTTCAGGCAATATCGGTTACCTTGTTTTCGTTTCCATATGCTCCGTTTTGCTCATCGCTTATTCTGTGGTGACGGTTGTTAGGAAAAATACCGTCTCTAGAGGCCTTTCAATCGCCTGTTCCTCAATTTTCGAGATATTTTGGATTGTCTACGCCATCATATTGGGGTTTGCGCTCCTATTGGGCGTGGCTCTTATTGGTTCATTTCAAGGTATGGCATCCTCATCTTCCTCTATTGCCGAATCATCTTCTTCCTCCTCTTCAGGGTCTGGAACCATCGACAATTTATTCGTCGTCGTGCAAGTGATGATAGTGTTTGCCATCATCAATCTTCTTAGGATCATCTTGATGGCCATCATCCCATTCAAAACAAAGAAAATAGCCGTCCTTAAGAGTGTTTTCTTGGGGCTTAGTATCTTAACGGCTACATGTGGCCTTGTCGCCTCGGTTATCGACATCGTGATTTCGTCTAAATATGGAGCGAACATTTTCTTCTCCCTCTCTTTTGAGCAATTAGGAGTGAGCATTTTGATAATGGCCACTTATTTCTCCTATCCAAAAGGCATAGAAAAACCCCAACTCGTCAACGACGAATCGGGGATTTGATCTTTACTCAGCGAAGAACTTTTTAAGTTGTTCCACTTTGTCTAAATGCTCCCATGGCAAATCAAGGTCCGGCCTTCCGAAAGCCCCATAATTTGTCGTGGATAGATAAGTGAAGCTCGGCTTGGTCAACGAGAATTGCTCGATGATCGCGCCAGGTCTCGCGTCGAAAAACTTGTCGATGGCCTCAAGGATCTTTTCATCGGAGACGTGCTTGGTCCCGAATGTCGAGATTCCGACGCTCATCGGCTTTGAAACGCCAATCGCATAGGATAATTGGACTTCAATCCTGTCAGCAGCTCCGCTGGCAACAAGGTTCTTGGCGATGTAACGGGCATAATAAGAGGCCGAACGGTCTACTTTTGAGGGATCTTTGCCAGAGAAGGATCCGCCGCCATGCCTGGCGCTGCCGCCATAGGTGTCGACGATAAGCTTTCTTCCAGTAAGGCCCGTGTCGCCCATCGGCCCGCCGATGACGAAACGTCCGGTTGGGTTGATGAGATACGAGAAATCGTCATTCAAGCGGAAGCTTTTGGCCACTGGGACCATGATTTCGTCATGGATGTATTTTCTGAAGGAGTCCAAATCCGCTTCCGGATCATGTTGGCAGCTCATGAGCATCGAATCGATTCTGACGTTATCAGGATCGGTGTAGTCGATGGTGACCTGGCTTTTCATATCCGGCCTCGCGTTGATGAAAGCACCTTCTTTTCTTAGGCTTGAGGCTCTTCTCACCAACTTGTGGGCAATCGAAAGAGGCAAAGGCATATAGCCATCGCTCTCATTCGTCGCGTATCCGAACATGATGCCTTGGTCTCCGGCGCCCATGTCCAAGATATCGCCTCTATTGACGCCTTGGGCGATGTCCGGCGATTGCTCTTTGATTCTCACGTCGATTTTGCAGCTGTCGCAGCCGATGCCGAGCTCAGCTGAGACGTATCCGATATCACGAAGGACCTTCCTCGCGACCTTCTCATAGTCAACATGGCTTTTGCTCGTGATCTCGCCGCCGATAAGGATGTACTCGGTCGTCGCGAAGACCTCGCAAGCCACGTGCGATGAGGAATCGCCTTTCAAACACTCGTCCAAAATCGCGTCGGCGATGGCGTCACATACTTTGTCAGGATGGCCTTCAGCGACCGACTCTGACGTGAACAATACTTTCTCTTTCATGGTTCCCTCCGTTTATTTATAGATAAGAGAGACGAAAAAATGCCTCCCACTAAGCGGAAGGCATATTAGAAGCCAACCAATCAAGCATCGCTACGGAAGTGGGTTCCGTCTCGGGACAAGCACTTACCTTTATGGGGAGTTGCTAGCGCTCTATTACAGTCCTTGGAGGAGGGCGCTTCTGGATGTCTGACTTTTCGTCGGGTCTTATTCTACTCTAGTTAAGGTGATAGACAAGAAAGATGATAAAAACCCCTAGGCCATAGGGCCTAAGGGTCAAGGAGACTATTTGCCTTCGCTCTTTTTGATTTCCTCTAAGGCTCGGGCCATTTGGTCAGGGCAAGAGGTCATCTTCGTTCTTGATCCCGGGCAGCGAATACCAGAGAGAAGGGCGATGACATCGTCGATTTTGCGTCCTTCCATCAGTTTGTTGACGCCTTGGGTGTTCCCAGAGCAGCCCCCGATGGTCGTGGCTTTGATGACGGTGTCGCCATCATAGACGATTATCATCTCACGCGAGCAGACGTCGCTCGGCTTGAAGTGGTATGTCTTTTCCATTATTTAACGATGGTTCCGTAGCACTCTCCGCCGGCCCAAGCAGCATTGCTTTCGTCGGTGTCGATGTGCATGTCGAGATGGAATTTGGGAGAAACTCGGATGACGGTGTCTCCAAAGATGGTCTCACGGCCGGTCCCAGAGATAAGGACGCGGACGATGTCGCCATTCTTGACGCCAAAGGCCTCGGCATCGGCCGGAGTCATATGGACGTGGCGTTTGGCGATGATGCAGCCTTCCTGGAGCTCAATCGACTTTCCGTTCTCAGGATTGACGATCTCGATCGGGGCGGATCCTTTGATGTCGCCGGATTCTCTCACCGGGGCGTTCACTTTGAGGGTTCTTGCATCGGTGCCGGAGATCTCAACTTGGTTGTGGTCCCTTAATGGCCCAAGGATGCTGATGCCCTTGATGCAGCCTTTTTTGTTGGTTTTCGGATTGAGCGGCCCATAGATGTCCAAACGGGTGTTGGAGACGTATTGGCCTGGCTGAGAAAGCTCTTTTCTAACGCTGAGGGCGGCGTGTTCGCCTTCGGGATGATCGACTAAGGCATCCAAGGCCTCTTGGGTGAGATGGATGTGACGTGCGCTGGTCTCGACTAAGAATTTAAGTTCCATGATTAATTTGCTCCTTTTTAGTCCTTAGGTATTATAGGACGAAGAGGAAGAAAGAATAAACAAAGCGCATATAAAGTTTTTTCGCTAACACATTTTCGCTTTAAAAGGCTAGACTTACCACGAGGTTAGAATGTCAGTTAACGAGAACGAGAACAAACCACTCGAGCCAGAGGAAAACGAAACCCTCGGTCTTGAGGACACCAACGAGCAAGTCGATGTCAAAACGGTAACCACCGAAGAATTAGCCAAAGCCATTGAGTCGAAAGACAAAGCTGCGCTTGGCAAGATCTTCCAAGAGGTCAACGACATCGATATCGCCGAAGCGGCCGATGAGCTTGATTTACGCGATCTCATCGTTCTTTTCCGTGACGTCAGAAGCGAGCTGACAGCCCCATTATTCGACTCATTGTCCCAGGACACCAAAGAAAAACTCGTCAAAGCCATGACCGACAAGGAATTGGTCGGCCTTGTCAACAAACAAGCCGCTGACGATATCGCCGACACCGTCGGTGACATGCCTGCAAACTTGGCCAAACGTGTCATCCACGCGGCCGACAAGGACATGAGAGAAGACATCAACCAACTATTGAAATACAAACCGGACTCCGCCGGGGCCATCATGACCACCGAGTATTTGGAGTTCAAAGAGAACCTCAGCGTCGAAGACACCATCGAACAGGTTCGCAAAATCGGAAAAGAAGCGGAGACCGTCTACACCATCTTCGTCAGAAATGGAAAGCGCAAATTCGTCGGAACCGTCGACTTGGACGACCTTATCTTCGCCAAGAAAGACCTCAAATTAGCCGACATCATGAACCGTGACGCTCCTTCTTGCCACGTCAATACCGATAAAGAAGAAGTCGCCAACACCATTCAACGTTATGACCTTAATGCCTTAGCGGTCCTTAATGACGATGAATGCCTCACTGGCATCGTCACCGTCGATGACGCCGTCGACGTCATCACCGACGAGGCCAACGAAGACATCGAAAAAATGAGCGCCGTCAGCACCCTCGATGACTCCTATTTGGAGACTCATCCGCTTCAGATGGCCAAGAAATGCGTCCCTTGGATCATCGTTTTGCTAGTTTTAGGCACCTTCTCCTCGATGGTTCTTTCCATCTTCCAGGAAAAGCTCACGGTTCTCCCAGTCCTCGCTGCCTTCATCCCAGTCTTGATGGATACCGGCGGAAACGCCGGAGGACAGACGATCGCCCTCATGATCAGAGGCTTGGCCCTCAAAGAATTCGACCCCAAAGATTTCTGGAAGATACTAGGAAGGGAAGTCGTCTCAGCCATCATCATCGCGGCGGGAATATCCGCCTTTGCCTTCATCTGGTTCACGATGGAGCAATACACCGGAATCGTCCATAACACCCAGGCCGATTTCATGTACCGCCTCGAAATGGGCTTAGCGGCCGACCCCGAAGCCTTTGGCACCATCTGGAACGGACAGTGCTGGAGCAGCGGCTTCGCCATCCAGGTCTTCAAAGTGTCCGCGATCGTGGCAGGAACCCTCTTCATCACCACCATCGTCAGCAAAATCATCGCCGTCACGCTTCCTTTGTTGGCCGCCAAATTCCACAAAGACCCGGCCATTGTCTCTCAGCCATTGCTCACCACCATCGTGGACGTCACGTCTTTGCTTATTTACTTCGGTATCGCCGAAGTTCTCGTTCTTCAATTCCTATGATGAGCGCTTCCCTCTCATTTCCTTCAGTTTCTAATTGCTAACTTTATTGCCCGTGTTTATAATTGAGCACGCCGCGGGAATGGCGGAATTGGTATACGCGCACGTTTGAGGGGCGTGTGGGGCAACCCATGTGAGTTCAACTCTCATTTCCCGCACCAGAAGAAACCAGGCTTCGAGAAATCGAAGCTTTTTCTTTGCTTTCTTCGCCCGTATGCTAGATTTAACAAATGGAAAAATACCAAGACGTCAACGCCAAGGCCATCAGCAGATGGATCAAAGAAGGCTGGGAATGGGGCAAGCCCATCAGCCATGAGGACTATTTGAAAGCCAAAAACGGAGAATGCCACGTCAAGCTAACCCCTACCAAAGACGTTCCTGCCTCCTGGTTTTTGCCTTTCAAGAACCTCAAGATCCTCGGCTTAGCCTCCGGAGGCGGCCAGCAAATGCCGGTATTCGCAGCCCTAGGAGCCGATGTTACGGTCTTCGACTACAACGATGACCAGTTAGCGAGCGAGGCTCTTGTCTCGAATAGAGAAGGCTACAAGATAAACATCATCAAAGGCGACATGAGCAAGCCGCTGCCTTTTGAGGATTCGAGTTTCGATTTGATCTTCTTCCCGGTGAGCAACGTCTATGTGGAAGAAGCCAAGCCCATCTTCAAAGAGGCTTATCGAATACTGAAGAAAAACGGGCGCCTGCTATCGGGACTAGATAATGGGATCAACTTTATCACCAATAACGATGAGAAGGAAATCTGTCACTCCCTGCCATTCAACCCCCTCAAAGACGAGAAACTCTATGAGGAAATGATGAACGATGACGATGGGGTCGAATTCTCCCACACCCTCGAAGAGCAAATAGGCGGCCAATTAGAGGCCGGGTTCATCTTAAAAGAAATCTACGAGGACACGAATGATGAAGGACGGCTTCACGAATTGAACATCCCCTCGTTCTTCGCGACGTTGGCCATTAAGCCCCTTTAGCCACAAAATGAAGACTTTTCGTCCTTAAAATGGTATAGTCCATGACGTTATGGCCTTACTAGAACTAGACAACATCCAATTCAACTATTCGGACAAGGAACTCTACCGTTCCGTCTCCATGAAGATAAACCCAGGAGAACATTGCTGCCTCGTCGGCGTCAATGGAAGCGGAAAAACCACTCTTTTGAGCATGATCGTCGGGGACATCTATCCTGATCAAGGCCGGGTCATCTGGGAGAACGGAGTCAGTTTCTCTTATCTTGACCAGCAGCTCAAAGTGGCCAATGACATGCCGGTTTCGGCCTATCTATACGGCGTTTATGACGACCTCTTCAAAAAAGAGAAAGCCATGGAAGCCCTCTATCAAAAAGCCGCGGATAACCCTGACGAATTTGAATCAATATTGACCAAGGCCACAAGGATTCAGGATGAGCTCGACAATGCCGGGTTCTATGCCTTGCAGGAAAAAGTCGGACGTCTTAGCGACGGGCTTGGCTTTGACAAAGAGAAAATGGAGACCCCTCTCCACCTCCTTTCGAGCGGTCAGAGGGAAAAAGCCTATTTGGCCAAGATGCTTCTTGAAGAGAAGGACGTCCTCATCATGGACGAGCCGACCAACTTCCTCGACCAAGGTCAGGTCAATTGGCTCTCGTCATATCTTAAGGGCTATCCGAAAGCCTTCCTCGTCGTCTCCCATGACCAGGAATTCCTAAGGGCCATCGCGGACGTGGTCTTCGTCTTGGAGAATCAAACCTTGACGAGATACAAAGGGAACTATGATTATTTTCTTTCGCAGCACGCGCTTGACAAAGCCCAATACGAAAAGGACTACATCGCCCAGCAACGCTACATAAAAAAGGAAGAGGTTTTCATCGCCAAGCACATCGTGAGGGCGACTTCTTCCAGAGCCGCCAAATCCCACAGGGCCCGTCTTTCCCATGTCGAGAGAATGGAGGCCCCTGGCAAAGAAGAAGGCCGCGTCCATTTCTCATTTCCTTTTACCCACGATGTGGGCGAAAGGCCTCTTTTGGTCGATGAGTTGGAGATCGGCTATAACGGAAAAGCCCTGCTATCCCCCATCAGCTTCACCTTGCTACGAGGCAAAAAGATCGCCATTCTAGGCCAAAACGGCGTCGGCAAAACAACATTCCTCAAAACCATACTCGGCGAGATACCCAGCATCTCAGGGACCTACAAGTTCCTTGATGGGACTCTCATCAACTATTTCAATCAGGATGAGAAGATAGACCTCAGCCTTTCGCCTTTTGCTTATCTACATTCCGTCTACCCCGACTTGAACAACACCCAGATAAGAACCGCTTTAGGCGGCGCCGGAGTGAGAAAAGATTTGGCCATCAGGCCGATGAACGAGCTTTCAGGCGGGGAGGCCACCAAGGCCCGCTTCGCCGTGATGAGCCTCAAGAAAAGCAACTTCCTGATTTTTGATGAGCCGACGAACCACCTTGACCAAAAGGCCAAGGATGCTCTCTTTGAGGCCATCGAAAAGTTCCCGGGCGCCGTCATCATGGTAAGCCACGAAAAAGACTTCTATGACGGTTTGGTCGACTATGAGCTCGTGTTTTAGGAAAGACGCTTTTTGTCTTTGAATCCGAACATATCCCACAAAAAACGATAAATGACCACTCGTCTCCAGTAGTTGTAGCCGACGAGGTCGTTGTTATATAAGGCCACAATCCTATGATAGTTGGCGTCCAAATCCTTCAAGGCCGAGACATAGTTCACGAAATCGTTGCTCTTTTTGATGTAGCTCTGAGACTCGGCCAGCAAGGTAAGCCTTCTCTGAAGGGCGTTCAAAGTCTCGTTGATGGTCTCGACGTCATCGTCCTTCATGACGTCGGTCTTGAGCCATCTGACTTTTGCGGCCGCGTCATTGTCGGAATCATCGAGAGGGACGCTGGCTTTGTCATATAAGGTATAGAGGGACAAAAGGATGTCTTTCTTCTCAGCGAAGATGAAAGATAAACCGACGACCCTTTTCTCCATTGAGTTCTTGAAGTTGGAGATGTTGATGAGGAGGTAGAAAAACCCCGCCAGGTAGATGATCACGATGACCACCAAGATCCAAACGATTATCATCCAAGCTTGCATAGGCTAATTCTAGGAGCGTGGAGCCATCTAGGCAAGAAGAGAGGGCGTATCGGCATCAATAATCTCCAAATAGGCAAAAATGGACGATTTGACGAAACACTTAAAGGGTTTTATACTGAAAAGCCCTAGAACTGGGCTAGTAAAAATGAACAAGAAACCCATTGTAGCCATACTTTATGACTTCGACTCCACATTGGCCACTTCGGACATGCAGAATTTCGGATTCATCCCTGCCTTGGGAATGACACCGGCGGAATTCTGGGGAGCCACCACCAAATTCAGCAACGAGACCGGCGTGGAAAGGACTCTTTCCTATCTTTACATGATGGTCAAGACCTGCAAGGAAAAGGGCATCAAGATGACCCGCGAATACCTCAATGAGCAGGGTGCGAAAATCGAGTTCTTCCCAGGCGTTCTCAGTTGGTTCCAAAGAATCAACAAATTCGGAGAGGACAATGGCGTCAAAATCGAGCATTATCTCGTCTCTTCCGGCAACAAAGAAATAGTCGAAGGCTGCCCGATCGCCAAAGAGTTCAAGGTCACCTACGCCTGCGAGTTCCTTTTCGATCCGATCACCAAAGAACCCGTCTGGCCGAAGCTTGCCATCAATTTCACCCAGAAGACCCAGTACTTCTTCCGCATCTCCAAAGGCGTCTATGACGCGACCGACGATGAGGGCGTCAATCAGAAGAAGCCAGATCGAAGAATCCCTTATAGCAACATCGTCTATATCGGAGATGGGATGACTGACATACCATCCATGATCATCGCCAAGAACAATGGCGGAAAATCCATCGCCGTCTATCCGAAAGGACGCGAAGAAAAAGTCCAGGACCTCTACCAGGACGGGCGTGTCAATTACGTCTGCCTCGCCGACTATCGTGAAGGCAAGGAATTAGAGAAGGTCATGCAGCTCATCATCCAAGGCGTCGCGATCAACGAACGTCTTGGCATGAGGGAAAACCACAACAAGACTCTTGATTAAAGGCCCCCGGGCCTTTTTTCTTCGTTTCTTTGAGGCCATTTGCCCCGAACTCTTTTATAATGGGTTTCATGGAGAAAGAAACCAAAGACTACAAACACGTCGCCGTCCTCCTTTTAGGCGGCTTAGGGACGCGTTTCAACGAGAGCAAGCCCAAGCAGTTTCTGCCGATGGGCGGCAAACCCCTTTGCTTATATGGGGCCGAGGCTTTGGAGAACTCCCCTTCCGTCGACTTCATCCTTTACGTGATACCCGATGGCTACATGAGGAACTTCGCCCTCTTGCTCTCCAAAGCCGGCCACAAGAAACCATCCGAGACCATCATCGGCGGCAAAAGCCGTCAGGAAAGCTCAAAAATCGCCGTCAAATATCTCTTAAGAAACGGATTCGATCCCTCTTTGAGCGTCCTCCTTCAAGATGGCGACCGCCCAAACCTCAAAGAAAGATACATCCAAGAGAACTTTGAGAACGCCGATGAATATCTATCCAGCGTCACCGCCATCAAGGCCACCGACTCGGTCGCCATATCTAAAGAAGCGGGCTTATTGGATGGCTACATCCCTAGAGACGAGGTGTATCTGCTTCAGACGCCTCAGGCCTTCAGGCTCAGCTTGCTTGATGAGGCTGAGGACTTAGCCGATAAAGACGGCTCCTCTTATAGCGATGAGGGCTCATTGGTCCTCTATAAAAAAGGCGTACAGCCAAGAATCGTCATCGGGGAAAGGGCCAATCTCAAGATAACCACCCCTGAAGACAAGAACTTATTTGAGAGGATAAAAGGATGAAAGAGCATTCCAAAGTCGGCGACCTCATCGTCGGCACGGTCGTGAGGGTCTATCCAAAATACGCGATCATGCTGTTTGAGAATGGGGAGACGGGCCTGCTTCATATCAGCGAACTCTCAAAAGCCTTCGTCCACAACTTTACCGCCTATGTCCAAGTTGGTAATATATACAAGGTCAAAGTCATCAGCTACGATGAGGAAAAAGACTTCATGAAGGTCTCCCTCAAAGCCATGAGCCTCTCCCAAAGGAATTCTTCCTTGGAAAAGCGTAAGATAGACCCGGATGACGTCTCCTTCAAGGAATTGGAGAAGAAGCTGCCCGATTGGATTAAAGAAGAGAACCAAAAGGAGCAATAAAAAATGGTTATCGAAACAAAGACCGAGAACCTAGTCGATAAAATCGACTTCGCTTCGTATCAGGAAAAGGTCAACGCAATCGACAAAATGATCGTCGAAAAAAGCGGGGCCGGAAGTGACTTCCTTGGCTGGGTTGATCACCCAATCGACTATGACAAGAATGAACTGGAGGCCATCATCAAAGAGGCCCAGTTCGTCAGAAAGAACTATGACGTCTTGGTCGTCTGCGGCATCGGCGGATCGTATTTAGGGGCCAGGGCTGGCATCGAGGCCATCAACGGAACCTTGAGCGGACAGCATCCTGAGGTCATTTACCTTGGACAGACTTTCGACCCGACCTATATCGCCCAATACCTCGAATATCTTAAAGACAAGAAGTTCGCGGTCAACGTCATCTCCAAGAGCGGGACGACCACCGAGACCAGCGTAGCTTTCCGTCTTTTAAGAGAGTTGCTTGAGAAGCGCGATGGCATCGAAGAAGCCCGCAAAGCCATCATCGCCACCACCGACAAGAGCAAAGGCGCCCTTTTGGAACTTTGCAAAAAAGAAGGCTACGTCCGTTTCGTCCTTCCAGATGACATCGGCGGGCGTTACAGCGTCCAGACCGCAGTCGGGCTTTTCCCGATGGCCTGTGCCGGAATCGATCCACGCGAGATCCTCGCCGGCAGCGCCGATGCAAGAAAAGACGCCTCCAACCCGGATTTAGCCACCAACCAATGCTATAAATACGCCGTCATCCGCCACGAGATGTGGAAACACTATCATAAAGCGGTTGAGATGTTCGTCACCTATGTCCCCTCCTTCGTCCAGCTTGGCGAATGGTGGAAACAGCTTTATGGCGAAAGCGAAGGCAAAGACGGAAAAGGCCTTTTGCCAGATTCCGCGACCTTCACAACCGACCTCCATTCTTTGGGCCAGTTCATTCAGGAAGGGAGCAAGGTCTTCTTCGAGACCACCCTTCATTTGACTCACCACCGCCACGACATCAAAGTCCCGCATGACAATGACAACCTCGATGGCTTAAATTATCTTGAAGGACGTTCCTTAGGCAACATCCAGGATCGAGCCTTTGAAGGCACTCTCTCAGCCCATACCGACGTCGGCAAGAACAACAACGTCGTCCTCGAGCTTGAGAAGATGGATCCATACCATCTCGGATACCTCTTCTATTTCTTCGAGAGAGCCTGTGCGATGTCCGCTTATCTCAACGGCGTCAACCCCTTCAATCAGCCGGGCGTGGAAGTCTACAAGAAGAACATGTTTCACCTCCTCGGAAAGCCTGGTTATTGATAAACATCTAGGAGGCCGGAAGCGGCCTCCTTTCTTTCTTTAGGGGATATTGCCCCTTTACGTAGTAAAACTCTTTTTATTCGATTGACGGTCATTAACCTCAATGGTATATTTATTACCGCACGTTTAGGCGGTATCCCGACTGGATGCTTAGCTCAGTGGGAGAGCATCGCCCTTACAAGGCGGGGGTCAGAGGTTCAAACCCTCTAGCATCCACCAGCCCTACTAAGCCGAGAAACGTGTAGTTGAAATCTGTGGGCGAATAGCGAAGTGGCCAAACGCGGCTGACTGTAAATCAGCTCCTTCGGGTTCGGTGGTTCAAATCCATCTTCGCCCACCACCATTTTATTGGGGTGTAGCCAAGTGGTAAGGCAACAGACTTTGACTCTGTTATGCACTGGTCCGATCCCAGTCACCCCAGCCACAATCTCCTCCGTTAGCTCAGTGGTAGAGCACTTGACTTTTAATCAAGGGGTCGACGGTTCAAGCCCGTCACGGGGGACCAAACGTTTGCCCAGGTGGCGAAATGGTAGACGCAAGGGACTTAAAATCCCTCGAGCGAATAACTCATATCGGTTCAAGTCCGATCCCGGGCACCAAGCAATCACAAAAGCGCGATAACACCGCGCTTTTTTCATAGGCTCTCCTCAATACTATCGGGTTGGTTCACGGGCCAGCCTCACGCCTTTTAGGAGATCCTAACTTGAAACCCGACCCCTGGGTCCGCTCAAAAAGGCAAGTATTAAAAACAGAAATACGCAGAAGAGGCATTTATTAAAAATACTTATATGCATAAAGGGTAAGTTTATATTTCTTATTTATGCACGTTATGTTACAATCGGTGCATGGAAATCCACGAACTTCGAAAGCAAAAGAAATTAACTCAGCAGCAAGCCGCGGACCTGATTGGCATTTCCTTACGCGCTTACCAAAACCACGAATATGGCATCGCCTCGACGAAAGGCTACTTGGACAAGCTTATCCGCGAAAAGCTCAATGCTTATGAGCCTTACAGCGAGGAAAAAGGTGTTTATTCCCTCGACGAACTCCGCGAAATCATTGTGAACGTGGCCAAAAACCATCCCGATGGCCAAGTTTCTTTTCTCTATCTCTTCGGTTCTTATGCCAAAGGAAAAGCGGGCGAAAAATCGGATGTGGATCTCCTTTTCGGCGGAAGTCTAAAAGGTTTGGATCTGATTGGATTCGAAGGAGAACTGGCCACTGCTCTCCACAAAAAAGTCGATTTAATCAAAATCGACAGCATCTTAAAAAATCCGGGCTTTATCAGCGAAATCATTTCGACTGGAGTAAAAATCTATGGATAACATCAAAAACGACCGTTACTACGTTAAAGCCATGCTCGATGACCTCGATAGAATCTTTTTCTATGCAGAGCGCGTCGACTTCTCCGATCCCGAGCATAACGGGCAAGCGCTAGATGCCATCGGCTTTCGCTTGAATCATTTGCGCCAGATGAGTCAAGAATTAAGCACTGATTTTGTCCGCGCTCACCCGGAGTTAAAGCTGAAGGCCATTTCTCAATTCCGCGATCACGTCATTCACCAGTATGAAAGTGTCGATTTCTCCGATTATCGCGACTTAGTCTATGATGACCTTCCGAAAATGCGCGCGATTCTCGCCGCTTACTTGAACTAAACAAGTCAACCTAAAACGAAGAAAGCGAATCTAGGTAATCCCAAAAGCCTTTGGCGATGCGCTCAAGTCCCGAAAAATCCGGACGATCAAATCGGGCCACGACGCCAAAAAACGACCCTAATTTTCAACTGCATATTTCCTTAGCTTTTTGTGCAGATAAAAGTTTTCTCCAAAGGCAATAAAGGGATGAATCTTCGCTGATCATAGTTCTCGAGCGTGATGAGATTATTTCGATGGGAACAAACCAATTTCCTATTTCCATAATCCAAAATCGAGAACTTAATGAACTGCTAACCTCTAAG
>DHAP01000034.1 GCA_002397465.1 Caryophanales bacterium UBA4951 | reverse complement strand
TTTAATTTATCACCTAATCATAACTCAATCCAACAAAGAAAAATGAGGGTGATTTCTCACCCCCGAATTTCAGATGACGATCAGATTGACGATTCTGCCTTTGACGACGATCACTTTTTTGACGGCGTGACCTTCTAGATAGGGCTGAACCTTCGGCGCCTTCTTGGCTAATTCAACGACATCTTCCTCTTTTGCATCAGGAGAAATGGCGATGACATCGCGTGGCTTTCCGTTAACGGCCACTGCGACATTGATGCTCGCCAAGCTGAGTTTGCTTTCGTCATAGCTCGGCCATTTGGAATAGGCGATGCTCTCCTTATGACCAAGTTTCTCCCACATTTCCTCGCCGATGAAAGGAGCGACGCAAGATAAGATCTGCGTGAATCCCTCAAGGTAAGGCTTATAGAGAGTCTGGGCTTTATAGCAGGCATTGACGAAGACCATCATCTGGGCGATGGTCGTGTTGAAGGAAAGATCCTCATAGTCTGAGGTGGCCTTCTTGACCAAGAAATTGTAGGCATAATCGAGTTCGCCAGAATTGGTGGCTGAGATCTTTTTGACGAAATCCTCATCATCGACAAGACGGAAGCTGCGTTCAAGGAAGCGTTTGGCCCCCTCAAGGCCGGAAGTCGACCAAGGCTTAGCCTCGTTCAAAGGCCCGGCGAACATCTCGAATAGACGAAGCGAATCGGCACCGCTGGTCTTGACGATGTCGTCAGGATTTACGACGTTGCCGCGGGATTTGCTCATTTTTTCGCCGTTGCTGCCAAGGATCATGCCTTGGTGGTAAAGCTTCTTGAACGGCTCTGGGCATTTGACGATCCCAAGGTCATAAAGGAACTTGTGGTAAAAACGGGCGTAAAGAAGATGGAGGACGGCGTGTTCTTGCCCTCCGATATATAAATCAACTGGAAGCCAGTGTTCCAATAAGCGAGGATCGGCCAAAGCCGAGTCATTGTTCGGGTCGATGTAGCGTAGATAGTACCAGCTCGAACCCGCCCATTGTGGCATGGTGTTGGTCTCACGGGTGGCTTTTTGGCCCTTGTAGTCAAAATGAAGCCAGGAATCCGGGGCTTTTGAAAGAGGCGGTTTCCCATCTTTGCTCGGACGGTAATCATCGAGCTCAGGCAAAACGAGTGGGAGGTCTTTTTCGTCGATCGCGTGCTCGACGCCATCTTCGGTGGTGAACATCGGGATCGGCTCGCCCCAATAACGCTGCCTCGAGAAAATCCAGTCACGGAGCTTGAAGTTGATGACTTCCTTGCCTTTTCCTAATTCGACGAGTTTGGCGGTGATGGCCTTTTTGGCGCCGGCAATATCGAGCCCATCGGCAAAGCCGGAATTGATATGTTTGGCATCGCATGTCACCGCTTCTTTGGAAATATCGCCTTCCAAGACTTGGATCATCGGAAGGGAATGGGCTTTGGCGAATGCGTAGTCACGCTCATCGTGGGCAGGTACTGCCATGACGGCTCCGGTCCCATAGCCGCCCAAAACGTAATCAGCGACGTAAATCGGGATCTTTTTTCCGTTTATCGGGTTGATGGCATCCGCTCCGAGATAGACTCCTGTCTTCTCTTTTTCCAAGGAAGTACGGGTCAAATCGCTCTTATGAGTGGCTTTTTCAACATAGGCCTCAACTTCTTTTTTCTCTTTGTCGCCGACAAGCAGTTTGACCAAAGGATTCTCAGGGGCCAAGCAGCAATAAGTGCAGCCGAAGAGAGTGTCGACTCTCGTGGTGAAGACTTTGAATGAACGATCGGTGAAAGCGATCGGGAACTCCACTTCGACTCCGGAGCTCTTGCCAATCCAGTTTCTTTGCATCTCAATCGTCGATTTTGGCCAGTCGAGTAGCTTGAGGTCTTGCTCAAGCCTCGAAGCATAAGCCGTGATCTTCAAAATCCACTGGCGCATCGGCATGCGGATGACGGGGTAGCCGCCGCGTTCCGACTTGCCATCGATGACTTCCTCGTTGGCGAGGACGGTGCCAAGCTCAGGGCAATAGTTGACTGGTATGTCAGCCACGTAAGCCAAATCGTGTTTGAACATCTCCACGAAAATCCACTGTGTCCATTTGTAGTATCCAGGGTCGATCGTGGCAAGTTCCTTGCTCCAGTCATAGGAAAAGCCCAAAGACTGGATCTGATTCTTGAAGTTGGCGATGTTCTTGCGGGTGAACTCCTCAGGATGTTTGTTGTTGAGGATGGCGAATTGCTCGGCTGGCAAACCAAAAGCATCCCATCCCATCGGATGAAGGACGTTATAGCCCTGCATGCGCTTCATGCGGCAGACGATGTCCGTGGCCGTATATCCTTCAGGATGTCCGACGTGAAGGCCTTGTCCCGAAGGATAAGGGAACATGTCTAGAACATAATATTTCGGTTTCGAAAAATCGTGGGTGTCACAATAAAAAGTCTTGTTCTTTTCCCAATAAGCCCGCCACTTCTTCTCGATGGCGGAATGATCGTAAGCCATAGTGCTCTCCTAAAGAAGGCGCTACTTGATGGATTTATATAAGGTCAGGTAATTGGCGGCCGAATTTTTCCATGAGCGGTCCAGCTTCATCGCATTTTTGGCCGCCAAGTAGTAATCCTCTTGTTTGCTAGATAATTTCCTGGACATGGCAAAGCCATAGTCAAGGCCTGTCTCATTATAATCGTTGAAGCCGATTCCGTCAGCATTTCCTGCATCTTGGCCATCATATCCGTGAACGGTATCTCTCAACCCGCCTGTGTAGCGGACAATCGGCAAGGTCCCGTAACGTTGGGAGATCATCTGGGAGATTCCGCATGGCTCGAATAAGGAAGGCATGAGGAAATAGTCGCATCCGGCATAGATCATATGGGCTAGCTCATCGTTATAGCCAATGTAAATGCCACAAGTCTTTGGATAGGATGAACGCAAAGCCTCGCAACGTTGTTCCAACTCATATTCGCCGCTCCCCAAAATCAATAAAGTGGCACCTTGAGCGAGGGCTTTCCGGCCGCTGCCTAATAAGATATCAATGCCTTTTTGCCAGGATAAACGGCTCACGATCCCGTAAACCGGCCCGCCGAACCAGTCAACGCCAAAACGTTCCAACAAGGCTTTCTGGTTGATGTGCTTTCCTTCTTCGACGGTCTTTATGTCATAGTTCTTTTTGATTTTCTTGTCTTTGGAAGGATCCCATTCATCGACATCGATGCCGTTGAGAATCCCTGAGAAGTCCCCTCTTCGGAGTTCTAAGATCCCATTCAGGCCTTGGCTGGTCTCCGACTGAAGGAGTTCTTCCCTGTGGGTCGGGGAAACGGTCGTGATCTTATCGCTATAGACGATGCCGCTTTTTAAAGTGGACACCATGCCCTCAAAACGGACTTTGCCGGTGTCATAAAGAGAATCCGGCAAGCCAAAGAAGTCATTGAGGAAGAAACGGTCGATCATGCCCTTGAAGGCGGGGTTATGAATCGTGAGGACGAATTTCATGTCCTCATAGAAGGGATCAAAGCAGTTTTCCTCTTTGATGAGGCATGGGACGATGGCGGTCTGCCAATCGTGGACATGGACGACGTCGGCCTTGAAGTCGACGTAGCGAAGAAGCTTTCGGCAGGCTAAGGCAAAGAAGGCGAATCTCTCGCCGTCATCGTCAAAACCATAGATTTTGTCTCTATCGAAATAGTACTGGTTGGAAATCAGATAATAAGTGATTCCGTCTTGTTCCAATTGATAGATGGCAGCTTCTTGATGACGCCAGGACATATAGACGTCGAAAGCGCCGATCTTCCGGGCTTTGAGGTCTTTTTGTTTCATCGAAAGGTAGTAAGGCATCGCGATGATGACTTCCTGGCCTTCCTTCACAAGCTCTTTGCTGAGGGAATAAACGACATCGGCCAATCCCCCGGTTTTGGCAAAGGGGAGGGATTCGCTGGCGAACATCGCTATTTTCATAAAATGGCCCCCTGCTTTAGATAAATGACGTTTTCAGGATCGCCGGCTATGGTGTGCCGCTGAGTGACGATCGAATATTTGTCGATCACGACGTCGCTTAATGTCACCATGGCGCCGATTGAGACGTTAGAAAGGATGATGGAGCGGTTGATCTTGGCCCCTTTCCCGATTTTGACGTTGCGGCAAATGATGGAGTTTTTGACTTCGCCTTCCACAAGGCAGCCGTTGGCGATGAAGGAATTCGAGACGTTGCTCTTGTCACCAAAGAGAGCCGGCGGGGTATCGTGGGTCAAAGTGTAGATTGGCCATTCAGGTTTGAAGAGCTCTTTGGCGACGTTTCTGTCGAGAAGCTCAAATGAATAGTCGACGTAATGCTTGAGGCTGTCAAAACTTCTGGCGTAGCCTTTGAATTCATGGGTATGAATCTTCACGATTTTGTTCTTTGAGAGATACTCGATCATTTGAATCATTCCGAAGGAGGCATCGACCATCGCATGACGGGCGATGATGTCCGCCAAGACGGTGCGATTGATGATCCAAATCTCCAAAGAGATGTTGGCTTTTTTGTTTTTACCATCGTTTTTGTCGATGGAGAGCAAATAGCCGTCCTCATCGATCGTGAAGGCATTGCCGCCGACGAATTCTTTGTCGGCGTCGTCTATTTTCTTGTAGACGAGAGTGATGTCCTCGTGGCGGGCGATATGTTCTTCGATGATAGGACGGAGGTCGATATCAAGGACGATATGGGCGCTTTCGAAGACGATATAGGAAGCATCGGAATCATAAAGGACCCAATCGTTCTCCCTGATGTTGTTGAGGTCGCTGTTGTAGGCCGGGTTCAATTGGCCTTTTTCATTATAGAAGATCGTCTCACGGCCGGTTTTGGTGTTGTTGACCCAAGACATCATGTTTCCCATGTGTTTGAGGATCGAACGCTGATGGTCTTTGACCAAAATGCCGACGGTGTCTATTTCGCTGTTGCAGAAATTCGAGAGGGCAAAGTCCGCGAAGGCGTATCTGCCAAGAAACGAAGTGGAGGCTAAAGGACGGGAGGAAGTCAGTTCGCCAAGCTCGGGTGAGTTATGGCAGTTTAGTAGAGCGATTACGTCTTTCATGTTTATTTCCCCGCCTTTCCGTTAACGACCAACGATATTCCGTCGTGTTCGAGGTTCACGCTCTCGCCAGTGTCTATCAAAGTGTCAGGCCCGATGATCGAGTCCTCGACTTTGGCGCCTTTCCTTATGATGGCGCCATTCATGATGACGGCGTTTTTGCAGACGGCTCCTTCTTCAATGACCGTCTCGCCAGAGATGACGCAATGGTCGACATAGCCTAAGACGTTGGCTCCTTGGTTTATCAAGCAGTCGACGACATGGGCTTTTTCTCCGATATAGCTCGGTGCGCTATGGGTGTCTTCGCTGTAGATTCTGTTGTCGCCCTGAACCGTATAGAGGTTCGTGGCACCGTCGCCCGAGAGCAAAAGATCCATGTTGGCTTGGTGGAGGGAGGCGATGGTTCCGACGTCCTTCCAATAGCCATGGTATGTATAGGCCACGAGTTTCTTTTTGTCGGCCATCATCTTCGGGATGATGTTTTTGCCGAAATCGTGCTCGCTCTTCTCGTCTTTGGCATCGGCGATGAGGGCGGCTCTAAGGATCTTGTATGGGAAGATATAAATGCCCATGGAAGCAAGGTTTGAAATAGGCTTCTTTGGTTTTTCTTGGAAGTCGACGATGTTTCCTTCTTTGTCGGTGACCAAAATGCCAAATCTTGGGGCTTCTTCCCAGGAGACCGGATAAACGGCAATCGTGCAATCGGCATCGGCCTCGATGGTCTTTTTCAGCATCTCCCTATAGGTGCAAGAGTAGATGTGGTCGCCCGAAAGGATGAGGACATATTCAGGATCGACGCGGTCTAGCCAATCGATGTTCTGATAGATGGCATCCGCGGTCCCCAAATACCAATTCGACCCTTCCTCAGTCTGCTTAGGAGTGAGGACGGAGGTCAGGGAGCGGACGCCGTTAAGGCCCCACTTTTCGCCATTGCCGACATAGGTGTTCAGCTCGCTCGATTCGTATTGCGTCAAAACGCCAACACAGGTGATGCCGGTATTGGCACAGTTAGAGAGCGGAAAATCGATGATGCGGTACTTTCCGCCATAACTGACGGCCGGCTTGGCGACTTTCCTCGTCAAAGCTTGCAGGCGCGTACCCTTGCCTCCTGCTAGGATCATGGCTGCTAATTTGGTGCTCATTGGCTTCCTCCAAACGCTATTTAAGAGACTTCTTTCATATATTAGCACAGGGTGGAAAAGTTTGTGCCAAGAAGTATGAAAAAATCTACACTTTCTCCTTTACGCGGAACTAGAATGAGCGAAATAACGTTGGAAAGCCACAAACTATTTGCGTAGCGCGTGTACGCGTGATATAGTTCTAATCGCGATTTTAGTCGCGTTAGAGGTGAAAATTATGTCAAGAGTATGCCCAGTTTCCGGAAAAGGCCCAGTCTCGGGCAATAACCGTTCGCACAGTGTCAGAGCGACCCGTCGCGTTTGGAACGTCAATCTTCAGAAGTACAAAATCGAGATCAACGGAAAGATGGTCGAGGTTCGCATGAGCGCCCGCGCCTACCGTTCTTTGAACAAATCCGTCAAAGCCAAGGCTTCCAAAGAGGCTGTCAAACCAGCCGTTGAAGAAGCTAAGTAATCTCAATCAGCAAATAAAAACGAAGTGGCCACCGCCACTTCTTTTTTTGTCTTATTTTGTTTTAGCTGAGAAGGAGCAAAAACCCTATCGCGGCGATGATGGATCCGCCCAAGGAGATGAAGATGGTCAGCCATTCGCTGAAGGCCAAAACGAAAGGATGCGGGCGGCGGAACGAAACCGTTCCGTCTGGTTCGCTGACCGAATCCATCTTTGCCCAGTTCTTGAGCTTGGGGTTGAACCATAAGGCGATGATGGAAACGGCGATGACGAAACAAGCGATCGAGAAGATGTAGGAAATCGTCTCGTTTCCGCTTTTCCGGAGGCTCAGAAGAAGCAATCCTTCCATGACGATGGTGAGGCTTCCACAGGCCGAGGAAATGAAATAATAAGCAAGATGCTGTTTGGAATCTTTGAGCGGGATGATGGTCAACAAAAGGCTGGAGATGGCGAAAAAGACGCTCATGAGCATGATCCCGACGCTGTAACTGCCGGTCATGCCGCCATAGCCGACAAGCTTGATCAACAAGAACAACGGCACCGCCACAAAACACAATAAGCGGAAAGCCTCGGCGATCCTGGAAAAAAGGAAATAATTGCCACGGCTATCGCCATATAACTCATAAGGGAAATACGACATCACGTCATAATCCTCTTTCTTTTCCTTATGGCCTTTGATGCCAAGGAAAAGCTCAAAGAAAAGCGAAAGGATGCTCATTAGGACAAAAGAAACGAGAAGACCGTAGTTCATTTTACGAGGCCTTCCATTCTTTCTTTGAACAATGAGGGATCTTTGAATAAGTATGAGCCTGAGACCAATAGATCAGCCCCTGATTTTATCGCTAACGGAGCGGTCTCTCCGTTAATGCCCCCATCGACTTCGATGAGATAGGAGAGCCTCTCTTTTTCCTTATATTCTTTAAGGAAAGATATTTTTCCCAAGGCTTCCATATTGAAAGGCTGTCCGCCAGCCCCCGGCTCCACCGACATCACGAGAAACAAGTCCAAAAGAGGGAGAAAACGCTCCACTCTTTCGACTTTGGTGTCCGGTTTGATGGACAATCCGGCGTTGACGCCGAACGATTTGATGAGGGAGATGGTTTTGATGACCTCGTCATCGTCTTTGCAGGCCTCGAAATGGAAGGTGAGGACGTCGGCCCCGGCCTTGCAATATGAGGCGGCTTTCGTCAGAGGATCCTCGACCATGATGTGAACGTCGTTGACCATATGATGTTTATGGCTTATTGAGGCGATGAAGGAATCGTCGAAAGTGACGGCTGGGACGAAATGCCCATCCATGACGTCAAGATGGATGAAATGAGCCCCGTTCTTCTCGGCGAAAATGACGCCTTTGTTCAAAAGGTCGTCTTTCGGGGCCGAAAGGATTGAGGGCGAAACGGCTGGATAATTGTATTTGGATAAGTCTTTCATCACTTGAATCCGAAAAGACGGCTCCAGAAGCCTTTTCTTTCCTGGAAGGCGTTTTCGTCTTTCATGGCCTCTTGGATGGAATCGTGCATCTGCATGGCCGAAAGATAACGCTCTTCCGGACGTTTGCGGCAGGCCTTCACGACGATTTTGTCGATTTCCTTCGGTATCGAAGAAAGTACTTTGCTCGGCTCAGGGAAATGTTTCTTGATATGGGCGATGGCGACTTCTTCTGGCGTGGCCCCATCGAAAGGAATGGAACCGGTGAGCATCTCATAGAAGACAATGCCCATCGAATAGATATCGCTGGCAACCCCCGCTTCTCCGCCCATCAAAATCTCCGGGGCCGTGTAGTAGACGGTTCCCGTCACCGCGTCGCCTTTGCTTTTCTCGCCAAGCGGCGTGGAGATACCAAAGTCGGCTATTTTGACCGATCCATCGGAAAGATAGAAAAGATTGTCTGGTTTGATGTCACGGTGAATGAGACCGTGCTCGTGGATGTATTGGACGCCGGAGGTAAGTTGAAGCATGACCTCGCAAGCCTCAAAGGGGGCGAGGTTATGCCCCGCGACGACATTGAGCTTGTCACGGAGGGTCCTGCCTTCCACATACTCGTTGACCATGTAAGGGCGTCCATCGACGATGCCATTCCCATATACCTTGACGATATTGGGGTTGTTCAAAGAAGCGGCCGCCATGCACTCTCTTTTGAAACGGACGATGTTCTGCGGATTGTCCATCATGTCGGTGCGCATTATTTTGATGGCGACCGTCTCACGGTTCACGATGTCATAGGCCTCATAGACGTCGGCCATGCCACCATGGGCGATCCTTGAGGTTATGCGATAGCGCTCATCTATTTTATTTCCGATCTCAATCATGTCCCATACTCTCCCAATAGCTGACGCCTTCGTTGTCGCTCCCGCCGTTGGAATTGGCCTGAACTATCAAAGAAGTGACTTTCTGATCGACTCTTTCATCGGTCGAAGTGATGGAAAGGATCTCTTTTTCGCTGAGCTGATTGTATAAGCCATCGCTGCAAAGAAGCATGCTTTCGCCATGATATGGATATTGGCTGATGGTCAATGAAAGCGAAGGATAGATTCCTAAGGCGTTCATCAAGACATGCCTTTCTGGATGGGTCAGGGCCTGTTCCTTGCTGATCTTGCCGGTCTCGACTAGGAAATGAACGTATGTCTGGTCAACGGTCAGCTGTTTGATTTCGTTTTTGACGATCATGTAAGCCCTGGAATCACCGATGTTGCCGATCAAAAGACGATTCCCGCTGATGAGGGCGGCCACCAAGGTGGTGCCCATGCCTTTGTAGGCAGGTTTCTTATCGGCTAAGTCATAGATTGATTTATTGGCGGCCTTGCAGGCTCTCGTGAGCCATAGTTTATCAAGGTATGCGAATGGCATTCTTTTCTTGTTTCGGAATGATTCGCATAAGGAGTCGATGGCCATCTTGGAGGCGACATCCCCCTTGTTGGCCCCACCCATCCCGTCGCAGACGATCATGAAAACCTCGCCCGAGGCGTTTACGACGACCATGGCCTGGTCCTCGTTGTGGCTTCTGACCCTTCCGATATCCGTCTTATAGGCGTATGTACCGCGGAAATTGTTGCTCATTTTTTTACATATTTGACGCGAAGCTGCCCACAGGCGGCGTCGATGTCAGTCCCGAATTCTTTTCTTATGGTGCAATTGATGCCCCTGGAGTTCAAGCGTTCGCTGAACAAATGGGTCTGGTTGTTGGAGCAACGCTCAAAAGGCTTTTCTTTCACGGGGTTCAAAGGAATGAGGTTGACGTAGCAGAAAATGCCTTTCAGCAAATCGGCCAATTCATCGGCGCATTCCAGCGAATCGTTGACGCCTTTTATCATGATGTACTCAAAAGTGACCCTGCGGCCGGACTTGTCTAGGTAGTAACGGACGGCCTCAAGAAGCTTGTCGAGAGGATAGGCTTTGGCTATCGGCATGATCTCCTGTCTGATTTTGTCATTCGGGGCATGCAAGGAAATGGCAAGGTTGATCTGAATGCCCTCTTCGGCGTATCTACGGATGCCATCGACCAGCCCGCACGTGCTGACCGTGATGTGCCTGGCTCCGATGGCCAAGCCTTTTTGCTCGTTCATGATACGGACGAAAGACATGACGTTATCGTAGTTGTCAAAAGGCTCGCCAGTCCCCATCACGACGACGTGGGAGACGTTCTCGCCTTCTTTTTCTAACAACTGGTTCATCAAAATGACCTCGCCTACCATTTCAGCTGAGGTGAGGTTACGCTCTTTCTTCAAGATGCCGGAAGCGCAGAAAGCACATCCCATGTTGCATCCGACCTCGCTCGAGACGCAGATGACGTTTCCATAGTCGTAACGCATCAAAACGGTCTCGACTTTGGCCCCGTCTTTCATCTCCAAAAGGAGTTTGACGGTTCCGTCTTGGGAATCCTCTTCCTTGAAAATGGAAGGAAGGTCAAGGCAATATTCTTTCTCTAACTGCTCGCGAAAAGGCTTCGAGATGTCGCTGTAGCATGAGAAGTCATAGACTTTCTTGACGTAGATCCAAGAATAGAGCTGACGGGCCCGATATGGGGTTTGCTTCAAAGCGATCATCTCTTCTTCTAACTGCGGTAGGCTGTATCCGAAGAGATTCTTTTTTTCCATGGTTTTATATTGTTTTGGCGGACATGCTGACGCTGGCGTTGGTCAAGACGTTGGCGACTTCGCTAAGCGGGGCGCCGACTTTTAACAAAGGCGTTTCTTTTTTCATAACGGCGTAGTAAAGGGCGGTGTCGAGATCTTCGTATGGGAAGAGCTGGGCTTCGCGGACCAGCTTGAATTCCGTGTGAAGAGTCGAGAAGTCGATGACGGTCTGGTGGCCTTCTTTCTTGCTGATCGTGTAGATCATGTAGATGAGGGTTCCGCCCTCGGCCACGAATTTGCTGACTCCCTCGAGCATTTCTTTCTCTTTCTTGAAAAGCTCGTCCATCCCGTCTTTCTTGAAATGGAGGAGATAGTCAGGATATTCCCTGATGAGATCGAAATTCGAGGAATTCGGAGCGGCGATCACCAAATCCTGAGGTTTGGAGATAGAGGCATCCATCGAAGTCGGATCGGCGCCGAAGAAGTTGACGTTCTTGAGGCCGGCGGCCCTGATCATCTTGATGACGTCTGGGTACTTTTCGACTTCATAGACGCCAAGGTTGAGCCCGACGCTCGAGTTGTAGGTCTCAATCATCTCTTTGAGGATAGAACTGTCGTCGTTGCCGGAGAAAAGCAAAGCTTCGCTCGGCTCGGAGATCTTGAACTTGTCCAAAATGGCTTTGGTGGCCGGTCTTTCGGCAAAGACCTTGTCTTCGCGGAACTCCTCAAGTTTCCTTAAGGGAAGCTTTCCGCTATAGCTCAAAATCCCATCGACTGGGGTTTTGGCATAATCGGGGTTGTTGTTCAAAAGGCTTTCTGGGTTGATGAGAGAGGTTCTGACTCTGACGCTGGAAGTATTTTGGTGATTGTTCTTTTTTAGGATCTTATAGGTGGTCCCGTATCCGAAATGCTCCCAAATCTTCAAGACCCACTCAGGGGTGTTATATCTTAAAGAAAGGTATTTGTTGCTCGATTTTACAAGCTCTTCTGGGATATATTCTTCTGGTTTTCCGGCTTTTTTGATCAAAGGGTCAGCCAAAGCCAACTTGGCGTCGCCAAGCCTTTCCTTCATCGCTCCAAGGAGGGCGTCCGAAGGTATGCGCTTGAAGAAATAGGCATCCGCAAGGCAGAGGGAAAGGAATGATTTCTCGTCATCGCTGTAGCCTTCTAATGGGGATGTCAGATAGACGAAAAGCAAATGGTGGCGGAGTTCGCAGCCAACTAGACCCGCAACCGTGGAACGCATCGGCCTGACCGAAACGTCGTTTTGGAAGACTTTTCTGAGGGCTTCGGCAAAAGGCGTGTCGCCGCCGATGATGTCCTTTAAGATTTTCTCGCTTAGATCCAATTCCTGCATAACATCCTCCATTGCCCGTTTGATCAGGACTTTTTCTTGGTTTCACCGCTGGCTTTGTCATGGGCGTCTTTTTCATCGAGCTCATGTTCACGGCCGGCAAAGGCATCGCCTAAGAAAATCTGATTGGGGTCGTCAATATCGAGATCCGCTCTGTCGCGTGGATCGGGTTCTTCGTCATCTTCGTCGCTGTCATCGCCGGAATCGGCTTCCACGTCAACGAGGTTGCTTTCCAAGATGAAGCGAGGATATGAGGAATTCACATGCTCGTAGTGATGTCCTTCCTCGAAATATTCAAACTCGACTTCGAGATTGATCGTGAACTCGCTCAAAGTCTTGATGATGTAATCGGCGACCTTGCTTTCGACGGCCTCGCAGCGATGCGGGGCTTTCACGATCACGATGGTGTTCCAGGAAGTCTGCTCGACACCGTTATGGAAGACCATGCTGTTGGGGGCGTAAAAATTGACGGCCTCCTCGTCGGTTTCGTATAGATTGGCCAAATTGGCCGTATGCTCTTTGCTATAATGCCCGACCACATATTGGTCGAGGCCCAAAACGGAAATTGTTATCATAGATACCTCACGATACAGGATTATAACATAATCCTCAATAGTCCAAAGGGTCAACGTTGATGGAAATGTCGACGGAACCCGTTTTCGAATAGTCCCTCAGAAGGTTTTTCAAATACCCGGAAATCAGTTCTTTGTTCTTGTGCTTGATAAGAATGATTCTCTTGTATTTGCCACCCACCATCGAATAATACGGCAACAACGGACCTACTAAGTCTACGCCTTCGAAGCCCTGGGACTCCAAGTCTTTTTTGAAAGAATAGGCCGCGCTAAGGCATTTTTCCTCATTCGCTGATGAAAATTCCAAGAGGATGAGATAGACGTAAGGCGGATATTGGGATATCTTCCGCTCCTGCATCTCTTTTTTGAAGAAGCTCTCATAGTCCTGCCTCGCCCCGTAGACGATCGCGTAATGGGTGGGATTATATGTCTGGATGATGGCTTCCCCCGTCTTGGTGGAACGGCCGCTTCTCCCGACGGCTTGGGCGATTAATTCGAATGTCCGCTCAGCGGCCCGATAGGTCGGCAAGGCCAACCCGATATCAGCCAAGACGACCCCGGAAAGAGTGACCAGCGGGAAGTCGTGTCCCTTGGCGATCATCTGGGTCCCGACGAGGATGTCATATTTGCCCTCGTGGAAGTCGTGAAGGGTCGTCTCAAGGTTCTTGGAGATTTTGGAGACGTCGCTGTCGAGCCTCGCGACCCTGGCTGATGGAAATAAGTCATTCAGTTCTTTCACGACCCGTTCGGTCCCATATCCGGTCCTCATAAGGCGTGTCGATCCGCATTCCGGGCAGCTTTTCGGGAATGTCTCGACGTAGCCGCAATGATGGCATTTGAGCATTTCGTCATCAAAGTGATACGTGAGGTTCCCACCGCAAGAAGGGCACGTGAAGATGTGCCCGCAGTTGGGGCACATGACGTTCGTCCAATATCCGCGTCTATTAATTAGAAGAATGGTCTGTTCTTTGACCTCGAGTTTTTCTTCGATTTTCTCCAATAAAGGTTTGGAGAGCTTTTGGCTCTTCTTGGAGAAATTGTTCCTGTCGGTAAGGTCGACTATCGTGGTTTTTGGGAGGGCTTTTTCATTGATTCTATGAGGGAGTTCGGCATAGCCATAAACCCCGCGCATGGCCCGGGCCTTGCTTTCTAAGGAAGGGGTCGCTGAGCCGAGGACCACTTTGGCGTGTTCCATCTCGCCTCTCATGATGGCAACTTCCCTTGCGTGATAGAACGGGGCGTTATCCTGTTTGTATGAATCGACATGCTCTTCGTCAAGGACGATGAGGCCGATCTCTGATAACGGGGCGAAAACCGCGCTGCGGGCCCCCACTACGATTCTGGCCTCCCCACGGGCGATCCGACGATATTCGTCATATCTCTCCCCGGGGGTCAATTGGCTATGGAGGATGGCGACGCTCTTGCCGAATCTTCTGGAGAAATATTCGACCATGGCTGGGGTCAGGTTGATTTCGGGAACCAGCATCAAAACGTTCTTTCCTTCCGAAAGGACCTTCTCGCTAAGGCGGAGGTAGACCTCGGTCTTGCCGCTTCCGGTCACGCCTTGAAGAAGAACGACCCCCCGCTTTTCTTCGAGGATCTTCTCGTAGGCTTTCCTTTGCTCAAGGCTCATCTCATGGGGTATTTCTTTTTCTGATTCCGGAATGTGATACCGCTGTTTCTCTTTTTTGACGATCTTGACTTTGTTTTTTTCAACAAGTTTGTCGATGATCGAAGGAGATCCGGCCTCTTTCTTGAGGATTGGCGAATTCTTGGATACCAGGCGCAATATCTCGATTTGCTTATCCGTCAAACCATCTTCCGAGGGGTCAAGGATCTCAACCCAGTTCTCATAGGCGATCTTAACGCCATGAAGAGAGGATAAACGAGGCGACAAAGAAGGCGGAAGCATCGTCTGAAGGACGCCGATGAGGGGCGAGTAATAGTAAGAGGAAACTTTCTCAGCCAATTCCATCAAAGAATCGGTGAGAAGAGGCTCTTCGTCGATAATGTCGCCCTCAAGTATCTCCTTGAAGGCGTAGCCGTTCTCTTTTTCAAGCTCGGCCGGAGTTTTTTCGCTCTCGTATATCTTGAGGATGAAACCCATGACTGGGTGGCCATTGAAATCGATGCGGACCCTAAAACGCGGCTCTACGCGTTTATTACCCCTATAGATATAAGAAAAAGTCCGATCCAAGGCTCGGGCTGAATATTGGACCAGCACATCAAGTATCTTCACGAATTTATTATAAAGCCTCTTCGGCCAATTCGGCGCTCTCTTTTCTCACGATCGACTTAATCTGGGCGGCGGCCTTTTCGACAGAATCGTTGATGACGATATATTTGTAATGGGTGGAAAGCTTGATTTCCTCGGCGGCTCTTTTGAGTCTGGCCTCAATCACGCTCTCTTCCTCGGTGCAGCGGCCTCTGATGCGTTTTTCAAGTTCCGGAAAAGATGGAGGGAGCAAGAAAATCGATATGGCATCGGGGCATTTGGACAATATCTGGGTGGCGCCTTGAACGTCGATCTCCAAAAACACGTTGACGCCGGAGGCTCTCTTTTCTTCTTCTTTGTCTTTCGGAGTCCCATATTGATGGCCAACGAATCCAGCATGTTCGAGAAGGTTCCCCTCCTTGAGTTGGCGGTTGAATTCCTCATCGCTCACGAAATGATATTCGCGGCCGTTGACCTCGCCAGGGCGCTTCTCTCTCGTCGTCAAAGACACCGAGTACCAAAGATTGAGACTCGGGTCGTCCATGACTTTCATCCTGACGGTTCCTTTTCCGACTCCGGAAGGGCCACTAAGAATAATGAGGAGACCTTTTTTCATAAAAATTTGTATTTTTAAGTATACCCGTTTCTTATTGGCTGTCCATGCGCGCCCAGCCTAAAACCGTCAAAAAGGTTAAGAAAGCGCTTTATTATTACACTATCTTACACTATCGGCAGTTTTGACGCCTTATGCGCTGAGCCCATTCATGGCAATGATATTTTTGTCACTTGTCTCTATATGACTACGTCTCGTCCCATATCCTCTTTATAGGCGAAAAGAAGAAACAGAGAAAGCCTGTGCCCTGGTTCAAGGCGGACTAACCGGGAGAAACGGCGTTTTTGAGCGGATCGGTCAAGATTCCGATTTCGTTCTTTTAATAAACGAAAACAATGTACGGCGGTCATTAGGCGGCAGCGGAAAACGATTCACTCCGCCTATTTATTTTCCACAAAAGCTAAATTTATCCTAAAAACTCGTAGGCAAAGACCTGAAGGCTGGCCTTCTTGTCATCGACTTCCGCGAAATCATCAAATGGAACGATTCGCTCAGTTTTAAAAGATGGGTCTATGGTCTTGACGATGTTTCTTAGAGAATCGACGACCTCGGCATGTGACACATACAAATATCCGCTTAAGACAACCGTGTCGAGGCTCAATAGATAATTCGCGTTGACGATGCACATCGCAATGGCGATAAGGTAGCGAGAGAGGGCCTTTTCGTCTTTGGCCAAGGCCTCGAATCCTTCATTCACGTCATCATAATCACGTCCTAATAGATTCTCAAAAGACAGTTCGTCACGGAGCATGGTCCCATGTCTCACGAGCCAGTTTCCGATGTCGCTTTTCTCGCCATCATGTCCTTTGACGATATGAGAGGCCACGAAGGCGCTGGAAGAAATCTGTTTAGATGAGTTGATGAGAAGGAAGTTCTTTTCTTCCGGATGGTATAGCTCGTTTACGTAGGCAAGTGCCTCTACGTCATCGACGTAATATGTTTTTAGTTCCAAAGATTCGATTTCTTTGACGAATTCCGGGTCTTTTTTCTTTAATGATTCATAACCGTCATAGCTTGGTAGGCAAACGCAAAGGCCTAACGGGGTCGGAACTCCTTTGACGGCGTTTTTCGCATAGGTGGCCGCCTCAGAGATAGAAGCGAACGTTTTGCTAATGAAGCAATCGCCCCTCAAATCGGTGAAAGATAAATGGAAACCGCTATCTAAACAGGAGATTCCTAATAGTGAAGCACCATCGCCATTGATGGCTATGTCGGTTTCGCGTCTCCCGGCTTTTTTCCTGACAAGAGAACCGTTTTCTTTTATATATCCATACTTCAGCAAATTTTGGGAACCGAACGTCAAGGCGGCTCCTGTAAGATCAAGTTTTTCGGCAAGTTTTTTTCTTGAGAGCGCCCCGTCGATCAACAAGGCTTGCATTATTCTTTTTTCGCTAGGTGATGTATTCATATAATCCTGTCCCCAATCATGATGATACTTCTTTTTTTCTGAATATCAAAGTGTTTGCTTTTTAAAGATGCCAAAAAATATTTTTTAGATACCAACTCAAAATTTAGTATCCTAATCAATTATTAGGGTTTCGATATCTGAAAACTGACAAAATGAATCAGTCTTTTTTGTTGACAGGGTGTTCACCATCGAAATAGAAATGGATTCCGATGACGTTTGGACCGGCATGATAAGAGTTGGTTGGGCAGGCTTGATAGGTTTGGATTTCGCGGAAACCAGCCTCCTTGGCCCTCTCCTCACACTTCTTCACGATTGAGGGGTCCATGGTCGAATAATCGAAGAAGACCAATTTCTTGTCCAAGTTAGGGTAAATGGTGACCATGTCATTGACATAGTCCAACATGCATTTTTCGGTGCTTCCGCGGAATTTCTTTCCGACGCTGAACTTGCCTTCTTTGTCGCAGACGATCTCGGGTTTCAAGTGCAATATGTTCGCTCCGATCATGGCGAGCTTGCTGCAACGTCCGCCCTTATAGAGGAAGTCGAGACGGTCTAACTGGAATGAGCATTGGACATATGGGCGTCTCTCATAGACTTTTTTGATGATCTCATCGAAATCATAGCCGGCGTCGCGGAGTTCTGAGGCATAGATGGCCTGAAGGGCAATGCCGCCCGAGGTTCCATGGCTGTCGATGACCTCAATCGCCGGATTGTCGCCTTTGACCGCCATCGCGTTGTTGTAGCCGCTAGATAAGCCAGAGGAAATGGTGAAATGGATGATTCTGTCGTATCCCATTTTGAAGAGTTTGGCGAAATGTTCCTCCAACTCTCCGATATTGCAGGCAGATGTATGACAGAGAACGCCTGTTTTCAGGGTATAGGCGAAAAGATCTTCGTTTTTAAAGTTAAAATCAAAGCCTTCTTCGTCACCTTTTTGGACATGGAACGGCAACGTGTGGATGTCGTATTTCTCAAGGTGGGCGGAGTCGAGGTCGATGGTGCTTTCGGCGCTGATGGCAATTTTCATTTAGAAGTTCCTCTTCTAGTTAACAAAAATATACTACCTAGTTATTGCTACTAGGTCAATATTTACGCAACTAGATGCTATAATTCTAGCATGTCACTTTCCTGCCAAGAACTTAACGATTATCTCAAAGAGCAGAAGAGCCGCTTGATTGGCAAACACTTCTCGCATCCATTCCTATATTCAGAAAAATCGATATTCTTCCGCGTTTCTGGTTTGCCGTTCCATCGTTTTGCCATCGTCTTAGACGATAATGATCCCCGTTTTTATCTTTCTGAGGATTCTTTTGACGTCTCTGGCTTGGACAGCAAGTTCATCGACCAGCTCAAAAAAGACTTCTCAAACGCCTATTTGGTCGATGTCAATCTCTTGAACGAGGACCGCATCGTCTCCTTTTCTTTCACGATCATCAATTCGGTTTATAAAGAGGAGGGAAGAACCCTCATCTTCGAAATGCTCCCACACCACTGCAATTTGATTTTGCTTGATGAGGATGGAAAGGTTTTGGCGTCTTACCGTCAAAGCGGCCTTGAGGAGAAAAGGCCACTGCTCCGCGGCGTTAAGTACATGACGCCTGAGAAAAAGCCTTTCGTTATCAAAAAGGCTGAGCCCTTTGACAGCGAAGAATATCGACTTTCATGTCTGACAAAGGAAAAAGAATTGGCCGACAGGCGCAAAAAGGACCGCTTTGGGTTCCTTTTCTCGTCGTTAAGCCTCCGTGAGAAACTTTTGAACAGGAAGATAGTGAAAATCCAAGACGACATAGACAAAGGGCTTTCTCACATCAATGACAATCTCGTCGGCGATTACATCTTCACTGAGATGGCGGATTCTTTGAAAAACCGTTATGAGTCGATTGAAATGGATGGCAAATCCATCGCTTTGGATCCATCGAAATCCCTTTCGATCAACGCCCAGCTTTTCTACAAACGTTCTAAAAAAGCCAAAGAAAGCGTCCGTCTGGGAGAAAAGAACCTTTTGGCGGCGAAGAAGGAAATAGACGAGGTTGCTTTGAGCCTTTCAGCCTTAAAGGAAGCTGATGAATCAGGCCTAGAAAGCATGGCCAAAGAGCTAAGCATCGCCCCTCAAAAGGAAAAAGAGAAGAAACGCAAAGAAACATGGAAAGGCATCTCGAGGGATTCCATCCCCTATTTCATCGACTACCATGGGACGAAAATACTATTTGGGACCTCATCTAAGCAAAATGACTGCCTCAGCTTTCTTTTTGACACGACCAAAGACCATCTTTGGTTCCATGTGATGGGCGACACCGGCTCCCACGTGATGATCAAAAAAGAATCCCCGACCAAGGATGAGATATTGGCCGCTTGCGAGGTGGCTCTCATCAACTCCAAAAAAGACGATGGCGAAGTCATGATGGCTGAGCGGAAAGATGTGAGAAAAGGCTCAGTCAGTGGGCAGGCAATCGTCAAAAAGTTCACCACCATCAGAATTAGCAGCATCCGACAATCTACCAAAAACTTAGTTAATTCCGCTAAAAAATACGAATTTTAAAGTTCATTTCTTGCCTTTTCCCATCATCGACAATACAATGAGACCAAAGGTGGTTTCCGATGGCAGTAGTCGAACAGCTTTTTCAAAAAATAACAAATGAGATCCCTCGGAGCGTCAGACAGCTGACCGAAGGTTTCAACAATGCCTCTTATCTCATTAACGGGGACAAGGTTTTTCGTTTGAAGAAAATGTCTGACACGCCTTTTTATAGCACTGCCAACGAAGGCAACATCCTTAAGCTGATCGCCCCTAACCGGATAGGGCCAAGGCTCTTTTATTTCGATTATTCAACCGGCAACATGATTGACAGATTCATCGAAGGCGACCACCGCTTTCTTAGCCCTGACGTGAAGGAGGAGGAACTAAAAAGCCTCGCCAGCGTTCTCAAGCGCCTTCACTCGATAAAAGGCTGTGTTTCCGAATTCTACCCGAAGCAGCGTTTTGACTCCTACAAGCAGCGCTCGGGAAATGATCTCAAAGACCCGAACGAGGAGAAGATGTGCGAGCTCTTTTACTCTTTCTATTCGTCTGACCCTTTGGTGCTTTGCCATAACGACCTCGTGAAAGACAATGTCATCATCGAACCGGTCACAAACAAGATAACCCTCATAGACTTCGAATTCGCCGGACTCAATGTCCCTGAATTCGATTTGGCAAGCGTCATCGGAGAAAATGAGATTTTTGATCCAGCTAAAGTTGATTATTTCCTCTCTTGCTACTATGGCTCCGCCTTCGATAAGAAAAAACGAAACAGAGTCGCCATCTCAGTGGCCTATTCAAATTATCTTTGGTATTACTGGGCTGTCTGCCGGTACAAAGAAACCAACTATGGGCCTTTCAGCGAAATCGCCGAAATGAAGCTTAAGGACATTGAACTCCAAAAGCAGTATGCAAACGAGCATCCAGATTTCTATTTGCTTTGATTTTCTTCGGTAGCGTCTATCTTTTGATCACTAGAAGGGGCATTCCCCTTCTTTTTCTTTTTGATGTGCAGAACCAGGAGAATCCCAAGATAAGACAAAATGAGACCGATCATATATCCACCGAAGTCGATGCCGATGTCCGTGAAGGTGGCCCCGCGTCCTGGGATGAACATCTGAATCATCTCGCTGAGTCCGGCGACGAGCAAGCCGCTGAGGGAGCTGAAAAGTAAGGAGAACTCCTTTTTCATGAAACCTTCGACGAAGAAATAGAAGAACAACGTCCCAAAAGCCCCGCCTAAGGTGAACCATCCAAGATGTCCGACGATTTTTCTGACGGACATTTGATATTCAGGGTCGTCCGGGTCCTGGTTGAGCTCAGCCTGGATGTTGACGGAGATGGTCTTTTTCAAAGATTGATTGCCGACGCTTTGGATCGTGATGTTGGCGTCACCTACCTGGTGGAATGACAAGGCGATGTATTGGGTTCCGTTCCCATCGATCTCAACCGCGTTCTCGTTATCGCTGGTGGCGATGAGTCTTTTATCGGAAACAAAGACGCCATCTGGTATATCAAGAGTAACCACCACAATTTTTGCCGAATGGGAAATCATGGAAGAAGGCAACTCTTTGCCTGAGTAGACAAGATTGAAGCTATTCTCGTCAGGCACGCTTTCAGAGGAAGACAATGTGTAGCTGGCTTTGATGGAATTGTCGGCGTTGGATATGGCGCTGATGGTCACTTCCCCTGCTTCTCTATAACCCTTTACGGTGCATTTTGATGAATCATCCGTGTCGACGATGACTCTGGCTATCATCTCATTGCTGCTTTCCCAGCGAATCGAAGAATCAGGAACCTCATCGCTCCAAACGGCTTGAAGGTTGACCCCGGTCCCATCATGGTCGTAATCCTCGATGTGAAGCGTCCCATCGTCATGGCTCAGTGAAAGGCTGCCGCTTGGCTTATTCACGCTTCCATTAACGGTGACGTTAAAGGATGTTCCGCCATAACTAGCGACATAAGTCCCGGTTTGGTAGGCGTGAATGACCCCATATTCGTCGACGCTGATGCCACCGCTGATAGGAGAGTGCTCCAAAAGAGTCTTGTCGTAATAACGCTCAAGATAGCTTTCATCATGCCCATCGGACAAAAGCTCGGTGTCCAAGGTATATGTCTCATTGACCGAAAGCGTGATGTTGTCGTCTTTGGCCGTAACCTCATAACGATATGGCGTTTGGCGTTTGACGATGTCGAAAGAGTATTCGTACTGGTTTTCGCTCTTCGCTTCATCTCCGGCCTGGATCAAGACTTTGCAGGCTTTGTCTTCTTCGACATCACATCTAGAGACCAGTCTGACCGTATACGTGGTCGGATCGATGTTGATGGTGTATAAGGACTCATCGCTTCCATCTTCCCTTGTGACGGTGAAGGAGGGGTCGACATACTCGCCTTTATTAAGTTCTGGCTTATCAACGGAAAAAGTCAGCCTCGTCGTGCTTCCGACCGCCATCTTGGGGCTGGAAAGGCTGGGGTTATCAAGATTCAAGAAAGAAGAGTCAAAGCTTTTGGTTGAGGAATCATCCTTCGTCAATAAGGCACTTGGCTCTACTTTAGTGGCTGGCGAAGTGTCTTCAAAGACGTTGACGAAAGAGGCCAAAAGGTTGGCGACCCAGTTGCTTTGATTAGAAGAGGCGCTGCCAGGGACACAGCTCATGGCGAGGAAGAAGGCCCCGAAGAAAACAAACAATGAAAAGAAGACGTAAACGACAGGTTTTCTATTTTTGAGGGAAGGCACGCTCATAAGCTTCAATGTCTCTTAAGATGATCTCCTTCGCGGCATCACGGCCGCGAATGTCCTTAACGACGGTGTGCTTACCATGTTCTAGTTCCTTGTAGACGGTGAAGAAATGTTGGATTTCCTCGCTGACATGAGGCGGCAATTGGCAGATATCACGGTAACCATTATACAATGGGTCGTGCGCGCATATGGCGATTATCTTCTCGTCTTTGCTTCCGGTATCTTCCATCTCCAACACGCCGATTGGGTAGCAAGTCGTGAGGGCCAGAGGAACGATAGGCTCCGAGCAGATGACCAAAACGTCCAAAGGATCGCCATCCTCGGACAAAGTATGTGGGATAAAACCATAATTCTGTGGGTAGTGCGTGGCGGTGAAAAGAATCCTATCAAGGATCAAAGCCCCGGTCTGCTTATCGAGCTCGTACTTGTTTTTGCTTCCAGCGCTGATTTCGATGCAGGCGACAAATTCGTCAGGAGTGACGCGGTCTTTATTGACCGCATGCCAAATATTCATAGACAAAACCTTTCAAGATAGGGATATCTTAGCACTTAATGATGGATTTTTCGGCATAATGAAGAAAATTCCGCTATATTAATGTGATGAAAAAAGCGTTTCTGCCCTTCATTGCCATCTTGCCGCTTCTTCTTTCCTCTTGCTCGTCTACGAAAGAAGACATCTATCTGATCCATAACGCCGAGATGGGCGTGAAAAAGCTTAATGCCACCTATGAAGCCTATTCTTCTTCGCTGAGCGTCGATGAAGGAATAGCCTTGGCCAAACTCGATGTCGGGGTGTTTTTCTGCCTCACCTCCTCATCCTGTTCTCATTGTCTCTCTTTTGAGCCGACCTTCCTTTCCTGGGCCCAGGACAATTACATCAATTACGTCTCTATCACAGATTTTGCCAGCGATTCGGGTTTTGACTCTTTGAAAGAGTATTATTCCTCCTACGATTGGTCATCATTCGGGACCCCGACCCTTTTCTATCTTTCGGAGTCTTTCAAAACCGTCGTCGCCTCCGGAAACGTCTCGAGGAAGTACCTCGACAATTTCGTTTCGGGCCAAGTAAAGAATTCCAGTGGCTTGTCTTTCGTCTATCATTACTCCACTTTATTGGGCGAAAAAAGCGATGACACCCCAATATATTTCTTCGATTATTCCGATGATTCTTTATCGTATTTGTCCGATATAGTCTCTCTTGGGAAGAACAGTTCCAAGAGCCTTCTCCTCTTTGACATCGAGCACCTCGATGAGGAGGAATCAGCTTCTTTTGAAAGCGATTCTTCCCTTCCTCATGAAGCCGGCACTCTCTCTATTGGCATAGAAAACTACAACGAGGCAAAAAAAGAGGAGGGCCTCGCCCTCCTCAGTTCTTATTTTGCCAGTTAGTCTTTTCGCTCACGGACGAACTTGTCAAAAGCCAGTCCTTCTTCGAAATCGCTGAATTTGGCGTAATAGTACTCGTCCCCCATCGCTAGGGCCATGTGGGCTGGGTAGCGGCCGCTCATGCAAAGGTTCGTCCCATATTTGCCAAGGATGGCATCACGGGTGTTTTTATAGGCGATGATATCCTTTCTATGAGATGCGAAGGCATAGTATTTCGGGAGCGACATATTCTGGCGGTTCTCGTCAAAGCAGACGATATCGGCCCAGATTTCATAACAGCTGACCGAGTTCGCGTAGTCTATGAGGTCAGGAGTAAAGCCGCCGGCCGGTCTCATGTTGCACTCAAGGGCCACGAATTCGCCTTTCTTGGCGAAGCCTGGCTTATCTTCCGTCAAGACGAAGAACTCGATGTGGAAGAAACGTTGTCTGATGCCGAAGGCTTTGACCACCGCTCTCCCGACTTTTTCGAAGTCCTTGCCATCGATGTCATGAAAAGGAAGGGCAAAGGGGTTGTTGTAATAATAATAGTCGGTGTTGTCATTGACGACCGTCGCGATCGGGGTCATGAAATGATCGCTCGTGCAGAAAACGACGTTTGATTTAGAATCGCAGACCCCATCAAAGGAAACGATGAACCCTTTGATGAATTCCTCCATTATGTAGGTTTCGCTTAAGGGCTTGGAAAGGAACTTGCCCAATTCTTCGTCATTATGAATGGCAAAAGAATCGCTGGCGCCGACGCCGACGTTTGGCTTAACAAAGACCGGATAGCCGACTTCCTTGATGAATGTCTTGGCTTTCTCGAGGTCTTTAGGGCCGTCTAGCAACGTGTAACGCATCGTCTTGGCCCCGCCTTTGTTGAAGCATTCCTTCATCGCGGACTTGGCTTTGATGCGTTCCATCTCTTTCGGGAAGAACCCCGAGGTGACGTTCATGGCTTCGCGGAGACGGGAATCCATGTAAAGCCACCACTCGTTGTCGCTTTCGATGAAGGAGATGCGGCCGTATTTCTTCTCATAATACTTGCAAGCTGCAAGCATCTTCTCAAAAGAGGAGAGATCATCGACGAAAACATATTCGCTCAAGGATTTTTGTAAACGTGGGTGGACATCGTATTCAGGTGAGTCGCCAATGCCTAAAACAGTGACGCCATGGTCTTTTAAGGCTTCAACCCATTTGAAGTAACGGGGTGGGAAATTAGGAGAGATGAAGATGAAGTTCATAATTATCCTCTTTGTTTGTTCCCAAACATTATAGAGTCTTTTTTACTTGTTAAGTCCACTTCTTAGGCTGGCTTGGGCTTTTTTGAGGGAATCGCCCTTCTGAAGCAAAGGGGCTTTCTTCTCCAAATACTCTTTGGCCTGGTCTAGGCTAGAAGACATCACGCAGTCCTCGCTCAAGACGAAGATGCGCTCGCCCTTAACCTCAACCGCCCCATAAAAGACGGGGAAGAAATGTTTTTGCTTCTCGTTGGTCAAAACCTCGATGACGCCTTTGTCATTGAGGCTCGCCAAATATGGGGTGTGCCCAGGCAAAACGCCTAAAGGGCCTTTCGTCGTCGGGAAATACGCCGAAAGGATATCCCCATCGTAGACGATGCCCTTTGGAGTCAATATGGTTAGGGAAAGAGAACTCATTTGCCCTCCATCTTCCTAGCTTTTTCCTCGACGTCCTCCACACTGCCGCAATACATGAAAGCGGCTTCAGGATAGGCGTCGTATTTGCCAGAAAGAATCTCTTTGAAACTTCTGATGGTCTCTTTTAAAGGAACGTAGATTCCTTTGTAGCCGGAATACGCTTCGGCGACGTGGAACGGCTGGGACAAGAAGTTACGGACCCTTCTGGCCCTTCCGACGACGGCTTTGTCCTCATCGCTGAGCTCGTCGATGCCCAAAATGGCGATGATGTCTTGAAGCTCTTTGTAACGCTGCAAGAGTTTTTGGACTCCGCGGGCGATCTCATAATGCTCTTTCCCGATGATTTGGGGATCGAGGATATTCGAGGAGCTCTCGAGCGGGTCGACGGCTGGGAAAAGTCCCAAAGCGGCGATGTTTCTGTCCAAAATCGTCTTGGCATCAAGATGCGAGAAGGTCGTGGCCGGAGCCGGGTCGGTAAAGTCATCGGCTGGGACGTAGACGGCCTGAACCGAAGTGATTGAGCCCTGCTGGGTCGAAGTGATTCTCTCTTGGAGCTGTCCCATTTCAGTGGCCAAAGTCGGCTGATAGCCAACGGCGCTAGGCATACGTCCAAGAAGGGCGCTTACTTCGCTGCCTGCCTGAGTGAAACGGAAGATGTTGTCGATGAAAAGCAAGACATCCTGATGTTCTTTGTCACGGAAATACTCAGCCATCGTGAGGGCGGTCAAGCCGACTCTCATACGGGCTCCCGGCGGTTCGTTCATCTGTCCGAAGCAAAGGGCGGTGTTTTTCAAAACGCCCGAGGCTTTCATCTCGAAATAGAGGTCATTGCCTTCCCTTGAACGCTCGCCGACGCCGGCGAAAACAGAAATTCCGTGGTGTTCGCTCGCGATGTTGGAAATAAGTTCCTGGATGAGGACGGTCTTGCCGACGCCGGCCCCTCCGAACAATCCGATTTTGCCGCCTTTGACGTAAGGGCAAAGGAGGTCGATGACTTTGATTCCGGTCTCCAGAATCTCGGTCGAGACCTTTTGTTCGCTGAATGAAGGGGCTTCGCGGTGGATCGGGTCATGCTCACATTTGCTGAAATCTCCGCCCAAACCATCGATAGGCTCGCCCAAAACATTGAACATACGTCCTAAGGTCTTGTCGCCGACCGGCACTTCGATCGGGGATTCGGTATCTAGCACCTTCATTCCTCTTTCGACGCCTTCGGTGGCGCCCATGGCGACGCTTCGGACGGTATCGTCTCCGATATGCTGCATGACCTCGCTGGTGAGGGTGTGGCCATCCTTAAAGACGATCTTCAAAGCCGTCAAAAGGGCTGGGAGGTGTTTGTCCTCGAACCTTACGTCGATGACCGGTCCCACCGCTTCGACGATGGTTCCGTATAAGGCGTTGTCTTTCTCTTTGCTCATGTTCGTCCTCCTTTTCTAGTTGGCCGAGGCCCCGCTCACAACCTCGGTAATCTCCTGGGTTATGGCGTTCTGCCTGGCTTTGTTGTATTCAATCGTCAGCTCTTGCAACATTCTATCGGCGTTGTCGTTGGCGTTATCCATCGCGGTTCTTCTTGAGGCTTGCTCCGATAGTTCGCTTTCGACCAGCCTTCCATAGAAGACGGCTGAGAGGTAATCGTCCATGAAACGATGGATCATCGTTCTCGGGGGCTCATCGAATAGAGGCGGGCAATAGGTCTCGTTCTCCCATTTGCTCTGTTTCACCTGCACCGGGAGAAGCTGGAATCTCGTTGGGGCAAAGGTGATGGAATTGACGTAATGGGTGAAGATCATGTAGATCCTCGAGTAGCGTTTGGCGTTGAACGAATCCTTGAGCCTGGAGCACAAGGAATGAATCTTCGACAAATCGAGGCTTCCTAGAGAAAGCGACTCGAAATCGTGGTTGATGTTCTTGAATCTCTCATCGTGGGAATAATGGTGGACGGCTTTGCTCCCTATCGGGGCGATCACGTCGTTCTCAGTCGCACATTTATTGACCCATTTGAAGAGTTCGTTGTTGTAGCTGCCGCATAAGCCCAAATCAGAGGAAATGACGATGAAGAGACAGCTTTTGACGTCTTCATTCGGCTTGCCATAATGGCTTCCTGTCTCGGTGTCGTGCGCGAAAAGCTCGGCCATGAGTTTGGCATACTCATCGGTGTAGGCGTTTGTTTTCTCGTAAGCGTCGCGGAACTGTTTGAGTTTCACGGTGGCGATGAGTTCCATCGACTTCGTGATCTTCTCAGTCCCTTTGACGGCCTGGATACGATGTTTGGTTTTGCTTAAGCCGAGCCCCATTCCTATTGCCTCGAGAGTTTGTAGTCCTCAATGGCTTTCTTGAAGGAAGCCTCAAGTTCTGGCGAGAAAATCTTTTTGCTCTTCAATTCGTCGATGAGCTCTTTGTGATTGTCTTTGATGTAGTCGCACATTCCTTCAAGGAACGGGTTGACGTCCTCGAGTTTGAGATCATCGAGGTAACGGTTTTTGACCGCGAAAAGCTCCATGATTTCCGTCTCCATGCTAAGAGGGGCGAAGTTGACTTGTTTCAAAGCCTCGGTGACGACGGCGCCATGGGTAAGAATCTTCTTGGTCTCAGGGTCGAGGTCGCTGCCGAACTGGGAGAAAGAAAGATTCTCACGGTAGTTGGCAAGCTCGATCTTCAATGATCCGGCGACTTGCTTCATGGCTTTGACCTGCGCGGCCGAGCCGACACGGCTGACGGAGAAGCCCGAATCGACGGCTGGTCTTTGCCCGGCGGCGAAATAATCGCTCACGAGGAAGATCTGACCATCGGTGATGGAGATGACGTTGGTAGGAATATAGGCGGAGATGTCTCCGGCCTGGGTCTCGATGATCGGAAGGGCGGTAATGGAGCCGCCTCCGAATTCAGGGGCAAGTTTGCAAGCTCTTTCAAGAAGCCTTGAATGGAGGTAGAAAATGTCGCCTGGGTAAGCCTCACGTCCTGGAGCCCTTCTTAAGAGCAATGACAAAGTTCTATAAGCGACGGCGTGTTTGGAAAGGTCATCGAAGACGATAAGAACGTCTTGGCCGCTTTCCATCCATTCCTCGGCGATGGCCATGCCGGCGAACGGGGCGATGTATTGCTGCGGAGCCGGTTCTGAGGCCGAGGCGTTGACGACGGTCACGTAATCAAAGCAGTGCTTTTCTTTAAGCTTGTTCACCAAAGAGGCGACGGAAGAATTCTTCTGGCCGATGGCGACGTAGACGCATTTGACGTTTTTGCCACGCTGATTGACGATGGCGTCGATGGCGATGGAGGTCTTGCCAGTCTGACGGTCGCCGATGATAAGCTCACGCTGACCACGCCCGATAGGAATCATGGAATCGATGGCTTTTATGCCGGTCTCAAGC
Source organism: Caryophanales bacterium UBA4951 (assembly GCA_002397465.1). Lineage (GTDB taxonomy): Bacteria > Bacillota_I > Bacilli_A > RFN20 > CAG-826 > UBA4951. The sequence goes on along the minus strand of DHAP01000034.1, from coordinate 44,577 downwards.
GGGGTGTCGACCGATTTTCTTTTCATGACGCCCGGAGCGATTCTTTCGATTGGGCGTGTCTTTGTATATGATATAGGACCCAAATCGTCAATCGGGGCGCCCAAGGAGGAAACGACTCTTCCGAGCATTCCGTCGCCGACCGGGACTTCCACCACTTTGCCGGTTCTCTTGACGGTGTCGCCTTCTTTGATTTTGACGTCCTCGCCAAGCAAGACCGCGCCGACATCGTCGACGTTGAGGTTCATGACCATGCCGAAGATGTCATGTGGGAAAAGCAGAAGCTCTCCGAGCATGGCGTTCTTCAAACCATATATGAGGGCAATCCCGTCGCCGACCGATATGACGGTTCCGACGTCGTCGCTTTCAAGTTGGCCCTTGAACGATTTGATTTCTTCTTTGATAAGGGCGCTAATCTCGCCAGCCTGAATGTTCATAATTCTCCTCCTGCTTGTTTTAGAAGCTTCTCGCGCAGGGCTTCGACCCTGTTCTCGATGGAGCCATCGAACACTTTGCCGTCGATGGCGACCTTAAGGCCCCCGATGAGGCCTTTGTCTACGCGGTTAGTAAGATAGACTTTGCTGTTAAGACGGCTCTCCAAGGCTTTTTCTACGTTGGCGATGTCCTCTTTATTAAGAGGCTCAGTCGAATAAACGATTCCTTCTTTGATTCCTAAGCTCTCGTTGCTCAATGAATGGAAGGCATCCTCGACATCCGCGAAATGGCTGATCAAATGATGGGAGATCAGCACTTTCATGAACCCTGATAATGATGGGCACGTCGGTGAAGAGAAGAGCTTGTCAGATAGCTCATAAAGCGATTTCTTGTCGATGGCATAAGAGGAAAGGACATTCAAAAGATCGGGTCTAGACTCAAACTCATCACGGATTTTGTTGAGTTCAGACTGGTATTCTTTGACCTTCCTTTCCTCTTGTGCCAAGGAAAAAAGGGCTTCGGCATAAACCTGATAGCTCCCTCTATTTGCCATCTTTCTTGACCCCCGATGTGAAATCATCGATCAATTTGGCATTGTCTTTGGAAGTGACTTCGCGGCCCAAAACAGCCTTGCTGGCGTCCATTGCCACATTGACGATTTCGTCATGGATGGCTTTCTTGGACTTGGCTTCGGCTTGTTTGATGGCTTCGTCAGCGGCCTTTTGCCTTTCTTGGGCTTCGGCCTTGGCGGAATTCACGATGCCTTCCGCCGAAACGGTGGCGTCGGATTTGGCCTTAAGGATGATGTTATTGGCCTCACCCTTGGCGTCGGAGATGATTTTGTCCCCTTCCGCGACTTTCTTTTCGTTGATGGCTTTGGCTCTCTCAGAGTCCCTGATGTTATGCTCCACGTAGTCCTTGCGGGCCTGGATGTATTTCTTGAGGGGCTTATAGGCGATCCAATAAACCAAGATGAAAAGAATGATCAAGGCGATGAGGTTGATCAAAAAGCTCCAAAAGTTCGGAAAGAGCTTCTTGAGGAAATCCTCCGGAGTGAATGGCTGCGAGTCAACCAATATGAGGGTGAATAAACTCCTCATATGTTTTCCTTAGGCCGTGGCTTTGGAGCCAAGGATGAAGAGAATAAGAATGGCGACGATCAAGCAGTAAATGGCGGTCGATTCGTCGAGAGCGACGGCGACGATCATCGTTGACTGAAGCTTGCCCTGCATCTCAGGGTTTCTCGCCATTCCATCGATGGCGTGGCAGCAGATGAGACTCTCACCGATTGCGGAGAGGCATCCGAAGGCGACACAAATCGCGGCTGCGATAGCGACTAAACCCAAACTCATAGTTTTTCCTCCTTGTGAAATTTGGTCCTTATTCCTGGCCTTGAAGCCTTGGGGCGTCAGAAGTTAGCGAAGGCTGTTCTTCAGCCGGCTTCTCCTGGGCGATCCAAAGGGCGGTCAGCGTCGAGAAGACGGTTGTCTGGACGAACGCCGAGAATAAGCTGAAGTAAATGTTGAGGACGCCCATCACGGCCGGAGCGAGCCAAATGCTCGTCCATGCGTATGACTGACTGACGTCCCAGAATGGAATGTAGTTTGAATAGGCTAGGGTCGAAAGCGATCCGAAGAGGGCATCGCTGGCTGCGCCGAGCGCCCACTGCACCAAGCCGATGATGATGGTACCGCTAAGGCAGTTGCCCAATAGACGCATCGTCGTGGAGATGATAGGAGTCCACATAGTCACCAAGTTGATCGGTAAGAAGATGGCGATAGGCTCGACGTAACGATGGAAATAGTGCCAATGTTGGAACCTCAGGCCGTTGAATTGGATCAAGACGAACATGATAAGGGCCAATGAGAGCGGAGCGGCCAGCCAGTCGATGATGGACGGCATGCCGGTGAGGCCCCAATTGAAGGCGATGAAGAGATAGGCAAACAAAGTCATGAAATACCCGCCCATGTCGACAAAGGAGGCGCCCATGTTCTTCGTGGCGAAGTTTTGGCAGAATTCGGCGTACCATTCGCCAACCATTAAAATGCCATGGGGCCTATCAAGATATTCTTTTCTTTTTAGGCCAATGCGGGCTCTGATGCCGATGATGATGGCAAAGATGAGAACGATGAGCATGACGATTAACGAGGAATAAAGCGGGCCATCCATCTCCCAATCAAACATCTGGGAGATACGGTCCATATAGGTCATTTCGGTATCAGCAAGGATGGTGATCATTTAGTTTCATCCTCGTTCTTGATGGTTTCTATAGGAAGCTGCCTCGTCTCGCGGAATTGCGTGAAAAGGACGATGAACAGCATCGGAAGGTAGGCGGCGGCGCAGGTATAGAACGAGAAGGCGTTGAAGCCTCCGAACCATTCGCTTTTGAAGGTGCAGATGGCACTGATCAATAAGCCGGCCAAATACAAAATGAATCTAACGAAATGAGAGCCTAGGGCAAGGCCTGCGGCCATCCCAGTCGTTTTGTTCTGACTCGCCGTGATGGCGTTGCTCATCATGATGATCGTCGAATAGGCCAATAGCTCGATGACGCTCCCAAGAAGCCACCCTAATGGCAAGGATCCCAAAGGATACCCGCTGTCGGTGGTCAAAAAGAAAAGGGGTATCATGATCAAGAAGCCGCCCAAAGCCACCATGGCCATGAGAAAAAGAGCTTTTTTCTGAACGTTGAGTTTCATGTACCATTGAGCCATAGATTTTTCTAGAGTTCCTTTCGGAACATCCGTAGGATTATCGTAGGTTTTTTAAGAGTGAATGTCAACGAACCTAGAAATAAAATTCCCCTAAGGGGAATGCTCATTAATCGGTCTCGCTTTTCTTCACAAATAGTTTTTCTGCGGCTTTGAGAGGTCACAGACTTCGATTTGGAGGTGTTCCATGGTGTTGATGGCGACCTCCTCGTCTTTTTTATCCCCGCTGCCGCTGGCTGAGAGATCGACCACCACATGAGAATTTGGCGAAACGCTTTTAGCGAGGATGGCGTTGGAGAGAACGCATATCGAAAGATCAACCCCGCAAAAAACGATTTCCGAATAGTCTTTGCCCAATAGGTCCTTTGCTAATTCGGGAGAGCCAAAGGTATCTTTTTCATAGACCGGATAGTTCTCACTAATTTTTTCGAGATCGCCATAGAATTTGGTTCCCTCGCTCCCCCTCTGACAATGGATGATCGGAAGGTTTCTTCCTTCTTCGGTGTGGAGATAATCTTCATCGTGGACGTCGCGTGTGAAAACAATCTCATCCCCATTTGAGGAAAATTCGTTTATCAGAGACTTGATGCGTTCGTAATATTTTTTAGCCTTAGGGAAACCGAGGGGCCCGGTGATGAAGTCGTTTTGGTAGTCGACGATGACCAAGAGTCTTTTCATAAATTCAATTTTACATGAATTTCAAGATTGTGAAACCACTTTTTTAGCGCGCATGCGCCTAGTAATATTACAATCATTGTCAACGAAAGGAACCATGAGAAAGAAAATTAATGAAAGCGCTTGCAACGCTTAACAATATCCTCTAGAATGGTGCACCGCCCACATTTGGGCAATAGAAGAAACCAATATGAAATTCACAGTCAATTATTTAGGCAAATCTGCCACTTTCGAGAAGAAGGTCTCACTCGAAGACCTCATCCCAGAAAACGATCCTAATAAAAAAGAATACATCTGCGCCAAAGTCAACCATCGTCTCAGGGAACTGACATACGAAATCTATTATGATTGCGACGTCGAGTTCCTCACGGTCGCCGACCATGAGGGAATGAAGATATACGAAGCCTCCCTTCGTTATGTCGTGGCCATGGCTTTTCATGAGTGCTATCCAACCCTGAAAATCCGTTTCGCCTACAACGTCAGCCGCTGCGTCTCGATCCACCTTCTTGATCCCCACACGGTCTCAACCACCGCCATGCTCATCAAAATCAACCACGAGATTGAGAAAATCGTCAAAGCGGATTACAAACTCAAACGCATGGTCGTCTCCAATGAGGAAGCGGCCGACATCTACAAAAAGAAAGGCTATCAGGACAAACTCGACATTCTTTCTTACCGTCCTGAGAAAACCGTCCACCTTTATGAATGCAACGGATTCCTCGATTATATGTACAGCCACCTCGTTCCTTCGACTGGCTACGTCAAGCAATACAAGCTCAGGCTTTATACCCCTGGATTCCTTATCCAGTACCCAAGAAGCGAATGCGGAGGCAAGATACCGGAATTTGAGGATGCCCCGACTTTCGGAAGGACCCTCAAAGAGAGCCATGACTGGGCCAAAGTCGTCGGAGTCGACACCGTCGCCCGCATCAACGAGGAAATCAAAACGGCCGGACCGGTCGAATTCATCAACGTTTGCGAAGACCGCCACAACCGTATGCTCGCCGAGCTTGGCCAGTTGATCGAGGATGACATCTCCAACGTCAAACTCATCTGCGTCGCCGGGCCATCGAGCTCTGGCAAAACAACATTCGCCAACCGTCTTAGGATCGAGCTCCTCTCAAGAGGAATCCGCCCGATCCGTATTTCCATCGATGACTATTACAAAACCAAAGAAGAGATTCCTCTTGGCGAAGATGGGAAGCAAGACTACGAGACCATCGATGCCCTCGACATCGAATACTTCAACCAAAACATGCTCGACCTCATCAACGGTGAGGAGACAGAGCTTCCGAAATTCGATTTCACCGTCGGACATCGCGTCCCCGGAAGAAAGTTGAAGCTCGGGCCTGAAGAGCCAATCATCATCGAAGGCATCCATGCCCTCAACGACAAATTGACCACCTCGATCCCAAAGAACCAAAAGTTCAAGATCTTCATCTCCCCGCAAGCCCAGATCAACCTTGATGACCACAATCCGCTTTCGTTGACCGACCTTAGGCTTTTAAGAAGGCTGGTCAGGGACAGCAAATTCCGTTCCTCCCCTGCCGAAGAGACGCTTGAGATGTGGCCGAAGGTCAGAGCCGGTGAGTTCAAATGGATCTATTCGACTCAGGAAGGCTGCGATTATGTCTTCAATTCCTTCTTGCCTTACGAGTTGCCAGTCATGAAAAAATACGCCATGCCGCTTCTTAGCGCCATCGGCGTTGAATCTCCTTATTATCCTGATGCCGAAAGATTGCTCAGGATGTTGAAGTTCTTCACTGATATGCCCGACGTGTGGGTGCCGTCGAATTCCCTGATGAGGGAGTTCATTGGCGGTTCCTGCTACGCGGACGTATAAACTCTACCGTAAGAAAGACCAGGTGTTACGGAACCTTTGTCCGAGACCTGGTTTTTCTTTTTGTCTTTTTAGTCTTCGCTATCTTCAGCGATGGTTTCTTTGGGCGGAAGATCCTCGGCTTTTCCAGAATGAGTCAGTTCCACGAAGCGTTTCTTCAGAAGGTCATAGCAAGCTAGAAGTTCCCCGAAATAAAGCTTTCGCATGGCAAGGTATTGGTTGCGGTCGTTCTCATTGGCCGTCGAAAGATACAAAGATGAGAATATCTTCTCGAGTCGGAAGAACGATTCATAAAGATTGAGCAAGGTGACAAGATAGAAATAGTTCTTTCTTGAATAGATGAGCAAGGGCGAAGAGTGGGCTATTTCCGAGCTCATCTCGTAGACCTTTGAATAATCGCGAAGTCCGGCGCATCTTTCGACGCCATCGCGGAAATTGAATTTGAAGCCTTCCATCGACATGACATCTTTGATGCCTAGAAGCCAGCCATACTCGATGTAGCGTTTCATGTCTTTGCTCTTGAGGTCGATGGACCTCATGCCTGACTTGATCTCCTCAAAGCATTTGTCGGTCTCTTCTTTGCTACCCAAAGCCCCTCTGAAGGCCAAGGCATAACGAAGGTGTTTCAGATAGGAATCGATGACGGGCTGACCATATTTCACGAGGACCTGAAGGATGCATTCGTTCTCATGGAGGGTCCTCCAAGTCGAGAAAGCCTCGGTTTCAAAGCCGTTCGTCAAAAGGTCGATGATGCATTTGGCCATCGAGAATCCTTTTTGCATGACATCCACCAAAAGGGTTTCTTTGGGGTCCCCCCGCTTATAACGGTTGAGCATCCCCAGGATGAAATTTAGATAAAGGCTCAAAGTCGATATTTCTGGGATGAAGCGCGAAGCGAAAGACCCGGAGTTATAGGCCAAATGCTCATTGGTGTAATACTTGTCCAAGGCGATGGAGACTAGAAGCCTCTCATAGTTCTCGTTTTTTGGAAGGTCGTCTTCTTTGACATTCGGGTGGGTAAAAAGATAAAACTGCTCTTCGTTTATGATATAGAGGATCAGCTGAATTGGGTTAAGGCCCATCCTTGCGATGACTGGCGAGTTCTCTTTGAGGCTGTCGCTTCCCTCATTCGCGTCCACGTAACATTGGTATATGAAATCACGGTTGATGCTCTTGCTGATGCTCAACTCGTTTAAGAGAGCCTCAAACTGCTCACGGGGCAATGGTGCGTTTGCCATGACTCATTCTACCTCTTTTATTGTCGCGTCGAGGATAGAAAGTAGATAAGTTCGACAGTTTCGCTTATAAACTTTTTCGACATATGACTTATAAATGCCAAGCTGTTTCTTATAAGACGGGTCATCGATGTCCTTGCTCTTGTAGTCGATGACTTCGCAAGAATCGTCCCTCACGATCAAAAGGTCGATGACTCCATGGATGGATTTATCCTCATCATAGAAGGCCTCTTCCTTGAACGTCGAAGCGTTCCCAAGATTCTGGAATATTGGCAAAGAAAGGACTTTTGCGATGATTTCCCTGTCTTTTTCCGAGCTGATAAAGCTGACGTCCTTGCTTTTTAAATCAGTCACTTCGAGATAATGGTGAAGAAGATTGCCTCGATATAAGGCCCCCTCATCCGCCAACCCGACATCGAGTTTGGAGGCTCTTTCAAAAGGATTGTCCTTTGGAAGAATGGAAATCTTTTTAAGTTCGGGGGCCTCGATGAGTTTTTTGCTCTCCGTCCCGGCCACATAGACTGGCGGGTCGACCACTTGGGTTCCTTTTTCCTCGAAGTCGAAGCCACTGGCCAAAAGGTTGAACTCAAAGAAGGAGCTAGGCGAATGGATCGACATCGTCAGGCCCTCCTTGCCATCCTTATCGATTGTTTCTTTGCTCGACAAAACCTTGCTTCCCGGGAGATTTGAATAATTCACTCCTGGCTTTTCTCTTTTTACGAGGATGAGTTTTTCTTCGGCCCTGGTTAGGCATACGTAGTAAAGACGGGCTTTTTCTGAGATGGTTTTCTCATCGTTTTCCAAAGAAGACAAAACATGAAGGGCCGAATATGGGTTGCCATCCCCGTAAGTCCTCGGAATGAGAAAACCGTTTTTGAGGTCCAACGACAAAGCGGCTTCTTTCCCTTTTTTGGGTTTTTGGTCAAGGTCTGGGCAATATACGATTCCAAACTGAAGGCCCTTGGAGGCATGGATGCTCATGAGGTGGACGGAGTTCCCATCATCGCTGGGAGATGGGATCTTCAGACTCTCGTCGTAATGCTTCAACAAAGAGAAATGCTCGATGAACTCTTCGTAGCTTTTGCCGAGTTTGTCTTCTTTTTTGCCTTCCGAAAGGAATGATGATATTTTCTCGAAATTGTCTTTGAGGTTCCCAAGGGCGTAGAGTCTCTCGACGAATGGGAAGTTATCCAGAAAATATGAGACCCCTTCATAGCAGGAGCCATGGAAAAGCTTGGCTTTGTCATCCCTGATTTTCCTAAATAACTCAGAGTCCTTATAGGCTCCGGAGACTATGTCTTTGTAGATCGTCTCGTCGTCTTTCTCGTAGAGGTAGCTTCTCATTATCGACATGTAGCAGTGTTTCATGCCGACTTCGTCGACGTCGATGGCTTTTGACAATCTCAAAAACGACAAGAGGAGACGGCTGATATCCTCGCTTGAAAGATCCTTCGTCTCAGTGGCCGAAACCGGGATCTTGGCAGCCCCGAGTTCCTTTTGGAAGACGTTGAAATTCGATTTTCTGGAGATAAGGATGGCAAAGTCGGATGGTTTGGCATCTCTTAAGACGCCTTCTGAAGCGACGACCTGAAAATGGTCAGAGAGTTTTTTTGAGATGTCGGCGGCGATGATTTTGGCTTCGCATTCGGCTTGATTCATGTCCTCGTCTTTGACATAGGAAAGGGTCTCGAGGTGCCCGGCATCGAGTTGGACGCTGGAATAGAGTTTTGCGTTGCCATAGGCCAACTCTTGGCTCTCATCGTAAGTTACCCCTCCAAGCTCTTTACTCATGATGCTTTTGAAAAGAGAGTTGATGTCCCCGATCACCTCTTCCGTGGAGCGGAAATTGTCTTTGAGAATGATGAGGTGCCCCTCCCCTTTCCGATATCTCTCAAGGAAGGAAAGGAAAAGGGCCGGATTGGCGTTTCGGAAAGCGTAAATGCACTGCTTTATATCCCCGACTGCAAAGAAATTGCCATTGGAGATATTGCTTAATAGAGCGATCTGCAAATCGCTGGTGTCCTGGAATTCATCGACCATCACATATGAATATTGCTTTTTAAGTTCTTTTTGGATATCGGGGTTCTCAGTGCATTTCCTCGCGAAGGCGGCGATGTCTCCGAATGCATAGACCCCGTATTTCCTTTCGAATTCCGCAAGCCTGGAGTCTAGTTCTCTCGCCAAAGAGAGAAACTCATCGGCATAGGGTTTCGTGTCCGTGATTTTCTTCTCTCCGTCAGAACGAGATTCACTGACCAGTGATTTTATGCCTTTGAAATAACCCGCCAAGGCTTTGTGAAAGGCTTTGTCATGGTTGCTGTTGGGATTATCTTTCGTCCCTCGTTTTAGCGTTGGATAAGATGAACTAGCTAGCAAAGCGCTCAATGAGTCGTAGTCTTTCGCGTTCACCAGTGGCTCGATGAACATGTTATCGATGTCGGCCAAATCCGGATTCTCATAAGACGAGGCGATTGAGCTAAGAAAGATGAGCCTTTCGTGGGCGTGCTGATAAAGTTTGTCAAACCTCTCATCGATGAAGGCTTTGGAAAAATACCGCTCATCGGATGATAGGAAGGCTTTTCTATCATCGACCAAGTCGGCTTTGTCCAATATGTCCATGACCATGGAACGGATGGCGCCATCGTCCTTAAGGGCGTAATGCTTAAACAAATTAATCAGAGAAACGTCGCCAGCTTTGGCTTTTTCGTCGATTATTTCATCGAAAAGGCGATTCTTGAGAAGAGTGCATTCCGATTCGTCGATGATGCCTATATCACCTGATATCCCAAGCTCGTAATGGTATTTTTTGACGAGTTTAAGGTTGAAGGAGTCAAAGGTTGTGATGTCGGCGCTTTCGCATTCGTCCGAGAGGCTGAACCTTCCTTCTTTTATGAAGGCCTTTTGGACCCTTTGTTTCATCTCACGGGCGGCTTTGTTTGTGAAAGTGAGGACTAGCAAAGAGGAGACAGGGACGTTTTTCTCGACGACAAGACGTTTGATTCGTTCAGTCAAAACGGCGGTCTTGCCGCTGCCGGCGCCAGCTGAGACGAGGTATTCCCCTTCATTCGCGTTGATAGCCTCTAATTGGGCTTTCGTCCATTCTCTATCTCCCATCATCGGCCTCCTCGCTGTCGTCGTCATCATCTTCCTCGTCGTCATCTTTCTTCTTGCTTATGTATTTGATTGCCTCATCATCACGGTAACAAATATCGCGGTAAGCGCAATGATCGCACGGAAGTCCTTTCTTATCGGTCTTTAAAGGCTCGATTGGGAAATCGCCATTCAAGATCTTTTTTGCGGCCTCCACCACTTTTGTTTCGGCGGCGGCAGACAAAGATGCGAAATCCTCGCTTGTTTTGACTTTCGCGCAGTTCGCTTTGAAAAAACCGTCTTTGTTGATTGACAGGCTCACGATTAATGATGATTTGTCGCAATATGGGTCTAATTGACGGAGTTTATCGACGTCGTTTAAGAAAAGCCCATCAAGTTTATATGAGGCTTTCTTCATATCATCAAAATTCTTGTTGGCGTCCTGCTTGCTCTGGTAAAGGCTCCCGTCAAGAATCGGGGCGATGAACATCCCAACCATGGTCTTGTCGCTGAGTTCTTGGTCTTTTTTGGCATAAAGTGCATAGATCGGAAGCTGAAGCGAGAGGCCATATTGGACTAAGGACTCACTGAAGCGGGCCGCGCCGGTCTTGTAGTCGAGGATTATGAAGTTCTCTTGGCGCGGGCCAAAGCTCACTATCTTGTCGTATTTGCCATCGATGGTGAGGTTATCGACCCCTTCGATTGGAAGGGAAAAGGTTTTTTCGACGCTGACGGAAGGGTTAACGATCATCGAATCGCGCTCATCATAGAAGGAAACGACCCGTGAACATTCACATTTCAAGGACTCAAGCAGGAGTTTCTCTTCGTTCGTGAACTCGCCGTTTTCATTTTCCTCTTTCAGAGCCTCTTCCCACGAAGAAAGAAAATCAGAACCATTGCTCTCATAATGAAGTTCCATCACCTTATGGAAGATGTTTCCGATGCGAAGGTTGAAAGTGGTCTCAAAATCTTTGATGCCGGCCACCCTTTGGACGTAATAGGAGAATGGGCATGAATAATATTGGTCGAGGCCTGTGAACGAGAAGGAGAATTTGCTCTTTTTCTCAAAGGAAGCAAACTGTTTGTAACGATAGTCGAATGAGCGATACCCTTCGACAGGCCTGCTCTTCTCCAAAGAGGGAAGCCGTGGGTCGACATAGAGGAAATTCGTCTTCCAATCTAAGAGATCGGCCTCCAGGAACTTTCCTTCGCCATCGGAGTATTCGTAGGGAAGAGACGGGTTCTCCACGGTATTCATCTTCAAAACGTTGACGAGGCCGGAAGGGAAATAGATATTGCCGTTTCCTTTGCTCTTGAAGCTCACGGATTTGACGAGACCGCTGGAAAGCAAATGGTTGATCTCTGCCTTCCTCTCTTCATCGATTTCGCTCTTGGCAGGTTTGCCTAATTCATGACACCCATCTTCGTGGATATAAGGGTCCTCGGCAGCAAGAGATGGGAAAACTCCCATTGAGAAATTGAGGATATAGACATGTGAACCGCTAGGCGCCACCGCCGAATTCAGCCTTCTTGCGATGTTTGAGCGTCGCGGAGAAGCCGCTCTTATGGTTTTTGAGATATCGTCGAGAAGCGAGATGTTTTTCTTTCGCTCATCAAAAAGCGTCCCATAACGGAGGAACATCTTTCTTAATGAGGCGTAATCAGGGTCTTTGGCATTAGCTTCGTCTAGAAAAAACTCGTCCTCTTTTCCTTCGAGGTAACTCTTCTGGAACAGATGATAAATCGGCCTATCAAAAAGCCGCAAATCGAATGATTCTTCGATGGAGAAACCGAAGTGTTTGTTGAACTCATGAATCAAGGCGTCGTAATCGCCGTTTAGGCCCAAAACATAGATATCATCGATAGAAGTTCCGCTCGCCAAATCATCGGCGATGCGGTTATAAACATAGTGAAGTTCCTCATAGGTGTCTTTGAAGACGCAGACGTCAGGAAAGGGTTTGTCGTCATAATGGACGATGTAGCCCATCGCAAGATTGGAAAGGCCCTCAAAGGCCCTCGAGATCCTTGCCCCATCATGGTATGAGTCGATAAGGATGCTTTGGTTGGCGAAAAGCCTTTCGGATCCTTCGAAACGGTAAAGAAGGTTCTCCTGCCTCAATTCCTTGAATAAAGGGACGAGTTTTTTTAGGCGTGGAAGAACATATTCCCTATCTTCTCTCATATAAGAAGCACAAGAAAGAATATCGAGGCTTTCCTCGTATCCGTATCCTTTTTTAAGAAGGAATATCTTGGCCCTATCGTCGTATGAATAGTTGAAAAGAGACTCAACTTCTTCAAGCGAGAATAAACGCATCCTTAAAAGAGGCTCTTCCCGTTTTATGGAAAGATAATGATCATGAAGGATTTTTGGGGCGATCACGACGCTATTGGAATAGATGCGGTATTTCTCGTTCATGCCACTACTATCTTAGTCGGAAAAGAAAGCCCCGTCATTGCTTTTTAGGATGGGATTTTAAAAACTCTCGTAGCCGCGACTGCGACCTTCCAGCCCTTATATAGTTTTTTGGCTTCCTGCGGGCTCATATTCGGATAAAAACGCTTGGCGAAAGCGTGATTTAGTTCGATTTCGTGCTTGTTTTTCCAGAATCCGCAGCCAAGTCCGGCAAAGTATCCGGCGCCTAGGGCCGTGGTCTCGATGCATTTAGGAAGACGGACTTCCGTCTGGAGGATGTCGCTCTGGAATTGCATCAGCAAATCGTTGGCGGAAGCCCCGCCATCGACACGCAAAACCGGCAGTTCCATCTTGGCGTCTTTTTTCATCGTGTCGATGACGTCCTTCGATTGATAGGCGATTGAATAAAGGGCCGCCCTCGTGATGTTGTGACGGTCAGCGCCTCTTGTTAGGCCGAAGATGGCGCCTCTCGCGTCATCATCCCAGTATGGGGTTCCTAAGCCCACGAAGGCCGGAACGACATAAACGCCGGCTGTGTCAGGCTTTCTTTCGGCGTATATGGATGAATCGGCGCTGTTTTTGATCCAATCCATCTCGTCTCTGAGCCATTGGACGATGGCCCCGCCGATGAAGACAGACCCTTCTAGGGCGTAAGTGGTCTCGCCGTCGAGCCTCCAGCCGACCGTGGTCAATAAGCCGTTTTTGGAGATAATCGGCTTATTCCCGGTGTTCATGAGCATGAAGCATCCGGTTCCGTAGGTGTTCTTGCTGTCGCCTTCATGGTAGCAGCACTGTCCGAAGAGGGCGGCCTGCTGATCGCCGGCGACGCCATATATATGGACGTGCCCGCTGAAGAAAGAGGCCTCGCCATAGTCGGCGGCGTTGTCTTTGACTTCCGGAAGCATGCTCATGTCGATATTCCACATATCGCACAGTTCTTTGTCCCACTTCATCTCGAAGATGTTATAGAGCATGGTCCTTGAGGCGTTGCTGACGTCGGTGAAATGGTTCTTGCCGCCTGTCATCTTATAGATAAGCCAGCTGTCGATGGTCCCGAAGCTAAGTTCTCCGTCTTTGGCTTTTTTCTCGGCTCCCCTGACTTTTTCCAAGATGAAACGAATCTTGGAGGCCGAGAAATAAGGGTTGAGGCGAAGGCCGGTCTTTTTGGCGATCATCGGAATCTTTTTCTCATAACGTTCGCAGACCTTTTGGGTCTCTTTGCTTTGCCAGACGATAGCGTTATAGATTGCCTTGCCGCTCTTTTTGTCCCAAACGACGGTGGTTTCACGCTGATTGGTGATGCCGATTCCGGCCACCTCATCCATGCTGGCCCCGCTCACGATCAGAAGTTCGTTAACGACGTCCACCACTGAAATCCAAATTTTGTCGGGGTCTTGTTCAACCCAACCTGGTTTGGGGAATAGGCATTCAACTGGGCGCTGGGCCTTATAAAGCTCCTCGCCTTTCTGAGAAATCAAAATGGCACGGGTCGAAGTCGTGCCTTGGTCGATGGCCAAGATATACTTTTTCATACCTCTTGATTATAGGTTTTTCCTCCTTTAAATAAAGAAGGAATTGGCAATGGTAAAGCAATTCAGTCCGAAGACCATGGCCACATAGTCTGCACCTTAAAAAACAACAAAAAACCAGAACGTTTTCTTAGATATTCACATATTAAGGCAAATCTGCTGTTTGAATTAACGTTTGGAAGCTAGGATTCTCTCAATCTCGTCAGGGTCTTTGACGATGTCTTTGGTCAAAACCTCACATCCGTTTTCAGTGATGAGCAAATCGTCCTCGATGCGGATTCCGATCCCTTTGTCGGCCATATAAAGCCCAGGTTCGTCGGAGATTATCATGCCTGGCTCAAGAGGGACGTCTTTGTATTCCTTGCTGAGAGGGTTGAGATATGGGTCGTGGGTGTCCAAGCCGATGAAATGCGAGACGCCATGGAAATAATAGTTGATGATGTCATCCTTTTTGGAGATGAGTCCTTTGCCGAGGCATTCGCTCGAAAGATATTCGACCGTGGCTTTTTGGAGGTCGTTGATGCTGATGCCTGGCCTCGCCATGGCAGCCACCATCTTGTTGCATCCTAGGACGATGTCATAGACGTTTCTCTGAAATGAGGAGAACTTGCCATTGACTGGGACGGTTCTTGTCACGTCCGCGCAGTAATAGGAGCATCTGGCCCCTAAGTCCATAAGCAAAAGGCTCCCAGGCTTTATGGTGTCTAACGGGGTTGGGTAATGGAGGCAGGCCCCATGGATTCCGCTGGCCATGATGGTTGGGAACGAAAGGCCCTGATAGCCGGAGTCATCGTTGATCGTCTTAAGGAACAAGTCGGCCATCTCATACTCTTTGCAGCCTTCGCGCATGGCGGCCCAAACGGCCGAGATGCCGAACTGCGTCGAGCGGATGGCGCTCCTGAGCTCAGCCACCTCACGGACCGATTTCCTAAGCCTCAAAGTGGTGATCAAAGGATAGGCATCCATGACCAAAACGCCTTTGTAGGCCGCTTCGATGGTCTCTTTGTATTCGTGGGTGGAGGTCGAATCGGCTATTTTGATTTCCCTATCTAAATCGAGATAAATCTTTTTGACCTCCCCGAACTGATAGTAGTTGGGATTCAAAGCCCCATCGACTTTGCCTGGGAGGGCGTTGTTCAAAAGGATGTTGTTGCATCCGCTGATGAAATTGGCCTCTTGGGTGGTCAGCCTTTTCCCATACCACTTCTCTTTTCTTTCATCATAAGGGGAGATGAAGAGGAATTCTTTCATTTCGCCGTCGCTATTGACGAGCATGAGGGCGCTGTCCTCTTGCTCGATGCCAGTGAGATAATAAAAATTGCGATTGACCTCAAATGGATATGTCTCATCAGCCGATGAGACTTTACCAACCCCCGAAAAAACCACCAGGGCCGAATTGTTGTCCATCATGTTGACGAGGCGTTGTCTCCTCGACGCGAATTCATTTGCAGGAATCATTGTTTATTCTCCTTTTGATAATGACTTTCTTTTCATCAAGCACAGCCCCTTCTAAGAGGTGCTTTTTGAACTCATCTGCTATCTTAGCATCTCCGCGGTAAAGGAGGCTTACCTTTTCCCCAAATTCTTTGATTTCGTACTCGGTTCCATCTTTGTCCCAGCCTTTTTTGTAGGCTTCAAAATCATGATACGAAAGAGAAAGAAGAAGTTCCTCCCCTTCTTCCATCTCGGCCAACTCCGCTTTGAAGATGGCGTCTTTGGCAAGATTCGCATAGGTTCTTTTTAGACGTGGAAGTCCAAGTTTGGTCCCGCCGAAATACCTCACGACCACCAAATAGGCATCATCGAGGTTCTCGTTATGAAGGAGATTAAGCAAAGGAAGGCCCACGCTTCTAGAGGGTTCGCCATCATCGCTCATCCTCTCGTTGACCCCCACTTTGCAGGCATAGCAATAATGAGTGGCCTTGGGGTATTCCTCTTTTATTGAAGAAAGGATGCTAGAAAAAGACGACTCATCATCGAAGAAACCTAAAATGGCGATGAAACGCGATCCGAGAATCTCATAGTTAAGAACGCTTTTGCCCAAGGGACAAAACTTTGTCCCGTCAAGCGATCGTGGCATAAGCGTTGGCAAATGTATTGGTGGCTGGGAAGCTCGTGAGATTGAATGAGTTCGGATAATCGACCTCTGGCGACACCACGATTCCATAGCTGACGACGTCGCCATGGTAGTAGCTGTAGTTGATGAAGTAATCATAGTAGGCACCGAGATAGAAGAGCCTCGCATATGAAGAATCATTCGATAAGCCCTGGAAAGCGGTCTTGGCCGCGGAGGCGTCATAGCTGCCGCCGAACTTGGCCACGAATCCCATCTTGTTCACGACGTTGAGCAAGGACGGAATCTCGCTTGCAAAGCTCACGATGTTGCTCGATTCGTCGTAGAAGGACTTATAAGTCGAGAGGTAAGTCGAGTAGGCGCTGTAGCTAGAACGGTTGGTTGAGGCTGAAGACGTGGCGACGGCCACCAGTTCGTTCTGATAAGACCCGCTCTGGATGTAGTTCATCATGCTGTAGATGAGACGGTCATAGACGCCGGCGACCAAACGGTTACCGAGGAGAGACGGATGAGTCGTCAAGTTGCTTCCAAGCGAGGCGAAGGTGTTGATCGTGTCAGTCGAAGAAGAGAAGACCGAGAGCTCGCAATGGATCTTCTTCAAGGAGACAGTCGTCCCGCTGTAGGTGTACTGGAAATTGGTGCTGTTGGCGCTGCTGAGATATCCGGCTTCGACGGCCGCGACTTTCGTGATGCCGCTCGTGATCCAGGTGGCTTCGGAGTCGCTTGAATAACTGGCGTCATCAAAGATGGCCTTCGATCCTTTATACTCGGCGGCAGAGGAATAGCTAAGTTCATAATCAGCGGCGATCGTGGCCTTGGCAAGATATTTGGACAAAGACACCGTGGTAGTCGAACCGGCGGCCGTGTAGTCGAAGGTCAAGAGGTTGGTGAAGGCGACGTCCCTCGAAGTAAAGTCATTGCTCGAGGCCGTCCCCGCATTAAGCTCTTCACCATTCAAGGTGTAGGTGTTGACGAGATAGGCGCCATCGCTGAAATTGAGGAAGTTGAGAAGCGGAGCCAAGGAGTTGCTGCCCGTCATGAAAGCGCCGACGTCGGTCGGGCTCGTGAAGTCGATATAGCCGCTGTCGCCACTGCCATAGACGCTGTCTTTGGTAAGGCAGGCGGCCAGCTCGGTCATCTTGGTGATGAATCCGCTATTCGTGACATTGCCGAGGGCATCCGTCGTATCGGCTAACTGCGCTTGGCTCAGATCATAATAGTCGGCGGTGTCTATCGAATATTTGAGGCTTGAGATGCTGACGCTCGAAGTGAGAGTGAAGGAGACCGGGGCCAACGAGGAGCCCACGAAATCAAAGGTATAGTTCTCTCCGCTTGAGCCAGTGTAGGCAAATTCGGTGTGACCGGTGCCATTGAGCGAGTAATTTAGAGTGAGGCTCTCACCGCTATTCAAGGCTCTTGCCAACGTGACGACAAGTTTGTCGTATCTTCCGCCGCCGGTTCCGATTGATGAGGAATCAAAACTCGTGGCGCCTATCGCGGTGACCGATGAGGTATATTCGCTGTAGGTACGGAAACCTAAGGTCTCCTCGATGAAGCTCGACATCGTGTACGGGACGGCGTCATTGACGACGTCGATCGAGTTGAGTGAGCTCATGAAGCTGTTAAGCAAGGAGGTCCCAAAAGTCGAGACGTTCATGCTGCTGGAAGAAAGGTTCAAGCCACCGGAGAGCAAGTCATTCTCACGGAGGATGTTGAGGAGCCCTTTGTTGCTTGAACAGGTCTCATCACAGACCAAATTGTTGATTTCAGTGAGCCAGTCGCCTTCATGGGAGGTGGACAAAACTATCGATGAATCGCTGAATCCTTTGATGTAATAGTAAAGCTTTGCATCGCTGGACGACTGCGAATCGTAATTGGAATTGTAGGCTCTCGAAGAAAGCTCGGAATCATGATAGGTGGTGAACATCGTCTGTTCGAACAAAGTGAGATCGTCAGGAACGCCAAGCGCGGAATTCGTGGACGAATTGCCTTGGTAGGCTCCGGCCAAATTGAAGACGTAAGATTCCGATAACGAGGTGAAGAGAGACCTTAATGACGTCAGCTGTGTCGCCCCTTCGGTGGTATTGGCGATGCCGCTTGAAGAGAGCGAGCCAAGAAGCGTCTGGTTGCTGTTGAGGGATTTGATGATTGAGGAAAGGAGCTCGATTTCATCGTTGCTGTACTTGCCATCATTTCCGGTGTAAGAGATGTTGTAGGTCGCGTTGGCGTCGGTCTGTGAGGCTGGGAGAAGCATGCTGCCGCCTTTGAACCAGTAGCAATAGAAGGCGTTGGATCTCGAGAAGTTGACGCTGCCGAAGCTAATGTCCGAAGAAGAGGTGAATTTGCCGATCAGGTTCGGGACGCAGTCGGTGAAGAGCTCGCAATCGTTGAGACCTTCAAGGACGCTGACGAGAGTCGTCTCATTGATCGAGGAGGTTCCACCGCTGCTGAAAGAAGAAAGAGCGGTTGAATTATCGCGAAGCAAAGTGAGGACGCTCTTGATTGAGCCGTTGTCGCCATTGATGAGTGAGACGTCATAGCTCGAAGCGCTGGAATTGACTCCGATCGATGGGAAGTAATAAGAAGAATAGTAAGCCGATTTGGAGCTCTTGTCGGAATAATAGAGGCCAGAGGTCCCACTCGCGGAATTAAGGTTCGTGAAATAGGTATCCTTAGGGCTGATCGACGAATAATAGATATCGCCTAAGGTGTCAGTGGTCAAGATTGTGGCCAAATTGCTTTGGAAGACAGTCGATCCGCTGCCAGAAGAGGTCGAGTTGAAGATATGGCTCTTGGCCATGTAGGAGAGTAGATCCGTCAAGGTGGAGATCGATGAGTCGCTCAAGCTCGCGATGTCGCTGGCGTTGATTGAGCTTATCGAAGCCGAATCCATGAGGATGTAAGAAAGCGTATTGCATTCGTCGTCGCCATAAGGTTGGCCGTTCTTGTAATCGTAATTGGCTCCGCTGAGAGTGAAGCCCGAGGTTCCGACGTTGGTCGCTTCGACCGCGCCCTTCATTTGAACCGGTATGGCTTTATAAAGAACTTTTGAGGTATTGATGTGCACGAGAAGGTTCTCGACGTTCTCGCGGTTCGTGTTGGCGGTTGCCGCATCGACGCCGGCAAACATCGAAGTGAAGGAGAATGAGGAGATGTCCAGATTCATGCTCTTGATGTCACGCAGGACGTTGACGATGTTCTCGACTTCGCCCGTGGTGCCATCGCCTCCGGCCCAGATCTTGAATCTAGCGGCATCGTCCGTGGTTACGCTTGAATCATCCGGTGCCACCGCATCGACTATCGAGCGGACGTTTGAAGTGACAGATGTGTCAAGTTTGCTGCCGTAGAGCTCAGAATAGATCAAGAACTCGCTGATCTGACTTTCGAAGGCGGTCTCGGAATAATATGTTATTCCGTCGTCTTTGAGAGCCAGAGTGTTGAAAATACGGCTAGAAGACATCTTCGTAAGCATCTCGGAGAAAATATCAATTTCCGAATCGGTGAGGCTCGAAACGCTTGACGTGTTGACGTTCTGGAGTCGGCAGCCATCCATGATGACATAGGAAAGGGTGTCGCATTCGCTGTCCTCGTATGGTAGTCCATTACGGTAGTCATAGTTGATGCCAGTGAGATTAAGTCCGCTGCCAGAACCCGTTACTGAGTCAAGGGAGTTCTTGATTTGGACAGGAACGGCTTTATAAAGGACTTTGGAGGCATTGATGTCTTTCAACAAACTGGCGACGTTCTCGCGGTTCGTGTTGGCGGTAGCATCATCGACCCCACTGAACATCGAGGTAAATGAGAAGGAAGACATATCAAGATTAAGGCTCTTGATATCTCTTAAAACATTCACGATATTGTCGACCTCTCCGGTCGCTCCGTCTCCGCCGGCCCAGATCTTGAATCTCGCGGCATCGTCCGTGGTGATAGTGCCATCATCAGGCGCCACCGCATCGACGATCGAACGGACTTTGCTCTTGACCGTTTCGCTGGTCTTGTCGCCATATAATTCCGACGAGATAAGGAATTCGCTGATTTGGCTTTCGAAGGCGGTCTCGGAATAATAGGTTATTCCGTCATCCTTGAGGGCCAGGGTGTTGAAGACGCGGCTCGAGGACATTTTGGTAAGCAGCTGCGAGAAGATGTCAATCTCGGAATCAGTGAGGCTTGCGACGCTCGACATGTCGACGCCTTGAAGCAAGGTGCCATCCATTATTACGTAGGAGAGGGTCTTGCATTCGTCATCGCCATAAGGCTGCCCATTCAAATAATCGTAATTGACGCCGGTGAGGTTGAGCCCGCTGCCGGATCCGCTGACGGAACTGATGGAGTTCTTGATCTGTAGCGGAACGGCTTTGTAGAGTAACTTGGAAGCATTGATGTCGATCAAAAGTCCTTCGATGTTCTGACGGTTGGCCTCGTTGTTGGCGCTTCCGACGCTGAAGAGGCTGGTGAGGGAGAAGGAGGAGAAATCCAACCCCATGTTTTGAACGTCGCCCAAAACCGTGGCCAAGTTGGAGATTTCAGAATTCCACTTCCCAAAGCGGCCTGTATCGCTCGAATTCTCGTCATCATTGGTGCTCGTATCGTCAGGAGCGACGGCGCTGACGATCGAACGGACGTTTGATTTGACGCTTTCATCGGCCGAATCGCCATATAAACCTGAGGAAATCAAAAGATCGCTGACCTCGGCCTCAAAAGCCGTCTGGCTCTCATAAGTGACGGTCGGAGTCGTGGTCTTGACTTTAAGGGTGTTGAAGACGCAAGAGTCGGCCAAGGACTCCAGTAACGGGGTCACGACATAGTCCGGATCGGCGTTGTCGATGGAAATGGACGAGGAGACATTGCCATTCGAATCGAGCAAGGCGTAGGTGTAAGCGCCACTGCTATCGACCCCGTTCGGGTCAAGGACCACGTGAAGCAGTTTGGAGAGCTGTGTGTTCTCGCTTCTTCTTTGAGCCGCGGTTGCGCTATAGACGTAATCAAGGTTCGAATAGGAGAAAGCGGTCAAAGAAGACTGGAGGACGTTGACCAAAGTGGAATAGAAATGATAGGTGACGACCTGACCGAAAGGCTTGGAAGAGGAAATGGTGTCCAATAAAGAGGAAATCGAGTCAGCCGAAAGCTTTCTGAGGTCGCCGGAGAAGGAATCCAATCCGCCCATCTGTTGGATGTAATAGATCATGTCGCCCAAATTGGCGGCTTCGGTGTTCTTCCATTCGGCTTTGCTGACGCTTGCAAAAGCGGTTTTTAATGTCTCATAGGTGTAATTGGTTGAGTCGGTTCCTTTGTCGGAGAAGAACTCTTTGACGGTGTCGCTCATGGTATCGCCCGAAAAATAGGAGATGAGCTTATTGCCTATATAAGTAGAGAAGACATAAGTCTCATTCCCTTCGGTATCCTTGGAGGTGAAGATCTGGGACTGCGACAATGAAGAGATGATGTCCGTAATGACATCAGGGTCGCTGTTCAGGAAGTCGATGTTGCTGAAATCGCCGATGGTGGCGGCCGCTTTGATAAGGGCTGAAATGCCAGCGCCTTCATCCTCCCAGTTTGTGACATTGGTAAATGAAGGATTCCCTTCTGAGCCGAGTTCCCCGGCGGCAAAGATCCCGGAGTTTTCAAGCAAGGAGTCAAGGACCTTTCCTAAAACAGAACTGATGATCGATGAATCGTTGATGTCCGCGAACAAGGTCGTAAAGTCGATGTCGCTAAGGACCGAAAGCGAGCTGGTGTTCTTGAACTCATCGATTTTGGAGAGAATGGAATTCGAGGCTAGATCTTGGATGATCGTGACCAAAGAGTCCATCTCGTCGGAAGCTTTGAAGTTGGTGTTCTCAATGACGGATTGCAGGGTGCTCGAATAATCGCCGCTCATGAACGAACCAAGCAAAGAATTGATGACCTCGTAAAGGTTCTGGTTGGTGGAATAGGTCGAGCTGGCCGTCGGATTGAAGATTTTTGAGGTGACGAAGAGGTTGAGCAAAGTCGATAGTTCATCGCTATAAGCGGCGAAAGTGTTGAGGACGTCTGAAAGGGCTGAACCCGTCAAAGATGCCGTATCGCCGAGCGTTTGCACGTAAGTGATGATGTTTTGGCATCCTTTGAAGGCCTTCACGATCTTTGAAAGCTCCTCGCCGACTTTAATGTTGTCGAAGTTAAGGGTCAGATTGATGTTCATTGAGGCGAATATCGAGTCGCTGCCTGACAAGAATGAGTTAAAGACTTTAGGCATGATCGCAGATGCGATGGAAGAATCATCAAGCTTTTCCAAGCTATCAGCCAATGCGTCCAATAAGCCATCGCTGGCCCCATAAAAGACATTGTCCTTCATATATAGGCCAGGTTTCTCCTCAAGGTTTGTGAGGAAGGCCTTTCCGTCATCGCTCTTGCAGATTGTCGATACCACGGTGAAAAGGGATTTGAATTCCGTTTTGACCGAAGAGATTTGCGTGTCCATGTCATCGTTGAACAAGGTGCTCTTGACGTCAGCGAAATCAATCGCGTTCTCATCGCTCAGCGAGAAGGAGGTGTTGAGCGAGGAAGCGAGATAGTCCAAAGCTTTTGGCAAGGCATTCTCGACGAACATCGAATCCAAAAGGCATTTGCTGGTAGAGGTTGAGGCTTCTTTTTTCAATCCGCTCGTGGTCTCGCTTGAGGTTTCATCTTTGCCATAGAATATCTCGCCAACTTTGTCGATGTTATCGACGATGATGGTGATGAGGTCGTTGATGTCCATGCTGAAGGTACCACTATCGATGCCGCCAGCCAAAACTGTGAAGAAACGGCTGTCTATCGAGAACAATTGAACGACCGTATCATATAAAGTGGCTATTTGGGTGCCCCAGTCGATGTCGGAAAAGGAAGTCGGAACCGAATCAGGCGTCCCATCCCCGTCTTCGTCATAATCAGTGCCGACCGACGGGAGGAAATCAGAAATGCCAAACTTTGTCGGGTCTGCGGATGTCCCGTCAGTGGTGTCTTTGCACGCCTGAACGTACAAAGCGGTCGAGACAAGATCGTCGAATAGCTTGAGCTCATCGCTGTCGAGGGCGTTGAGCAAGTCTTCCATCGGAGTGACGGTGTCGCCGCTAAAGGCGGTTTCAAGCAGCCCTTCAGTCGAAGTGAGGTTCCCGTCATCGTCAAACAAGGAACCGGTTATTCCGCTATCGATCAAACCTTGATATAAATCAGCGAATTTGGAAATGAAGTCTGAATAGTTATAGGTTGTGAAGTCAAATCCGGCATTTGTCTTCACGTAGGAAGAGACCTGATCCATGTTCGTCAAGATGGAAAGGGCATATGGAAGTATTCCCGTCACAAGGCTGCTTTGGGATAGGGCCTTTAGGATATAAGGGGCATATGATGTGCAAGCGAAATAGGCGATCGATGACTGATTGATGCCGTTTTCGGAGAGGACGCCGCCTTGGACGAGGGCGCTTCCTATTTTCGCAAAAGAGGAAACCTCTTGGACGAAACTTACCGTCGTGTCGTTATAATCGCTCTTGGTCAGATAGTCGATGAGATAGGAATCGAATGTCTTTCCACCAGTCGAATCGTTCTTGGTCCAACTGAAGAAAATCTGGGAGAACAATGACGAATCATATGTATCGACCACCGCATCAATCGTGTCGGCTGTCGTCTTATCGGCTTTTATCGATGTGCCATCAACGCTATCCTTTACGCTCTTCCAGGAATCGCTGAGACTGTTCACAACGCTCGTGAGCGGGAAGATTATCATCGCCATGCACAAGAGCCCTACGAGGGTGTCTGACAAAGCGCTCCAAATCTTTCCTTTTTTATAAGTGGCCTTTCTGGTCTTCTTCGGAATCAAGTGCTTCCAGATAAGATGCCAGAAGAGCATCACGAGGAGATTGACGATCGTGGCGATGAGGATTCCTTCGATGAGAATCAATAGCAGCAAGACGATCGACTGAGCCAAAGCCCCGGCATAATTGGCGATGCCTTCAGGGGACATGCTGACGTTCATGGCTCTTAAGAACTGATCAATAAGGGACGACAAAACGCTATAAGGCGTTCCGAAACTGGCGGTGAGGTTAACGCTTGAATCACCATTTTGAATGGCGATGTTGATCTCTGGGATCCCAAATGAGGTAAGGTCCCAATTGCCCAAGGCATTGCTCAAAGGCTTCAAAGTCGTCAAAGCCACCGTGAAGATGACGGCGAAAGAGACGAAACGATAGAGGCCATAACGCCATCCTCGCGCGAGCCCGCGCAAAAAACATAAAAGAAGGATGACCCAAACGGCCACGAAAAGCACTATCAGCGCGATGTTCATGTAATTGAGTATCTCATCCATTGTTTTGCCTTTGTTAAATTATGGGGTGGAATAGGTTCAAATATCAATTAGAATAGTTAAGTCTTTCAAAGAAAGAACCCAGCAACTCATGAAAACAGCCTTTCATAAAGAATATTGCTCAAAATGTGGCAAAGCCTATGACCCAGCGCTGGGGAAATGCCCAAGCTGTGACACTCCGTCGATGGATAGCGAAACCACTCGCCGTTTCGCCAACATGACCCCGATGGGTCCTTGGAGAGAGGGCGGACTATTTTTGATGGGCTGGGGCGGATTTCAGATTTTGGCCACCATCTTGGCTTTGATCACCGTCTCAATCGTCAGTTCTTCTTATGCCTCAAATGGCCTTTCGGGCGACGATTTGGTCTCGGCCCTCAAGACATTCCAGTCCTCGTCTCAGTATCTATCCATCGTCAATTATGGTTCCTACATCCTCCTTTTCATCGTGATGATGGCCATCGTCGGCAGAAACATCCCACGTCTTTTCTCAAACTTCAAAAACAAGAAATGCCTCTATGGAATCTTAGGTGGCATCGTGTTGATTCTTATCAGTTCTCTTTGGAGCCAAATCTCCACCGCTTTGGGAGCCACGAGCGACAACGAAAACCAGAAGAACATCATTCTCATCGTCAAAGAGTCGCCGGTCTTGGCGGTCCTTTGCATCGGAATACTTGGCCCTTTCTGCGAGGAGCTCACATATCGGGTCGGCTTGTTCGGGCTAAGCAAAAGGGCCAACACCTATTTCGCCTACATCATGGCATCGGTCTTCTTCGCCTTCATCCACATGAACTTTCTCAAATACAATTCCTCGGGGGCCCTAGTCTGGGTCAACGACATCAATGAATGGCTCTCCTTCCCCGATTATCTTATTTCCGGCTTTGTCTTTGCCTGGCTCTATGATAAATTTGGTTTCGGCGCTTCCTTCCTAGCCCACATCACCAATAACCTCGTCGGAGTGATAGAAATCATAATCGTCGCTTTCGCCGCATAAGGAACATATGAAAGAAAAAGCACAGGTACTCGACGAATTCGTTCTGAAAATCATTGGCATCGTGACAATGACTCTCGACCATATCGGGGTCATTTTGATGAATTCCGGTTATTTCGCCGAGGGCAGCGGAGCCTATATCTGCGGATACGCTTTCCGCATCATCGGAAGGCTGGCTTTTCCTCTTTTCGTTCTTATGCTCGCCGAAGGGCTCCGCCACACCAAAGACCGGGCTAACTATATTCTTAGGTTGGCCCTCATCTGGGCTCTGGTGTTTGTCGTGGAATTAGTGCTCTATTATGGCAACCTTGGATCAGGATACGCCACCGCCCAAGCTTTCACGGATTTGCTGCTTTATTCCCTGTTCATCTACCTTCTCGAGCAAAAAGGCTGGAAAAAGGGATTGGCCATTTTGCCTCTTGCCTATATCGTTTTGTGTTACTCGGCCTACGTGAGTGAGACTTATGCTGCCAGCTCTTCCTTGACCAGCGTCTGGAGCCAGTACTTCCCCGAACTCTTCAGAGGTGGCTATAACCTCTATGGTTTCTTGATGTTCTTAGGCTTTTACTACGCCCCGAAAATCGTCGCCTCTTATGCCAAGAAAAGCTTCGGAAACGACGATGAGGCTTATCAAGGCTTCTTGAAGAGCAAAGGCTATCAGGGGATGACCAACACCATTTACATCTCGGTTCTGGTCATCGTCACCGTCTTCTTCTGGGCCCTTTCCTACATGGGGCCGATCGATCCATATTACATGTCCCAGCAAACCTATTGCTTAGTCGACGCCATCCTCTTGTTCCTCTATAACGGCAAGCGAGGATATGACAAAAAATGGTTCCGTTATTCCGAGTATCTCTACTACCCAGTGCATCTTGCTTTGATTGGGCTGATCTTTAGCATAATATTTGCTTAAAAGGAGAAACGATTATGTTATTGCACATAGAAAAGAAAGACGAGTTCGAGAAGGAAACGAAGGAAGGAAAGGTCCTCGTGGACTTCTTCGCCACCTGGTGCGGCCCCTGCAGCATGCTCTCACCGCTCGTTGAGAAGCTCTCAAAAGACCATCCGGAAATCAAAGTCATCAAGGTCGACGTCGACAAAGCCGAGGAAATCGCGGCGATGTTCAACGTCTACTCGATTCCGACTCTCGTCTACTTCGAAGACGGCAAGGCCGTTCGTCAAAGCGTCGGCTATGTCCCAGAGCCATCGCTCAAGAAGTTCGTCGGCGTTCAATAAGTGAGGAAATGACGATAGGTTTAAGGACCTATCGTTTTTCTTTGCCCTCCACCGCTCTATGTGCTATATTGTTTCCCGCGCCAAAGATGGACCATTGGTGTAGCGGTCTAACATGTCTCCCTGTCACGGAGAAGATCACGAGTTCGAATCTCGTATGGTCCGCCAATTCGCAGGTGTAGTTCAGTGGTAGAACATCAGCCTTCCAAGCTGATTATGCGGGTCCGATTCCCGTCACCTGCTCCAGCGAAAAGACATCCCGAGCAATCGGGATTTTTTTATGCCGCTTGAAAAAACATCTCTTTTATCGGTAATTCTTAGCTTCGAAATAGTGCCTTTTGTATACAGTTACATTGTTGAAATTCGCTACTCATCGAGTGGTTATTTTGACTTTTATATACGTTTTTTACGATGTCGGTAGTGTCAGCATGAAATTTTTTAGCCTTCCAAAGCCTTAGATAATGGGATAGAGTAACTCGTTATGAAAAAAAGACTTGCACCACTCATTTGCTTCCTCGCAGCCCTCTTCCTAGCCTCTTGTGACGTTGATACTTCGAGCATTTCAAACACCGACTCTTCTACCGACACCACGACCAGCGCACCCGCTCCGACGACGAGTGACCCCACGACTAGTGAGCCATCGACCAGCAGCCCATCTACCAGCGAACCTTCCACAAGCGAACCTTCCACAAGTGAGCCGGCATCTAGCGATTCATCAGATGATACCCCGATTGTCCCAAGCGCCTATTATTCAAAAGTCGATTTCAGCCAAACCGGAAATACCTTACGTGGAAATTTAGCTACGCTTTTGAACAATGCCGCCAACAGCGTGCCTAACTACAGCAAACTGAATACGACTTTGCTCAAATCGGACCTTAATCCAAAAGACCCAAAACACTTGGTTGGCTTTTATGATAGAGCCCCTCTAAACCCCGTGTGGGACAGCGGAGCTACATGGAACAAAGAACATGTTTGGCCGAATTCGAGAGGAGTCGGCAAAAGCGGCCCGGGCGCCGACCCGCATATGCTGAGACCGACATCCGTCAAGGTCAACAGCGGACGTGGCAACAACTTTTATGGAATTCCCAGCAAAGATGGTGCCAATACCTACGATCCGGGGAGCGAAGGCTATCCGGAATATCGTGGAATGGCTGCCAGAATAATCTTCTACACCGCCACCCGCTATTGGAAACTAAACGGGCTTGAGCTCAGCGACAACCCGAGCGACAGCGCCTCAAAGAAGACGATGGGCAAACTTTCCCGCCTTTTGGAATGGAATGCCACCTACCCCGTAGATCCAACCGAAACCTACAGAAACGAATTTCTTTATAAACAATATAATGTCAGAAACCCATTTATAGACTATCCTAGTCTCGCAAGCAAAATATGGAGCGCCTAAATCAAGAAATCGTCCTAGCCACCCATAACAAGAACAAACTCCGGGAATTTCGTGAGCTTCTTTCGCCGCTCGGCTACATCGTGATGGGCCAAAGCGACCTCAATATCACCGAAGAGCCCGTCGAAAATGGCTTAACCTACGAAGAAAATGCCTTGATCAAAGCCAAGTTTCTTTTTTCAATCGTTCATCGCCCCGTTATCTCTGACGATTCAGGGATTGAAATCAAAGCCTTGGGCGAGCATTTCCCTGGCGTCCACAGCGCCCGTTATGCCGCCTCAATCTCGTCCGATTATGGAATCGTCGACCAAAAGGTCTTGGATCTGATGAAAGACGCCAAGGACCGTTCGGCTGAATACCACTGCTGCATCTGCCTGATTGAAAAAGAAGGAGCCAAGCCTCTTTTCTTCAATGGCGTCTGCAAAGGTCATATCCTCGAAGAGAAAAAAGGACACAACGGATTCGGGTATGACCCGATATTCCATTATGATGAAGGCAACCTTGATTTCGGAGTTTGCTCAGAAGAGGAAAAGAACGCGGTGAGCCACCGCGCCATCGCCTTTAGAAAACTCTTGGTCTATCTCTCTATCCAACGATAGTGAACACGAAGCCCGAGACGATCAAAGCCTGGGCCGCCAGATAAGTGAGCATGATGTAAAAGTCTCTTCTTTTGATGTCCTTGATGAAAATCGTCCTCGTGAGGATGGCATCGCTGGCAATGAATAATGATCCACCGATGATTCCTAAGGAAAGCCAGTGTGATAATCCTAAGCACGTTCCTAGTATCGAGACAGTCAACTCAGTGAATAAGACGGCGGCATAGAATATTCCGAAAGCGGTGAAGAACTTCGACTTTCTGGTGAACATGTATATCGGGTAAATCAGGATGAGTGGAAGAGCCAAGGAATAGATCAAAAAATATAGCCAGGCCATCGGATAGGCATCCAAGGCTCCCGAGGAATAGATAAGGGTCAGGGCTTGGGCGATAAACAAAACGTGGTTTATGAAGAAAGAAACAATCCCAAGAGAGAGGAAAGTTTTGTTGTTCTTGCTTAAAAGGAAAGTGTCTCCGAACAGGCCGAACAATAAGCCAACATAGATAAGAGGATACGACGGGAAGGCCACCACCACGGACAAAAAGAGGAAGAAAAGGCATCCTGGCTTGGTGATGCGGCGCATCTTGTCATTTTCCATAAAGGAAAAAGATAATTGCAGTATCGAGACGACGATGAACAAAGCAAAGAAGCAAAGGCCGACTATCTCATTTACCTTCATTCTTGTCCTCTTTCTCCTTTTTCTTTTCTAATCTCTTGAGCCTTCTCGCCTCGATTTTGGCGTTATAGGTGGCCTGAGCCTCGGCGATGTCGAGGCGGAGATTATTGACATATTCGTTCATGAGCAAGGAGAAGTCCTCTCCCTTGGCTTTGAAAGGGAAAATCCAAGCCACGTGTTCCTTGGCCTTTTTATGATGGTCTTGGAAGGATCCTTTGATTTTGTCCCAGTCGACGACCAGTTTGGCATCGGATACGGCTTTTCTGATCTTGCTGGCCAAGCCAATGCTCCAGCCGAAGTCCACCGACACCAAGCCGATTCCAATGCCCACAACCAAAGCGATTGGGAGCATATGATCCGCCACAAAGAGGGCCACCGCGTCAAACATCGGGTCAATCCAAAAGATATAAGCCGCCCCGGCCGCGGTCCAAATCAGGGAAAACAAAGGGCAGATGATACCCTGAATGTTGCCAGGTCTTTTTGAATAATCCCAAAGTTTGATGTGCATGCCTTTGATGAAAATCAAACCAGCTATGTATTCGATCAGGGTCATCATGACTCCTATCGAAAGGATCTCAAGGAAGTAATCGAGCGCGACATTCGAAGAGATGAGGCTCCATGGTATCTCATTGGCAAAGATATATAGCCCAGTGAGACCAAATCCGTATAAAGGAAGCAAAGGCCCAGTCAAGAATCCTGGGTTGACCCATTTTTTCTGTGAGACGAATCTTCTGAAAAACAATTCAAGAACCCATCCGCAAACACCGCCGATGAAGAAGAGGCTGCAATAGATGAGAAATCGTTCCATGGTGAGACTATTCTAACAAAAAGAGCCGTCCATAGATATAGACAAGCGAGACCTATTTGTCTTATTTCAAATAGAAGGCGCAATTCTCAAAAATAGGCTTGGATAAATCAACGTCGGTGCCTATATAAGGGTCAACATCCGCATCGAGAAGACCATCGGTCCCGGTGTAGACCATCGCCCAGTCTCCGAATGTGGTCGGGCTCCCAGTGAAATCGGCTTGGTTGATGGTGGCCTGCCACCTGATTGAGGTATCTGGCTTAAGATCTTTGATCGTGATGGAATTCGTCCCGACGTTCACTTCCAAGCTGTCGCCATAAACAGGATGGTAAGTCGTCGTATATGCATTCGTTTTGGCGGTAAAGTCTGCTTTTGTCGGATATAAAGTCATTGTGAACGGACGCGCTTCGGTATCATATTCGGCGTTGAGGCGAAGCGAAACGCCATCTTTGAGATTGCCCAAAGACACCCAATCGCTGCCGTTGCCCAAATATAAAGGATAGGTTCTGTTTTTGTCCGTCTTCTCTTTGGAGACATAAACGACTCCCTTTGTGGCGTCTCCGCTAGGAGCGGCATCCCCGCTTTGGATGGTGATGCCATCAAGCGAAGTGTGAGCCGTGTCCAAGGCGAATGAGAATCCGGTGAAAGAAGACGTCTCGAACCATTGTGTGGTCGAACTCGTCAAAGATGAGACTTTGCTGTTGGGTGGGAAATCTGGAAGCGTCGTTCCATCGAAAACCAAGGTTTGGGAAATGGAATCGCCAGATGCGTCTTTTATCAATCGTCCTGAATTGTAATAGTTAAAAGTCCAACTATAGGATTTTTCGGTAAATTGAGCGTAAACGGAGCAATCTCCGGTGATGTTTTTCAAATCGACGGCGGTTCCGTCTTCATACGTTCCGGCGAAAGAAGAGAAAGACCAATACTTTCCTAAGCCAGAAGGATCTCTCCCGCTTTTGCTCGTTTTGTATGTGGCCCCCTCATCAAGATGAGTCGGATAAAGGGCTCCATGGCCGGTCGCGACATAACTATAACCGACCCTGTTGGGGCTCGAAGTTCCTTCATCCGTGACGTTGTCATCGTAATAGGTGACGGTATAAATGCCGTTCACGCTGGTGGATTCACTGGAAGTAGAAGCACCGCATCCACTCAAAATAATGGCTGCAAGAGGGATGAAAGTGGCCTTGACTATTTTCTTCTTGTTTCCTTGCATGGATTAATTATGTTAGAAATACTTGAAAGAAGGTACAAAAACTTTTTGAAAAAAGCCTAGTTGCCCTCGTGGGCGCGCGAGGGTATAGTTAGAAGGCGTAAGAAAAACGGAAGAAAAATAACATGAAAAAGAACACTATCAACAAAACGATCGGATTATTCATCGCCCTATTCACGATGATCGCCATATTCGTGATGTTTGCCCCTGCATTTGACTCTTCGAGTTATAGCTCTGTCACCGGCAATGTCTTCCAGGCAATGTTTGGAATGATGTATGACACCTATCCAGTCGTTTGGCCGCTTGTCCTTGGCTTCGTTGCCCTCTGCTTGGCCTTCATCATCAGCTTTGGCGCCTTGGCCTTGGATGGCAAAAGAGTCAAACTTCTCTATCTCATCGAACTGGTACTTCTAATCGGTGCCGGAGTCATCTTCCTCTTCAGCGTCAAATTCTATGATGCCGCCCACGCCCCAGAAACCCTCGCTTCCCTTTCGGAAGACGGCCTTGGAGCTGGCACGATCTGCGTCGTTGTCTTCTCATTCATCAGCGCGGCCATCTCAGCCGGTGGCTTGCTAGCCAACAAAAAAGAAGCCTAGTCACATAAACCCTCCATGCGAGGGTTTTCTTTTATATCATGTTTTGCAAAAATTGCGGAAAAGAAATCCCGGATGAGTCCAAGTATTGTACTTTTTGCGGTTCTCCGGTAAATCCAGAGGCCACTCAAAAGCCATCTTCATCGTCTTCGAATGACGTTGATGTCGTCTCCATACTGGCCATCGTCTTTTCTTTCTTGGTGCCACCGCTTGGCTGTCTCATCGGGGCCATCGGCCTCTCCAATAAAAACAAATCAGGCCATTCTTTATGCCTCGCCTCAACCATCGTCGGCGGGATCCTAAGTTTGGCTATCGCGGCCTTCTTGATCGTTTGGCTCGTTTTCTTTTTCGAATGGTCTACTAATTATTTTTCGCCATTCATTTCTTGAGTTTGGCTTCCGGATAGCCTTTTTCCAATAGACACTCTTTGATTTTTTCAGCGCATCGATAAGGGTCTTCATTGATCTCCGTCCCCCAAAAACGGATGACTGTGTACCCTTCTTTCTTCAATGTTTCATTGACCAGTTTGTCCCTTTTGATGTTTCTTTCGATCTTGTTCACCCAATACGACACGTTTGAGTGGAGCTTCTCTTTGTTTTCCTCGAATTGGTAGCCATGCCAAAACTCCGAATCGCAGAAAACGGCTACTTTGTATCCTTTGAATGAGATATCGGGATGGCCGAAGATGTATTTGCTGTTGCAGCGATAACGAAGGCCCATCTCGGTCAACTCTTTTCTTAATGCCAACTCAATGCCGGTGTTTTTGCCTTTGATGCGCGACATCGTGTAGGAGATGGTCTCCTTGCTTCTTGCTTTCATCGATAGTTGATGGAGAGATTCATCGTCCCATAACGTGTCAGGCTGTCGACTTCGTATTGGTAATTGGCCACAACGTTTGAGATTCTATTTTCGGAAAACGTGATCTTGATCTCATCGATGAGGCCATTGATTTTGGATGAGTCGACATAAAAGAACTCGTCATAGCCCAAATGCGATCCCTTTAAATGGACTTCGAGTGAACCTGAGCCATAAGAAAGAAGGTTATAAGAGGCAAGAGGGTTGGATATTTTGTTGTAGACGTTATAAAGATAATCGTGGCTGATGGAGGCGAATGAGACGCTGATGGATGATAGGCGCTCCTTGAAGGAGATGAAAGTGGAGAAAAACGAATCGGCCGTGGAACTGAAATCGCGCTCTCCCGAGGCATCTTTGATGCGGAGCGTATCCCCCGAATAGAAAAGATCGCTCACGCTCTTGGTTCCATCATCATCGTATGCGTATGAAAGAGAATAGGCGCTCGTGTCCGAGAAAGTGAAAACGCCGCTCTTCCTAGAGACTTCTTTCTCCATTTCCTCATCGCTATATATATAGGAATAAAGGGACATTGAATATGAACCGCTGGAAAGGGGGTTCTCGTTAGGGAAGGAAGATAGCTGAGAAAGCGTCGAGATTCCGTTGGAAATCTCCACCAAGCTGGACCTTGGGGAGCATGAAAACAAAAGCTGGAGTGCCAGTAGAGACAAAAGGGCGGTTTTCTTTTTCATACAAGGGATTATAAAACAAGTCGGAGTCGAATCATCAATTGAATTGCGCATTATAAAGAGAATAGTAGAAGCCTTTCTTTTCCATCAGCTCCCGATGGTTGCCGCCTTCAATGATGGCACCGTCTTTCATAACCACGATGTAATCGCTCGAAACGATGGTGGAAAGCCTATGGGCCACCACTAACGATGTCTTGCCATCGAGCAACCGCTGGAAGCTCTCATTAAGAAGCGATTCGGTTCTGATGTCGATGTTGCTGGTCGCCTCATCGAGGATGACAACCTCTGGGGAAAGAAGCATCACCCTAGCTACGCAAAGAAGCTGTTTTTCGCCTAAGGAAAGCCCCGATGAATCATTGATTTTGGTGTCATATCCATTAGGAAGCCTCTCGATGAACGAGTCGGCTTGGGCTTTTTTGGCAGCTTCTTTTACTTCTTCAAGGCTCGCGCCTTCTTTGGCATAGGCGATGTTCTCATAAACCGTCCCCTCGAAAATCCAGGTATCCTGAAGGACCATCCCCAGATGAGAGCGGAACGACGGCTTATCCAAAAGCTCGGTCGAGACATCATTGGCGTAAAAACATCCTTTTTGAGGATCGTAGAAACGGAGCAAAAGATTGATCAACGTCGTTTTCCCGCATCCGGTCGGACCCACCAAGGCAATCTTGTGCCCGGAGCGGATCGCCAAATCGAAGTCCTTGATTATCTCGCGCTTGCCATCGTATGAAAAATGGAGATGGTCGGCTTTTAATGAACTGATAGGATCTTTGAGAATATTCCTTCCTTCGTTGGGGTCGGTTGGCGTGGCGATGGCTTTCTCGATTCTCTCAAGCGAAGCCAAGGCATAATCGATTTCTGAAACAACGTCGCTGATCTCGTTGAAAGGCTGCATGTAATTCGAGGCATAGGAGAGGAAACTCGAAAGAGCCCCCACCGTGAGAGGGGCGAAAACGGTGATGCTATCGCCATAAATGACGAACAAGGCGCCTGAAGCGATGATGATGGCGTTGATAAAAGAATTGACGAGTCGGGTTGAAGGATTGATGGTGGCTGCCCCAAGCAAGGCCTTGAAGGTGTTCTTGCGGTATGAGTCATTTAAGGCATCGAATTCCTCTTCTCGCTTCTCCTCAATGCCAAGGGTTTTGACGCATTCGCTATTGTTGAGGCTTTCAAGGCTATAGGCATTCATCTCGCCGGAGGCTGTGGCCTGAGCTTTGAAATGTTTGGAGTTGAACTTGCTGACTTTGGAACTGACAAGCATCGAAATCGGAGTCAGGCAGATGACGATCAAAGCGAGGGCCCAGTTGAGGACGAACATGAAGATGACCGTAAAAAGAATGGCGATGATACCGTCATAGAAAGCGGCGAATCCGCTGACCAAACCCGTTTGAACGTTCTCAACATCGTTGATCAAAACAAGAAGAAGGTTTCCTTGCCTGGATGAATCGACAAAGGATATCGGTGAGGAGATGTAGGAATGGAAGATCTGGGAGCGCATGTTCTTGATGACCCTTTGCCCGACTAAGGCGGTCAAATAGTCGAAGGCATAGCGGAACAAAGTGCCCAATAACAAGAAGACGATGATTAGCGAAAGATAATAATAAACCGGGAAGTATGAGGATGGGTCTATCATTGCGTTGATGGCCTCGCCAGCCAATAAGGGGATGCAAAGTTTCGAGCCGGTCGCTACCAAGGCGCATAGCAAAGAAAGGAATGATAAAAGCCTTGAGCCTTTCAAAAATGGAAGAATTCCTTTGATTCTTTTCATGCTTGTGACCTCTGCATAACGCAAATATCATGATATAAAGGACATGTTTTAAAGAGGTCATCATGCTTGCCCATGGCAATCACGTGCCCACCATCGAAGACCAATATCAAGTCGCATTCCGCCAAAGACGAGGCCCTTTGCGAAACGATTATCTTCGTCAAATCCTTCTTCTTTAGGATATTGTGACGGACTTGGCTTTCGCTTAAGTAATCGAGAGCCGACGTTGAATCGTCAAGAATCAGGATGTCTCCGCCTTTAAGCAAAGCCCTTGCGATCAAAAGCCTTTGTTTTTGGCCGCCCGATAGATTGGCGCCTGCCTCTTCGACAGGGTGTTCAAGACCCTCGGGGAATTTTTCGACGTACTCATAGGCCAAAGAGTCTTTCAAGGCCTGAACCATCATCTCTTCAGTGGCGTCATTTTTGGCCAAAAGGAGGTTGCTCCTGATGGTTCCTTTGAACAAGGAAGGCTTTTGAGAGACTGAAGAAATACGCTCTCTCAACGCTGTGACATCGACGTTTCGAAGGTCATTGCCTTCGAAATAAATCGTTCCAGAGCTTGGGTCATAAAGTCGCTCAAGAAGGGAAAGAACGCTGGACTTTCCTGATCCGGTCCCTCCTATCATCCCCACGAAAGAGCCTTTTTCAATGCTGAAGGAAATCCCTTCGATCGCCGGCTTGTCCGTGGCTTTGCCATACGTTAGGGAAACGTTATCAACTTTGTAGAGGGTCTTATCATCGTCCAGAGGCGTTTGCTTTTCGCTTCCGTTTTGAATGGACGGAACCAAGGCGAAAAACGAATCGATTCTCTTCTTGCTCGCCATGGCTTTATTGACCGAAATGATGAGACGGCTGAACATGATGAGGGCCGCTAACGACATGGAAAGATATTGGATAAGGGCGATGATGTCGCCGCTTTTTAAGGTCCCGGCCGAGATGCTGATGTTACCGACATAGACGACTAAGGCAATGGCGGCGTTGATAAAGAAGAAAGTCAAAGGATTGAGAAGGGCGTTGAACTTGGCCATCGACATATTCTTCTTTTCATACGAAGAAACTGACGATGAGAACTTTTTCTCTTCGTATTCTTGTTTGTTGAAGGCCTTGATCGGCCTCGCGCCTTTCAATGAATCATTGGAGAGAACCGAAATCTGGTCAAGGTTGGACTGAATGGCCGCATATTTCTTCGGCGATACAAGCATGACGAGCCCAACGACAAGAGAGGAAAGTAAGATGGCCCCTAAGAAAATAAAGCCAGCCTGATAGCTTATGACAAATGAGATGATAGTTGAGCCAACAAGCAAAAACGGCGGACGCAATATGAGCCTCATGAACATGTTGACCCCGCTTTGCATGGAGAAAGAGTCATTGCTGAGGAGCGTCAAAGTCTTTTGCTTGCCATAGTCACTGAGCTGCTTTTCGCTCAGTTTGTTCATATGAGAATAGACATCTTTCCGGAGGTCATATCCATAATTGGAGGAAACTGAAGCAGAAAGATATTGAGCCACCATCGTGCACAAAAAACCCACCACTGCCAAAATTAGCATGATCCCGCCTAGTTTTAAGGTATAGGGCATGTCTTTGTTGGCGATGCCAACATCAACGATGTATTTAGTCAGGAAAGGCATCGCTAGTTCGGTGGCGACCTCGAATAGTTTCATCACAGGCGCCAAAAAGACTTTAAAAGAGTATTTCTTCAGTGGGGTAAGTGTGTTTTCGGGCATAGATGTCAGGAGACTTTGCCTTTGGCTTTGTCCAGCTTCCTTTCGCTTTTTTTGTTCTCGACTCGGTAGAAACGAATGGAGGCCAAGACGGTTTTTTCGTTATGGATCGGCGATATGTTGACGAAATCCCATCCTTCATCGGGGTTGCCCTGGACCTTTCTGAAAGGCCCTCCTTTCGGGGCATCCACAGAAGAAACACCGGAGAAAGCCCAATGGATCGTCTCAGGCACAAACCCACAGAAAAGGCTTCCGACGTCAACGATGAGGGGAGGAAGATCATATGTCACGTCAAATTCAAAGCTGTTGAGCTCCGAATCAAAATGTTTCGGCACGAACTCGTATTGCTCAAAAATAAAGTTGCTGATGCCGTTGTCGTCTTCCATTGAATCAGCAAAGGTGTCGTTGTCGAAGACGGGGTCTTGCCTTGTGAGGCCAAAACGTTTGGAGATGGTCTCAATACGTTTTTCGTTATCTTCAAACTCCTGGGCAAGTTCGGCATTAAGATCGCCGGCTTCACGGAGGGCGTTATAGCCAACTTCGGCGTAAAGGAACATCTTTAAGGCCAAAACGCTGTCCTTAACGCCGCCTTTTCCTTCTTCATTCATGATGCC
Source organism: Caryophanales bacterium UBA4951 (assembly GCA_002397465.1). GTDB lineage: Bacteria > Bacillota_I > Bacilli_A > RFN20 > CAG-826 > UBA4951. Next base: position 7,123 of record DHAP01000034.1, on the reverse strand, counting down.
AATTCGATAGGAGACATCAGGGAAAATATTGATTTCCTTGCCGTTTGATCTCGTGAAACGAATATAGGCTTCGTCCCAAACGCCTTCGAAAACCGCCAAGGCGTATTCCTCGTTCTTTTCGACAAACAGACCTTTGCGATAACAATCAGCAAAGTGGATCAGCCCTTCCATCGAGCCCAACGCCATGGCTTTCGAATAACATTCATAAGCGCCTTTGAAATCGACTTTGCCTAAGGCGCCTTTTTCGCAGAGAATTCCTAATCTGGTCAATGCGGATGGGTCGTGTTTCATGCACTTCGCGCCATAGAAGGAAAAAGCCATTCTTGGATCCGGCTTCGTGAATTCGGTTCCAAACTCATAAAGCATCCCGAGCGTATAAGCCGAATCGGTGTCGCCTTTGGAGGCCAAAAGCGAAAGATAACGAATATACAAGGACTCATTGGCCGCCTTATGGGTTATTTTGCTCTCCTCGTATCTTTCGACGTAGGTCTTCGCGGCTTTTGGGTGCTTCTCCATGTAATCATCGCCGAAAAGGTCGAGGTTTATCTTCTTCAGTTCCGCTTTCCCAAGTTTGTAGCCAGAGGCGTCCCCTACCACCGCGGCCATGCCGCATTCAGGGCAGAGCGCGCTCATGCCTTTGGGACCGTTGACCCAATCATTGACCTTGCGGGCACTATAAGTCTGGCGGCAGAAGAGACAACTGCATTTGTCGCTTTTGATGATCTCTATCTCATTATTGCTCGTGTGATGTTTGATGTCTAATTCATTCGTGTCTTTTTTCATCGGCGATATCATACCATAAAAGTCGCGTGCGCGCGGAGAACAAGTACGCTCTGTCCCAACTTGTGGCTATGGAAGTTACGTGAAAATAATTTATACTAATTGTCAATGTTAAAAAAAGAGTTTGCGAACATTAAGTATTACCAAGCGGCCGTCGCTTTGGGACTGGCGTTTCTATTTATAATAGTCGGATCGTTTTTCGATCTTCAGATATCGCAGAGCATCGTTTCGTTTGGAAACGTATTCGGTCAAATCTGCGCCTACCTCGGACCGCTTCCTGGATATGTCATCTTCGGCTCGGTCGGAATTCTCTTTTTCCTCAGCAACGAAGACGGTGAAGGCAAGAGCACGTTCTATCTTTCGGCCGCTTGTTTGGTCATCTTCCCTCTATTATCAGGCGCTTTGTATGGCATTCAGGTTTTCGATGAGACATTCTCCAGCAGCGTTTTACAAGCCTTCGTCGGCATTTTGATAGTTTCATTTTGTGAAGTCGGCGTCTATTTCCTTTGCCGAAAAGGAAACAAAAACGACTGCTATACCATCGCCATCACTTTTTTGTTTTCCTTCGTGACGGTTTTCGCCCTTTTGTATTTGTTGAAGAAAGCCGGGCTTAGGCCACGTTACATCTTTCTCAATGAGATCAACGACTTCAGCTACTACCGCAACTGGTGGGATTTTGATTCAACCGTCCAAGCAGCTTTCCCAGATACTGCCAGCACCATGTTCGAAAGTTGGCCCAGCGGTCACGCCGGCCTAGCGGCTTTTTCTATCGTCGGCATCCTCTACTGCAAACTCAACGAAAAGATGAAAGGCAAGGAGAACATCTACTTCTATGTCTCTTTGGCTTTCACTTTTCTCGTTTCCTTTGGACGCGTTCTTGACGGGCACCACTTCGTGAGCGATGTGGCTTTTGGGGCCTTCTTCTCTTATCTCTTCGCGTTCTTGGTGATTTATCTGGTATTCCTCCCTAAGCCAACCGAAAGCGAAAAGGAAGATGATGAGTACACGACTCTGATTGGAAATTACTCTTTGTGCAAGGGAACGATGAACAGTCCAAGACAAAAAGACATCCAGAAGAAAAAGGCTCAAAGCAACATTAACAAAAAGCCGCATAAACGGAAAAAATCTCTATAAAAATCCGCTTTCTGATACCGCTTTTTATTTGTTAAGAAAAAGTTAACGAATTGCACCCTAACTCTCTTCCTTTACTAAGGAAGAAAGTCTAAAATAGCCAGTATGGATATCGCGGTCACAGCATCATTGCCAAAAAGAGGGCAGTTGAAGAGCAAACCGCGTGTGTTCGAGATAGATTTCTTAAGGGGATTCGCCATCCTTTTGATGATCCTTTGCCATTTGTGCTACGACTTCATGACCATCCCAAGCATGTTCACGGCCCCCGCTTCCGGTGAGCCAGGATGGGTCAGGGCCGTCGTTAGTTTTGGCAACAAGATCTTCCCGACCATCGTCTCCGGCGATCTTTATTCATTGGAGTTTTTCTTCTCAGGGATGTTCATGTTCTTGAGCGGTGTCTCCTGCTCATTTTCTAAGTCCAACCCCAAACGTTCGATCAAGCTGGCTTTTGTCGCCGCTTTGATGAGCGTCATGCTCGATGGAGTCACCATTCTTTCGAATGGCGCCTTCACGATTCACATCTGGATTGGCATTCTCCAATCCCTCAGCATCTCGATGATCGTCTACAGCCTCGTCGATCATTTCTTTCCTTCGTTTTGGGTCGATTACGCCTTGGGCATCTTCTTTACCATCATCTTAGGAATCACGCTTTACGTCTCCAACGGCCCAGTCCATTGGAAAGATCTCACCAACTCAATTTGGAACATGGACACTCTGTGCACCAACGGCTCTTGCAACAAATACTCCGAATGGTTTTTATGCATCTTCAAAATCTTCTTCGGTTTGGCGAGGGCCGGCGACGACTATTTCTCGCCTTTCATGACCCTTGCCTTGATGTTCCTCGGAGCCACGGTCGGAAAAACCCTCTACAAAGATCGTAAGTCATTGATATCGGATAAGATGCCGAAGAAATGGGCCACCCCAATCATCTGGATGGGACGCCACTCCTTGGAGATCTACATCCTCCATCAGCCGGCTTTGTATTTGGCGATATTACTTATGCTCATGCCATCTGGATACACTTTATCGGGGATAAGATAATGGAAGAAAAAAGCATTTACGAACAATTCAAGGCGACCGCTGACGAGTTTCCTCATAACCTTTGCATGCGTTTTGAGGACAAGACTTGGTCATACGCTTCGGTCGACAAAAGCATCGAGAAGACCGCAGCCAAACTTTTAACGCTCGGCATTAAAGAAAAAGAAGTCGTTTCCGTCTCCCTTCCGAACTGTCCGGAAGCCCTTTATCTTTTTTATGCCATTTCCAGGATAGGCGCCATCTCTTATAACATCCATCCTCTGACTCCGCCCGAGATGCTGAAAACGTTGTTGACCAGATCCGGGTCCACCATTCTTTTTTGCCTTTCCTTAAATGCCGCGGCCGATAGAAAAGCCCTCGACAAGAGCATTCGCGTTCTTTCAATCAACCCCTACCAAGGCGTCAAACCCCTGAAAGGCTTTGCCGTCGCCAGGATGAGCAAACGCTGCCACGGAATCAAAAACTTCTACCATGTGAGACCGCAAAAAGAGCTCCCGGCATTTAAAGTCGACCCCAAAGAAGACGCTCTATATTTGAATACAGGAGGAACCAACGGCGAGCCGAAAATCGTCAGATTGTCCTCGAATGCCATCAATAACCTTGCCAATCGCGGCTATCCCTTAGTTGGCGGGAAGAAAGAAAACATCAAAATACTGACCGCCATTCCTTTGTTCCACGGCTTCGGTCTGACCATGGGCGTCCACACACCTTTGAGCTTCGGCGGATCTACCGTCCTCATGCTCAAATTCAACACCAAAGAAGCCATCGACCACATCAAGAAAGCCAACTGCACCGTCCTTTTAGGGGTTCCGGCGCTATATAACGCCCTCCTTTCCAAAGACTCGTTTTATGGGCCATGGCTTCAGAAGCAAATCGCCGCTTTCATTGGCGGGGATTCCGTTCCCCAGTCCCTCTTGGACCGTTGGAACAACGCGATGGAGGAGAACGACTCCACCGCCCGTCTTTTTGAAGGATATGGTCTTACCGAGACGATGACCGTCACCAACGTCAACTGCTATTGCTCTTACAAAAGAGGAACCATCGGAAAACCTTTGCCTGGCATCAAAGAGCTGATCGTTGACCCCAAGGATGGGAAAATACTCCCCCGCAATGTCCCTGGCGAGATTTATGTCTCCTCTGACACTTTGATGAATGGATATCTCCATGATGAGAAACAAGAAGCCTTCAAAACCATCGACGGCGTCAAATACTTGGCCACCAAAGACTATGGCTTCATCGATGACGATGGTTTCTTAATCTTCAAACAAAGGCTGAAGCGCGTTGAGAAAATCAACGGTGAGACTTTATGCCCCAGCGACGTCGAACAGGTCGCTCTCGACGATAGAAGAATTTATGAGGCCTTCTGCTATGGCGTCAAAGACGAAAGAAAAGGCCACGTCTTCCGCTTGGTCATTGTCTTAAGAAGAGGCGACCACCCAGCCAACAAAGATGAGGTAATAAAGGACATCTATGCTGATTTGGAACAAAAACTAACAGCCAATTACAAGCCCGACAAGATAATCGTCTCGGACAAACTTCCGCGCACCCCAATCGGGAAAATCGATTCCAACGCCATCATAAAAGAATACGGAGAATAGAAAAACGAGAGCCGGCAAGCTCTCGTTTTCGTTTGTTCTTCGCTTATTTCGAGGAGGTCAATGTGGCTTCTTCTTTGATTTCCTTTTTGCTCGACAGGAAGTTGAAAAGCAAAGCGGCCAAAGCAGCGCCGGCCAAAGGCCCGACGATAAAGATCCAAATCTCTTTAATCGGCTCATAGACGCCATTCATCATGGCAATCAAGGCTGGTCCAAATGAACGAGCGGGGTTCACGGAAGTTCCGGTGAGAGGGATTCCCAAAAGGTGCACGAGGGTCAAGGTAAGTCCGATGACGATGCCAGCGACGTTCGAGAATTCTTTTTTGGAGCAGACGCCAAGAATGGCGAGACGAAGATAAAGGTGAGAACGACTTCGACCAGGAGGCCAAGCATAAGCCCTGCCACGGTCGTGGTTCCCCCATCATTCGGCAAAAGCGTTGAGCAGCTGTTGGCTCCAAGAGCGTTTCCGCTGTCGATGTTGATGAACACGAGTTCAAGGATCAAAGCGCCGATGATAGCCCCGACGAATTGAGCGGCAACGTAGACGAAGAAGTCCTTCCAGGACATTTTCTTCGTGAGAGCGAAGCCAAGCGAGACGGCTGGGTTAATGTGGCAGCCGCTGACGTTACCAATCGAATAAGCCATGGCCACGATTGAAAGGCCAAAGGCCAAGGCAGTCGCAACCACGTTAGCGTTGGTGACGACAGCCACGCCGCATCCAACGATAACCAAAACCATCGTTCCGATGCATTCGGCGACGGCTTTTTTGAATAGTTCCATATGAATCTATCCTCCTGAAGACTGATTATAGGCTCATCGAAAGCATCTAAAAGAGGGAATTTTCAGTTGAGGCCTTTTCTCATAAGGCGGAGAATCCTATCAAAATCAGTTGACTGTTTGTAGTTAGAAACCTGCTTCTCATCGATGAAGAACACTTCTCCTTCTTTGGATGCGTGAATGGCTCCCGAAAAGTCTTTGCTCCTAAAAAGAATGGCCAAGTGGCGAATTCCTTCTTTCGGCAGGTTCCATTCAAAATGCCCGACTTCCTCAAGCGAGTTAACATCCAAGCCCGTTTCTTCTTTCATCTCTCGAATCGCCGACTCTTCAATCGATTCCTCGTTTTCCACGTGTCCGCCCGGGAAGTTGATCCCAGGCCAATCGTCTTTTAGGCGATTCTGAACCAAAAATGTACCGTCTTCCTTATAAAGCATGCACATGTTGGTGAGAATGGTTTTGGAATAATTATTGGGCATAAGAAGGATTATAGGTGCCTATCCACGGCTTTGAAAGAAGGCTTTGCTCTTTCTATAAGCCCTTCAAAGGCCTAAAATCCCCATATATGAAAATCTGCATATCCAAAGACCAATACGTCAATCGCCTCTTTTCAAGTTTCGAAAGGAACATCGCCCTTGGCGACACCTATAATGCTATCTTGGAAAAGGGCATCCTGGATAAGGAAGACATCTCGAGGCTGGGGCTATTCCCACTCAAAGAAAAAGAATATCTCAATAACCCCTACTTCCTGAACGTTCACTTGAAAGAGTGCGAGATGGGCGATTGGAAGCTGTTTTATTCCTCATATGCCCCATATGAGCCTTTCGTCTATGATGAGCTTTCCATTGCCAAGAGCGACTATTCAGAAAAGACCAGATTCGGATATTTCGAGGAGAAGTTCCCTTTCTTGGCCGTTGAGGAAAAAGGCAAGACCTGGATGTCGGTGACCCCACATGAGATCAACACCATGAAGGAGGCCGTCAAAGAAAGCCACGGCCATGTCATCAGCTTTGGTTTGGGACTCGGTTATTACGCTTACATGGCTCTACTAAATCCCAGCGTCGAAGACGTCACGATAATCGAAAGAAGCCCATCGGCCATCTCTTTGTTCAAAACTAACATCCTGCCATTTTTCCCTAAAGAGAAGAAACTGACCATCATTGAGGAAGACGCCTTTCACTTCTTAAGCAAAATGAAAGACGGGGCCTACGATTACTCATTTGTCGACCTCTGGCATCTCCCTGAGGACGGCTTGCCGCTATATTTGCGGTTCAAGGCTCAGGAAAAGAAATTCAAAAAAACGTCTTTCTCCTATTGGGTTGAGACGTCATTGCTAAGTTTATTAAGAAGAGCTCTCATCATACTCTTACAAGAGGAATTCAGCGGAAGCGACGACGATGACTATGATTTCGCCGCAAGTGAAAGTGACATTCTCATCAATAAACTTCATTTTCTCTTAAGAAAAAGAGTCCTCTCCAGCGATGATGATTTAGAGAATCTTCTTTCTGATGATTCGCTGCGTTCAATCGCCGAAGAACTACGCTATTAGAACGTCATTATCTTCGGGATGCTTGAGAAAATAGGAAATGGCGTAAGGGCATTTGGCAATGGCTTTTGCCCCGTTTTTCCGAAGCTCGGTGACTAACATGTCCAAGAGCTTTGAGGCTATTCCCTGCCCTCGTAAAGATGGATCGACGAACGTATGGGTTATTTTGACGACGCCCTCGCGCAAAAGAGGAAATAGCACCTCTGCCACTTTCTTCCCTTCTTCGTCTTTGAGGATTATCGAATCGTTTTTAATGATA
>DHAP01000037.1 GCA_002397465.1 Caryophanales bacterium UBA4951 | reverse complement strand
GTTTATTTTTTTCAATGGATTGGCCAGATAGTAGAGCCTTGTCGGCTTAACCTCACCCATCACCGTCTCGTACATGATGTCTTTCAGGAAGACGAAACCGTTTTTGACGATGACCCTCTCGGAGCGGTAGTTATCGTAAAAGTGGCCGCATAAAAGAAAGTCATACCCGAGGGTTGAGAAGCAATATGAAATAAGGGCTTTGACCGCCTCGCTCATATAGCCGTTGCCCCATTTGTCTTTGGCTAGGACATAGCCGATTTCCCTTCCTTTGATGGAAGAGAAAGCCTCTGGCAAATCGCATCGTTCCGGCTCAAGGCCGATGCTTCCGACGACGCGTGAGCTTTCTTTTTCGGCGATGGCGAAGGTCTTCTTCTCATTGATGAACTTGTCAAGGATCATTTTGCTCGTATCGACGCTCTCATGGTGAGGCCAGCCAGCGCATTCGCCAACCCCAGGGACTTTGGCGTATCGATAAAAATCATCGAGGTCGCTTTCCTTGAAGGGCCTTAAGATCAGACGCGATGTCTCTATTTGAATATTTGTTACGTCAATTTCTGCGTTCATGCTAAAAGGATAAAACAAAGAAAGAATATCTCAAAGGAAACTTGCTCTTTATCTGATCTTTTTGGCTTCTAGGAAATAGCCAAGGCAATAAAACACTCCGGCGATGCCGCCATAAACTAGACCTGAAAAAATCGTCCAGGCATCGCTCCAAGCCCCGTTTGAGACCACTCTATAGAAGTCATAGACAAGGTTGACGATGAAAAGGATAAGAATCACGTAAGAGAACGCGGCGACATAGGTTTTGTTCTTGTTCTTGAAGGAATAATCAAATCCCCACAAGGCCGCGACCACGTCGATGACAATCCACAAAATAGAGATGGCAAAAGAGGTAATGGCCGCATAGCTCGTTAGGTATAACGATGGATTTCTTACCAGTCCGATAATCAGATTGATAGCCGAATAGAAAGCGTAGACGATGAAGAGGGCGCTTCCGAGTATCAGGAATATCTTGCCTAGTGTTTTCTTCATAAATCCCTCTTGGCTAATAGATTACTCATCTGCCATTGATGGAGTCAATCGGCTTTTTAGTGGAGATGAAGAAACATGGTAGGAACGACGAGACGGCCGCGGTGAGAATGGCCACCCCAAGAACGACGAGCACCTGCCTTATGCCGAAGCTGAAGAGGTCGATGTGCGTTCCGATCAAGGTTCCTAAAGTTGAGTAGAGCATGTCGTTGAGCCCCGAGGAGGACATAGAGGCAAAGATAATGCCGAGGACCGCGTCAAATAGAGATATGATGATGGCTTCGTTCAAGAAGATGCCATAGATATCCATGCCGCGGGCCCCCACTGCCCTCAATATTCCGATTTCACGTTTCTTGTAGCTGATGGATGAAGCGATAAAGGTCGCCATGAGGAGAGCGGCGAAGAAGCCGACTCCAAGGCCGATATAAAGGAAGACGGTCTTTTGGCTAGAGATGGCATAAGTCAAAGAGGAAACGCTCGAAAAGACATTATCGTTAGGCCTGTAAATGTAATTCGTGTAGTATTCGTGGACGTTTTTGTTACCTTGAATAAGATCGTAGAGGTTGCCTATTTTCGTCCTGTCACCACCAAGGGTGCAAAGAGCGGAAGTGTATATTCCGTTCCCTACCGAGGAATCAGACATCGAGATGAGCGTTGAGATAAAAGAAGAGCTGCCAGCCACGATGACTCCGTTGGTGTTCGCGTAGTTTCCAAAACTTGTATAAAGGGAATATAAGGATGTGTCGCTTGAAAGCATGGCGTACGTCTTTCCTTCGAGGCCTCTGAAGCCAAGAGACTCAAAGCCCGTGTCGATGATGCCCACTATCTTGAAGTCTTTGCTTTCGCTAGTGGACCCGCTTGTCATTCCAATCGAGTTGAAACTAATGTAGAGGTTCTTGCCAAGAAAGGTGTCGTAATCGCTAAGTTCGGACCCTTGATAAAGCGTCGTGCCATTATTGACAAAGCCATATTTCCTATAGCTCATGTATCGCCAGTCGGTGATGAGGATCTCATCGTCATTGGATGGCATCTTGCCGGCGAGAAGAGAGAAATATGAACTTGACGATGGGACGTTCACCAACAAATTATTATTAGACATCGACGAATATAAATAGGAATCCAGCAGGTCGTTTGAGGCAGGTTGCCCGATATGGCTCACCACATTCATGGATTGGTTGTAACTTGAGAGCTTTTCGGAATCGGTGGCCAAAATAAGGTCAGTCCCGTATTTGGAGTTCAGATCACTGACCTCTTGCTCGGAAAAGACGTTGAAACCGGCTGACGCTTTGCGGTCGTCGTCTTTCTGCATGATGGTGTATTTGAGACCATTTGAGGCATACGAGGAAGTGAAAACGTCATGTGAGGAGAAACCCGACAAAGTGTCGGCGATGCCAAACATCGTAAGAGAAGCCACCGAAAGGATGGCCGTCACGATCAATCTGAAGGGTTTGCTCTTCATGGAAGAAAGGGCGATCTTGAGGCTGCTTCTGAAAGGCAGTCTGCTCTTCTTCATCTTGAAGGAAGAGGAATCATAATCCTTGGCTCCGATGTCTTTTTCCGAAGTCGCGTTGAAGATGCCAACCTCGCCGTTATCATCTATTTTCGCGGTTGACTTGACCGCCGTGTTGGCTTTGTTGTCGATGGAGATAATAGCCTCTTTGTCGGCTTTTTTGAGATATTCATTGATCAAATCGACGTCACTTTTGTTTAAGGAATACCCGGGTTTTATGGAGATAATGCTGTTTCCGATGAGCTTCATCCCTGTGTCGGTCGTCCTAGCCGGAGTGGTCGTCTTGCTGATGTCGCTGATGATCTTTCCATCCTTCATCTCGATGACGCGGTCGCCATAATATTCGGCGAAATCCCTATCATGGGAGACGACGATGACCAAGTGTGTCTCGGCCAATTTCTTAAGTGTATCGAAAATCTGGATGCCAGTTTTGCTATCAAGGGCGCCGGTTGGCTCATCCGCCATGATGATCTGAGGCTTCTTGATGAGGGCCCTAGCGATGGCAACCCTTTGTTTTTGGCCACCCGAAAGCTGATTCGGTTTGCGATCGGCTAAGCCATGGAGGTCCACTTCATCAAGGATCTCCTCCACGTCTTTTTTCTCGCCTTTCAATCCCTGAAGCTGCATGGCCAAAGCGATGTTGTCGCCAACCGTGAACTCGTTGAGAATGTTGTATTCCTGGAAGATGAACCCCAAGAAAGTGTTTCGATAACTGTCGAAATCCGATTGGCTGAAGTCATGGCTGGATTTGCCCATGATAACGATGTCGCCCGAATCGATGCGGTCGAGCCCGCCGATGACGTTGAGCATCGTGCTTTTGCCAGCCCCGCTTTTCCCAAGGATGAAGACAAGTCCTTTCTCCCCGAAAGTGACGCTGACGTCATCAAGTGCTTTGACTGATGGCGCATTCTTGATGTGATACGTTTTGGTTACGTGTTTTAGTTCTATCATTTATTGAGCCCCCACAATTCCTTGCCATGTGGCATGGATGAGATTAATATTAGTACAGTTAATACAGTATGCAAATCTTTTTAACGGGTAAAAAATCAATCTTCGAGGAAATCGTGGATTCCATATCATCATATATTGACTCAGGGATCCTAAGCGAAGGCGATAAGCTTCCGTCTGTCCGGGAGCTCGCTCTTTCCTTGTCCATCAATCCCAACACCGTTGCCCGCGCCTATGATGAACTAATTGAGAAGAAATATGTCACCTCGATCCCCAAAAAAGGCGTTTTTGTTGGGGCCATCAAAAAAAGCGGGACCGAAGAGGAATTCAAAACGCTGGCAAAAAAGTATATGGATAACGGACTTTCTAAAGATAAGATGATTAAGCTGATTAACGAAGCCGATGGGGAGGATAAAAAATGATTGAGATAAAAAACGTCTCTAAATCCTATGGCAAAGAGATGGTCATCAGCGAATGCTCGGCGACCGTCAAAGATTCTTCAATCGCCGGGCTTATCGGCGTCAACGGGTCGGGCAAAAGCACTCTGCTACGCCTAATCGCAGGAGTTTTGAGGCCTAACTCAGGGGAGATTCTCTATAACGGAGAACCGATATACGAGAACCCCGAAGCCAAGAAAAACATCTTCTTCCTCCCAGATGAGCCATTCTATGGAAACAGCGCCACCACCAAGAGCCTTGTCTCCATCTACTCGTGCTTTTATCCAGCCTTTACCAGCGAGGAATTCCAAAAATATCTTCTCTATTTCGGAATCACGTCAACCAAAACCCTTTCCTCATTCTCCAAAGGCATGCAGCGGAAGGTCTATCTATCCGCTGCCTTTGCCTCCCACGCCAAGGTGTTGCTCTTGGATGAGGCTTTTGACGGCCTAGATCCCTTAAGCCGTGACCTCTTTAAGAAATGCCTGATCGAATTCATCGGGGCCGAGCCTTCTCGCTCCGTCATCATCGCCTCCCATTCCTTAAGGGAACTTGAGGATATTTGCGATTCGTTCTGTCTGGTGGATGGCGGGAAAATCGACGAGAACATCTACGCTTCCAAGAAGGGCAAGGAGTACCACAAGATACGCCTGGCTTTCAAAGAAAGTCTGCCGATATCTCTCTTCAAAGAAGTCAACATCGTCTATTCGAGCGTCGACGGCAGGTTTATCACGTTGATCTGCGAAGGGGATGAAAAAACTCTCCGGAGCTTCTTTGAGAAGTTCTCTCCTCTTGCTATCGACGTCTCCCCGCTTTCTTTGGAAGAGACGTTCATCTATAAGACGGAGGCCAAACAATGAGAATGTCATATTGGAAGTGCAGCATCAAAAGGACGCTGCCTTTATTCATAACCATATCCGTTATTGCTTTGATCATTCCTATCGTTTTCGCAATAGGCCTTTCAGCCTCAATCAATACGGAAAATACCTACATACCTAATTCCAATACCTACACTTTCGCGATGATACTTTTCTATCTAGCCAGTGCTATCGCGATTATGATGCCTTTCAATTTCCACTCCAAAATCTGGCATAAGCGTTCAACCGACATCTACCTTTCTTTGCCAGTCAACCGCAACGACATCTTCTTTGGCGACTATCTCTTGGGGTTAGCCGAAGCCATTATTCCCTTCCTGCTCGCTTTTTCCATTGGCTTCTTCATCATACCGCTCGCGGCCAAAGGCCTTTGGATGAATGCCTCGCTTGTCTTCGGAAGCATGGGGCTTACCATTTTAGGAATCCTCATCGTCTATAGTCTTAGCTTCGGCATTTCATATTTCGCCAACAACAGCCTCGACGCCATTTTGTTCCTGGCCTTCTCAAGCTTCGTCCCAGTTATTTTCTACTCGTTTTTCGCTTCTGCGTTTTCTTCTTTCACAAAAGAAAATGTCCCATTCTTCTTCACCCTTTTTCAAAACATCTATCCAGAGAGCGGCATCCAAAATCTCATCAGCTATTTGTCCAATCCCACGGAAGCCACTAATACCATGTACTTTGAGAAATGGATGAGCGTTCTCTTCTCGTTCGTGGTCGCTCTAGCTTTTATGGTCGGCGCCTACTTTCATTTCAAAGGATGGAAGGCCGAGGAAGCCGGTAAGGTCAGCACTTCGATATTCGGCTACTATTTCTGGGTCGAGATCGCCTTCTTCTCGGTCTATGAATACATAACGTTGGCCTTCTGGTATTCTCAGGTCCCCTTCTATTTCATCATCTTCATCGTCTTGGCCATCGTCTATGTCATCATCTTGTTCATCAGCAAACGAAAGATCGCCTTCGCTTCCAAAGACTTTATTGTTTGGGGCGCCGTCTATTTCTCCGCCACCATCCTCGGCGTCATCCTAAACGCCATCAAATTCTCTTGAGCGGTCCAAAATCAGAGTATCTTCAAAAGACCTGATATGTCGTCTATGACATAATCGGGTTTTTTCTTCAATAAAGACAAATCGCCATAGGCCCCATAGCCCTTTTTGAGCCAACAGGCATGATATCCGTTTTCCAATGACGGGATGATGTCATTGTCGAGACGGTCCCCCACCATCAATAGTTCGTTTGCTTGGCAACGGAATCGCTTAATCCCTAATTCAAAGATAGCGTCGTCAGGTTTATGGACTCCCTCTTCGGCCGAGGAAATGATCACTTTGAAGTATTTTCTGACCCCAAGTTTCTCTAAACGTCCCTCGGTTCCTAACGGCTGGTTGGCCAATAAGCCCAAAGGATAACGCTTGGATAATCCCTCCAACGTTTCTATGACGCCCGGCTGAAGCGTTTCAAGCATCAGGCCCGCTCTCCAAGGAGTTGGTTCAAAACGATAATAGTCACAGGCCTTGTGGTAGGCATCCAAATTCATTTTCCCGTATTTGATCATCGTGGATTTGAACTCGTCAGGCGAGACTTCCGGATGAAAGGAAAGAGTCTCTTTGATTCTTAGCTCTTCAAGCGGTTCCTCATTGGTGATGGTGCTGCCCATATCGAGATAGATGAATTTGATGGCCATTTGGGAATTATAGCATCATCCTCCCACATGAGAAAAATAGTCTCTCATAGAAACAAACCATTATTTTTCATGGCCTACGAAATATTTACATTCTTTAAAATGTTAAGTTTTTCTAGATGTAAGCCCATTCTTTGGCTTATTAGTGATTAAGTACGCGTATTAGCATGATTTAAAAAGAACAAATTGCTTTATTCCTTCTTGCCAAATATTATAATGCTCACATTGTGAGATAAATATCTCATACTATGAGGTAACAAATGGACGAGAAAGAACTATCAATCGACGAATTCAAGAAGATGTGGGGCAAGCTTTTTTTGATGCCTCTCCCAAAGAAGGCCATGGTCGTCGGACGTGGCGAGGGCAAGATCATCATGCATCTATATAAGAATAGGAAGCGTGAGGTTTCTTGTGGAGAGCTGAGTGCTTTCTTGCAGGTTAGGACCGGCAGGACCGCGAACGCTCTAAAGAATCTCGAGAGGAAAGGACTTATCCAACGCTCCGTCTCGTCAGAAGACAGAAGGAAAACGGCCGTCTCTTTGACCCCAAGTGGCGTCAAAAAGGCCAAAGCCATGGATTTAGGCTTCAAAAACGACATCGACTCCCTCTACGCCTATCTTGGGGAGGAAGACTTCCGAAAGCTGACCGATTCCGTCTCAAAAGCCATCGACTGGATGATAGAAATCAAAAAAGGAGACAAGTGCAATGTTCAAACTTTATAAGAAACTCAAGCCTTTGGATTGGGTTCTGACGTTCTTGATCATCGGTTTCACGGTGCTTCAGGTTTACTGCACCATGACGATGGTCGATTATGTCTCGGGCATCATCAAAGCCATATCCTATCTTAACTACCACAACAACCCATCATTGCTCGGTGACACCATTTATCAGGCCTTCACCAGCATCTTCGGCGGGGATTGGGCCAACGTGACTACTTCTTCTTTGGCCGCCTTAGGCATCACCGGCTCAAACGCCGACATGATCTTAGCGGTCGCCAACGCCTCCACCGAACAGATTTGGTTCAATGGCGGAATGATGATCCTTCTCGCTTTGTCGACCGCCGTCATTCAGGCCATCATCTCGGTTATCGCCTCTTATGTGGCCGCCGACCTCTCGACTTCCATCAGAAGCCAGGTCTATGAGAAGGTCTCTTCTTTCTCCTTAAAAGAGATTCATTCCTTCTCCACCGCTTCTTTGATCACGAGGACCACCAACGACATCCAGCAAGTCCAGATGGCCAACCTCATGATGATGAGAATGATATTCGCGGCTCCGATCACCGCCATCTGGGCCATTTGCAAAATCCAGGCCTCCAGCACTCAGCTGACGATCGCCACTGCCATAGCCGTTGTCTTATTGCTTGTCATCGTCATGTCGATCATTTTGATTGCCATGCCAAAGTTCACCTCCATGCAGAAGCTCATCGATAAGCTCAATGGAGTCACCAGAGAAAACCTCACGGGCATCCGCGTCGTCAGAGCATACAATGCCGAAAAATACCAAGAGGACAAATTCGAGCAAGCCAACGACAGACTCACGAAAACTCAGATATTCACCGGCGAAGTCACGGCATTGATGAGCCCTGCCATGACCTTGATCATGAACGGCTTGTCTTTAACCATCTACTGGATCGGCGCGACATTGATGAACAAGGCTGAAATCGAATACTCGACCGTCACCTCCTTCAGCGTTCTCGCAAGCCAGATCATCATGGCCTTCATGATGCTTATGCTGATGTTCGTTTTATGGCCAAGGGCCATGGTCTCCGCCAAACGTATCAATGAGGTTTTGGAGACCGAGCCTTCGGTCGTCGATGCTTCATCAAGCGTTGAGCCGACCGAGAAAGGCACCATCGTCTTCGATGATGTCTGCTTCCGCTACCCGGAAGGAAAAGAAGATGTCTTAAGCCATATATCCTTCACGGCCAAGAAAGGCCAAACGATCGCCTTCATCGGCGCGACCGGAAGCGGCAAGAGCTCTTTGATCAACCTCACCATGCGTTTCTATGATCGCACCTCAGGCAAGATCCTCGTCGACGGGGTTGACGTGAAAGACCTCTCGCAGGAAAAACTCCACTCATTATTCGGATATGTCCCGCAAAAGGGCGTTCTTTTCTCCGGCACCGTCAAAGAGAACATCGCCTTGGGCCTCAAAGACTTAACTGACGAAGAGGCCAAAAAGGCCGCCGATGTGGCCGAAGCTGACGAGTTCGTCTCCAAGATGGAAGGCGGATATCAGGCCACCATCGCCCAAGGCGGCAAAAACGTCTCAGGCGGCCAAAAACAAAGGCTCTGCATCGCAAGAGCCGTCGCCCTCAACCCTGAGTTCTTTGTCTTCGACGATTCCTTCAGCGCCCTCGACTACAAAACAGACCGGAAGGTCCGAGAGAACCTCAACGAATACGCACACGATGCCACCAAACTCATCGTCGCCCAAAGGATCGGCACCATCATGGATGCCGACACCATCGTGGTGTTGGAGAACGGAAAGGCCGTTGGGATAGGCACTCATAAAGAGCTCCTCAACAATTGCCCAACCTATCGTTCAATCGCTTTGTCCCAGTTATCAAAGGAGGAATTAGGTTTATGAAAGGCCCAATGAGAAACATGGCCCCCTGCCAAGGCCGATAGAAAAGCTTATGCCAAAACCATCAAGGGCGTCCTAAAGACCATGAAAGGCTATTGGTGGCCAATCATCCTCTCTTCCGTTTTGCTCATAATCGGCGTCATCGTCTCCATCTTGGCCCCTCAGTTTTTGAAAGTCCTCACGGACGAGATCGCTAACCATGCCGGCACCCACGACATCGACTTGGACAAAGTCGCTTATTACGGAATCATCTTGGCTGTCATGTATGCCGCTTCATTCGCGTTGACCTATATATCCAATGCCCTCATCACCTGGGTGTCTCAAAAGTACAGCGAGAGGCTGAGAACCGCCATATCCGAGAAGATCAACAAGATGCCTCTTAAGTACTTCGACGACCATCAGTATGGCGATACTCTCAGCATCGTCACCAACGACGTCGACCAAATCGGGCAGTCGCTTCAGCAGTCCGCCGCTTCTTTGGTCTCCAGCATCTGCATGCTCATCGGCGTTTTAATCGCCATGTTCGTCACCTCCTGGCAGATGGCTTTGACGGTCATCGCCTCGCTTCCTTTGATGCTGTTGCTTCTATTGATGGTCACAAAACTTGCCATGCCTCTCTTCAAAAAAAGACAGGACTACATCGGCAAGGTCAATGGCATCGTCGAGGAGAACTTCTCCGGCGCCATGGTCATCAAGGCTTTCAATGCCCAGCCAAAAAAAGGTGAGGCCTTTGAGAAAGACAACCAAATTCTTCGCACCACGATGTTCAAGGCGCAGTTCTTCGGCGGTTTGATGATGCCGATCATGAACTTCATCTCCTATTTCGCCTATGCCGCGGTTTGCATCATCGGAGGCCTCTTGATGAATAACGGAGGACTCGTCAGCTTTGGAACCATCTCGGCTTTCTTGGTCTACGTCAACCTTTTCCAAAGCCCGCTTACGACGATTGCCCAGATGATGAACAACCTTCAGTTAGGCGTCGCTTCCGGCGAAAGGGTCTTCAACCTTCTTGAGGAGCCAGAGCTTCCCGATGAAAGCGCAAAGCCCTACTTCTTCAAAGACAAGCAAGGCGCAGAGAACATCAAAGGCGAGATCGAGTTCCGCCACGTCAAGTTCTCTTATGATCCTTCAAGAGTCATCATCCCCGATTTCTCCGCCCACATAAAACCTGGCATGAAAGTCGCCATCGTCGGGCCTACTGGGGCTGGCAAGACCACCATGGTCAACCTCCTCATGCGTTTCTATGAGACGGATGAAGGCGAGATATTGATCGACGGCGTCCCAACCAAAAAGATGAAGCGCAGCGAAGTTCGAGAGATCTTCGGCATGGTTCTTCAAGACACCTGGATCTTCGACGGCACCATCAGGGACAACATCCTTTATGGCAAAGAGAATGTCGGCGATGACAAACTCAATGAAGTCTTGAAAGAAGCCAATTTGGCCCACTACGTCTCGACTCTTCCGAATGGGCTCGATTTCCAAATCGGCGAAGACACAGCTCTATCAGGCGGAGAGAGGCAGCTGCTCACCATTGCCCGCGCGATGGCGGAAGACGCCCCGCTCATGATCCTTGATGAGGCCACGTCAAACGTCGACACAAGAACCGAAGAGCAGATTCAAGAAGCGATGGACAAGATAACGAAGGGCCGCACCTCATTCGTCATCGCCCACCGTCTATCCACCATCAGAAACGCCGACTTGATCCTCGTCATGAAAGACGGGAACATCATCGAGCAAGGCAACCACGAAGAGCTCCTTAAAAAGAACGGCTTCTACGCCTCGCTGTACAATTCACAGTTCGCATTCGAATAAAAGAAAGAGACAGTCCCAGGGAAACCTGAAGCTGTCTCTTTTTTACGCTCGTCTAGACTAATTAGAGCGGAAGGCTTGGGGCGCTGGACAAAGTAGTGTTTTCTTTGATGCTTCCACTGCCGGTGTTTGTCCAACTGACGGAGGATTCATAAGAGTACGAATACAGTTTCGAAGTGGAGGAGTTGGCCAAATTTATCGTCTGGTTTCCGAGCGTTTCGCTGATGAGGTAAATCTTGAAGGTCTCGTTGGTTGATGTCCATCTAGTGGTCGTGGTGTCGAGGAATTCGCCATTGCCTGAGGTGTTGTCCAAGGTGGCGTTGTCTAGATAGACAGTGGCAAGAGCATTCGTGACGTAGAACATCGGCGAGGATGAGTCTGAATTGGTGATGGTCGAATTGATTATCTCAACGATTGGCTCGCCTCCGACCGAATCGTTGCTCATCGACTGATAGAGCATGATGGCGCCCCAATCGCATGAATAAGAGGACGAACGGTTCTTTCCAGTCAAAGTGCAATTGCTGACCTTGATCTCGTTGCTGCCCTCGATGACCATGGCCTGGGCGCTCTCAGCCGAGCCTTCGCAATATGAGGCAATGATGGTGCCTGTGCTATATAGGCATGGTGAATCGTTGCCTGTGGTCTTTAATGTGCAAGGCGAAGATTCGCTGCCGGAGATGGTGACGTCACCACCGCCTCTATCGGTGGCCACTGAGGCGCTATTGGTGCCAGAAGTCGAAATATCCATATAAGTGGCGATGATGCTTCCGCCATACGTGGCATGCAGACCCCTGGAATTCCCGGAACCTGTATTGGCTATAGTCGTTTCATTGACCGTTATCGCTGCCCCAGCCCCCGAGAAGATGGCGTTCGAGCCAGCGCTTGTGACATTGACCATGCAGTTATCCATCGTGATTTTGGCGGTGCTTCCAGCCGCGACAACCGCGCTGTTCAGACCATAGAAGTTCTGGTCGTCGCCAACGCTCGACGGCGTTCCGCTCTTATTGATGGTGGCGTTTGAGATCGTCAAGGAACCGCCATTAACGACTAAGAAGACGGCTTGATTTCCAGTGGTTGACTCCCACGTTCCACCGTCAACGACACAATCGCCGGTTATCACGTAGCGGCCTGACAAAGTCTCGGTCGCCGTTCCAGCCCCTGAGTTTGTGGACATGAAGGTGATCGAAGACGATGAGCTCTCTTTATACGTCCCGGAGATGCTTCCGGTGCCGCTAGAAGTCGATACCGACGTATTCGACGATCCAGTCGTATCTGAACTTCCGCTGCTGGCGCTATCACTGCCGGTAGAGCTTGAATTCCCGCTTAAGGAACATGATGTTAAAAGAACCGAGCTAAGAAGCAACGCTAATCTCTTCTTTCCGTTTGCCATAAATTGGCCTTCTTTCAGCTAATAAACGGTTTATCAAAGCAGTTTCTTTGAAAAACTTTTTATCGATGAGAGATAAATGACTCTGGTCTTCGACCAAAATAAATGACTTTCGCCATAGAATCCCCATTGACTATCCCAGACATGCCTACTAACCTAATAGGGAACGTTTTTTATTTTTTTCGTTTCCTATAGGAGATAAACATGGACAAAGAACGAATCATCCAAATCACAATAAACGGCATTAGAAAACAAGGCGCTTCATTTAGCATTGATAGACTTTCTCTGGAAGCGAAGATGAGCAAAAAGACAATATACGGAATCTTCTCCAGCAAGACCGAATTAGGAAAAGGAATCTTCGAATATTTATTGGTTTCTTTCCCTTCGTCCTGTGGGGTCTCACTCCATGAATCGCTTAAGGCCTATTCCACTTTTTTGGGTATCGCCCAGAATGGAATCCTCGATCGTTTGGGCTTCTCGAATGAGGAAAGGGATTATTTACTCAGCCAAAAGGATAAGATGTTTGATCTTTTTTACTCTTTCTTTGGAAAACGAGCCGATGGCCCGAAAGAGTCTTTAAGATTCGTCCTCGAGTCCTCTCTGCCTAGAGTTTTCACCATGGACAGTTCAGATGAGACGCTTTTTGGAATTCAAAAGGTCATTTTCCATGAATGAAGTTGTTATAGATAAAGTTCCTATTTGCACCCGA
>DHAP01000012.1 GCA_002397465.1 Caryophanales bacterium UBA4951 | reverse complement strand
ACAACTTTGTATAATCTTCTAAACCAAAAAAGAAAAGTAAGAAGAGCGGCCTATATATTATAAGGAAAAAGAAAAGCCTCCCAGGCGGGAGGCTCAATTATCGTTATCGGCCTACTTGACGTAGCTTGAGGAGAAGATGTTGGTGGAGTCGGAAGAAGTGTGGTTCCACATGTTCATCAAGACCTTTGCTTTGGCGGCATCGGTGTCGCCGGAGATTGAGGAGAAGATGACCTCGCTCAAACCGGCTCTGTTCTGATCGATAGCCTTCTGGCTGTAGTCGACCAAGCAGAATGACGGGACTGGGAAGACCGAAGAGGCTTCTTTGTCGCTTGCAAGATCAGAGAGAGCGAAGTTCAAATAATTGTCTTCGCTGGCTGAGGAGTTGTAGTAATAGGGGGAATCTTCGAGAAGCTGGATCGAGGAGTTGAAGAAGTCGATATTGTTCTTGAGATATCTCTCCCAGGCATCTCCTAACGAAGAGTCAATGTCGTCATCGTTTTCCGAAGTATCATCGGAGAAGATGGCATAGTAGGTGAACGGAAGGTCGTCATCGCTGTAAATGCCGGTCTTGTTCCAATAGTCACGGAGATATTTGAATCCGGACTCGGCTTCTTTGGAAGCGCTGTTGGAACTGTTGACATAGACGAAGAAGAACTTTTCGCCATAGCTCGTGTCATAGTCGTTGGGGGATGTGGCATTCTCAACGAGGCTGTTCTTATAAATGACGTCGGTGATCTTGTCGGCGTTGGAGACACCGGTTCCGCTGACGGCTTCGCCTTCAAGAGTCATCTTTTTGGCGTTGTAGAAGGCGTTGGTCGATGTTCCGCTCCAAGAAGAAGCCCAGCTGCTGATGGAAGGAATCGAGAAGATGATGGCGAAAATGGCTCCGACGATGAGCAAAGGCTGAACCCAAGCGGTCTCTTTGATCCAGCGCCAAATCTTAACGAAGAAAGCTCCAATAGCCTTTAAAATAATCATAATATTGCTTGTCCTCCGACGAAAACTAACCTGTTTCTTAGAAACAGCGTGTTAATAATATCATTCGTCTTTCTAGGTAGCAACAAAGCTTTTACGACAATTAATAGGTGTAGGCGTGAAACTTCTTCCTAAAGGCGTTGTTTAAAACCTTCTTAAGGATATAATTCATTTGCAATGGCAATTAAAAACCTTTTTAAAAACTGGCACGAAAACATCAAAAACTGGCTCTACGACCACATGTGGGCGAAGAACGTCCTTGAGTGGAGTTGGGGCTTTATCATTTGCACCTTGTCGGCTTTTTTGTTTGCCTTTGGCTTCAACGCTTTCATGGACCTTGGCTCGCATGTCACCGATGCCAGTGGAAATGAACTCGTCAAACTCGTGGCCGGCGGCGTCTCTGGCGTCTCGCAGGTCATCACCCTCATACTTGAGTTATGCGGATGGAAGACGGTCGCCGATGGCGGGACCCTCGATGAGCATATGGCTTATTCAGTCCTTTATTTCGTCATCAACATTCCGCTTTTCTTCTTAGCCTGGAAAGGGATCGGCAAGCGTTTCACCATCTTCACCCTCATCAATGTCCTCGAAGTATCTTTGTTCATCAAGCTTTTGACCATCGACAACATGATTTGGATTCAGGAATTGGCCACGTTCGTGAGCAACAATGGTTCGTTGCTGGCAAGGGCGCTCTTTGCAGGCGTATGCACTGGCTTATCTAGCGCGTTGGCCTTCAAAGAGGATTTCTCAACCGGAGGAATCGACATCGTCGCCTATTATATTGCCCTCAGGAAAAATGCCTCGGTTGGGAAATACTCAGTGATGCTGAACTCGGTGACT
The DNA here is from genome assembly GCA_002397465.1 of Caryophanales bacterium UBA4951. Classification (GTDB taxonomy): domain Bacteria; phylum Bacillota_I; class Bacilli_A; order RFN20; family CAG-826; genus UBA4951. The sequence goes on along the minus strand of DHAP01000012.1, from coordinate 17,019 downwards.
GTCGTCATGTTCGCCTTATTGACATCCGCCAAAGCCTCATGGGCCCTCGATGCCTCAGCCTCTGCCTTTGGAAGGGTCTTCTATTCGGTTTTGTACATGCTGACCTGCATGATTGTGGTCGATTCCATAAACGTCAGGAACAAGCGCCTCAAGGTTGAGGTCGTCACCACGAGCAAAGAGCTAGGCGACGTCATGATTGCCACGATTCCTCATGCCGCGACGATGGTAAGAGGCGAGGGCGTCTATTCAGGCCAAGAGAAATATATCTTCACGATGGTCGTTTCCTCTTATGAGGTCAATGAGATATTGAGGGTCATCGAGAAAGAGGATCCGAGCGCCTTCGTCCAAGTCGTTCCGCTTAGCAAGGTATTGGGACGTTTCCATACAAAACCAGTCAAATAGGCAAAATAAAAAGCACGATAGGCCAATAACCTTCGTGCTTTTTAAATGCTTATTTGGCAAACAAGGCAACGATTCCGCTTAATCCGCCGGCGATTCCGGCAATGCCAGAAATGATGAAGCCAGTCGATAAGGAATAAGTGAGCTTAGCGACGCCGATGTCTGCACCTTCTATCCCAGCCAAAGGCAAGGCACAGAAGAACATGATTCCGGCTGCGATGGCGATGAGGCCAGAGCAGGCGAAGACATAACGGCTGATATTTTTGTTCTTTCCCATCAAAGCGTTCAAGATGCCCAAGATTCCTCCGACCGCGCTCACAAGGAGCATGATCCAAGCGACCAAAAGGCCGACGCTGATGCTGATCTTGTCGTCTGAGCTGCCGAAGATGTAGGAAAATCCGCTCTCGTAGATAGGATCGGCAGTTACGCCGAGAAAGCTACTTGAGGCAACGCCTTTGATGCTATTCATGGAAGGCGTGATGGCAGCGACGACCGCAAGAATGACCATCAGCATTCCAAAGATGCACGAAAGACCAACCGAAACTTTCTTTTTACTCATTAATGTTTCCCCCTTTCATATTGAAATAATAAGGCGGATTATGAATTTAAGGAATAGCAAACATTGTTTGACTTGTGGCTATTTTGTCAATAAGGTAAGGAACCATAATGGAAATTTCACTAGTCAGTCTCCGCTCAGCCCTAAACGAAGAAAGAGCTATCGAACTAAACCGCTCCAGCGCCGAATTCCTGAAATCTATCAATCTCGATGGAAGCCTTCACTTTCATAAAGGCGAAGCCGGCAAACAGGAGATAACCCTTTTCTTTGTCGAAAGCGGTGGCTCCGAAGTCCCGTTTTTGCAAGTTTATCAAAACTATCGTTCTCCCTTTTATCTTCTCACTACAGGTGACTCGAATTCTTTGGCCTCGAGTTTAGAGATCCTGTCATTTCTTCACGATAAAAAGATGAAGGGCGAGATAATCTACGGGAGCAATGAGAAAATCTACGCAAGCATCAAAAGGATATACGACACCGAAACCGCGGCCCAGAGATTATCATCTTATAAAGTCGGCGTCATCGGAAAGCCTTCATCGTGGCTGATTTCATCTTCCGTCGACCATGAAAAGGCTGAAGAAAAGTATGGCATCAAGTATATCGACATCACCTTTGAGGAATTCGACGAGGAAATTTCCAAAAACAGTTTTCCTAAAGAAAAAGTCGGGACCGACATTCTTGCTTTAGCTGATAAAAATCCTACATTCCTTGGGGCCTTATACATTTATGGCGCTCTAAAAAGAGTGGTGGCGAAATATGGCTTGGACGGTTTTTCCATTCGTTGTTTCGATCTTCTTGGAACGAGAAAAAACACTGCTTGCCTGGCCCTCGCCCTTCTTAACGATGAGGGCATCGTCTCGAGCTGCGAGGGCGATGAGGCCAGCTTGTTTTCCATGATGGTGTTTCGGGCTTTGGGCGTGCCGGCGTTTCAATGCAATCCCAGCGTCATTGACATTGAGCAATCAAAGATAATACTCGCCCATTGCACGATGCCTCTATGCATGGCCGAAAGCTATTCGTTCATGAGTCATTTCGAAAGCGATTTGGGAGTGGGTATTCGCGGTAAGTTCTATTTGAGGGACGCGACTCTCTTCAAGATGAGCCAAAATCTCGAAGACTATCATTGCTTCCATGGGACGATAGAGGAAAATCTTGAAAGAAAGAACCTTTGCCGCAGCCAGATACTTCTTCATTCGGACACTTCACTATCGCCGATTTTGGAGAATCCATACGGCAATCATCTTCTTTTGGCTTATGGCGATTTACTCGAGAGAATCGAACGCTTGTTAGCCCGTTATGAATAAAAAAGCCCTCGGCTAGGCCGAAGGCATGATGGGAATATGGCTATTTATTTCGAGGCGTTTTCGTCATTGTCTTGACACAAACTTCTCGCGCGGTCCTTCTCGACGTCCTCTTCCTGATCTTCCGGAGAGCGGCCATCGTTGACGGCCAAGAAGCCATAGTTTTGGAATAGTTTGTTATCCATGTCGCTTACCTTCTTTCTTTCATTTCCCTTTTGCAGGGTCCTATAAGATAAGCCTAAATATCGGTAAAAGAAGACTGGACGCTTATGAAAACGTTTTCAGTAAGCGATTACAAAAAATAGTGTCGATACTATCGAATGTTTTTTGAAGATGATTGGTAACGCTTTCAGTGGTTTTCAGCGTGTTTTCAGCATTAAAAATGGGCGTGGAACAAAAGCCATTCGCCTTCATATTCGAATGGATAAACCCCATCGTTATGATATCCAAGTCTCCTATAGAGATTATTTGCCGTATCGTTTTTCGGATATGAGGCGAAAATCATCAAATGATTTGGGTATGCTTCTTTGACGGCTGAGAGTATTTTCGCCCCGATTCCTTTGCCTTGGCTTGAAGGGTCGACCATAAGACGATGCAGGATGACTGGTTTCTCATCCGCTTTAGCCTCGCACGTCTTCAAAAGCAATGCCTCTTTTTCTTTCGATTTGCTGTAATAAAAGAATTCGTCGATGATGTCGAAAGAGACGGCGATAGAAGCCACGATGGCTCCATTATCGACATAGACATAAAGGGCGTCGTTATCGACGTCTTCTTTGAAAAGCTCTTTGGAAGGGTATCGATCGTTCCACATGAAAAGTGATCTCTCCTCCATGTTTTTTCTCACCCGAAGAAGCAAATCCCAAACCTCTTCAAGGTCTCTTTTATTGGATTTTCTGAATTCCATAATGTTGAGAATATTAACATAAAACACTGGCGGCGTATTAAACTGAAATCATGGTTTTGGGATTAAAGCGTAAAGAGGTCGTCTTGCTTCCACATGACCAAGCGTGGGAGGTAGAGGCCAAGAAAGCCATTTCGACACTCAAAGACATTTTCGGGGATTCTGCCAAAGAAATCGAACACGTCGGAAGCACCTCCATCAAAGGGTTGAAGGCCAAGCCGATCATTGATTTGGCCACCGGCGTTTCTTCTTTCAAAGATGTCGACCCTCTATACGAGAAATTAGATGCGGTGGGCTTTAAGCATATCGAAGAGGATGATGATGAAAACCAACGTTTCCTTTCATTCGCCAAAGATGGTCTAGTTCTTTATCATGTCCACATCGTCATTTACGATGGCAGAGAGTGGAATGACTACATCTTTTTCCGCGATTATCTTTCAATCCGTGAGAAAGAAAGAAAAGAATACGAGGCTTTGAAAACACACCTTATGGAAATCTATCCTCATTCAAGAGATGAATACACTTCCCACAAAAACGAATTCATTTCAAAGATCCTTAAGAGAAACCCTGAGAGAAAATAGTTATTTGAGAAAAGAAAAAACCTCGACATTATCGAGGTTTTGTTCGCTGTGGCGGAGAAGCGGGGATTTGAACCCCGGCTGGGCCTTACGACCCACTATCAGTTTTCGAAACTGACCCCTTCAGCCGCTTGGGTACTTCTCCAGCGCGGTTAATGATAGCGCGTGAGGCGGACACTTTACAAGATTTTCCACCCACGCCTACGCTTACGCGCTCGCTCGTGATAGAATCTTTTCGGCATTATGCTAATCTTTAATAGTTATTTAAGCGTCGATGAGATATGGGACGGGTTCGTAAACTGGCTTCTTTCCGTTAACTGGAGCACGGTTTGCTTCCACACAGCCTTTGTTTTGCTGGCCCTGACGATTTTGATTTTGATCATCAGCTTCATCAAAACCCATTATCGGAACCAAGACTATTACGATGAGATCAAACAGGAGACATCGACAATCCGCGTTTACCGCATCGACGGGCCGAGAAACAACGTCCGCTTTTTCAACCTCTCAAACATCAGCAAAGTCAAAAACGTGACCATGAAGGAATTCTTCGATGGTTTCCCAGAAAGGGAAAGGCCACGCGTCAATGAATGGATTTCCGAAATACTCGACGGCAAAGTCACGACCCAATACCTCCAGACCGACGTCATTTTTCATCACTCGAACAAAGAATCCCCGTCATTCCTCAAGATAAGCAAGGCGGATCCGACCAAAGGCATCATCCATCTTGAGAGCTATCTCCTCCGCTACGACGGCTCCGAAAACGAAAAGGGCGCCAGGCATTACAGCACCGAAAGCGACTTCGCCCAAGCGGTGAAGGCCAATGGCGTGGCCACCGGCATAACCTTCTGTTTTTCCTTGGTCCCGGTTTTGGCCGCCGATTCATTCAACGACGGAAACCATGAGCCGATACCTCTCGACGTCCTTAAATGCTTCCAAAATTCCGTGGCTCCTTTCGCCCGCGGTAAAGAAAAACTGATTCAAGCCTCCGACAGCGAGCTCATCATCGCCAACTTCGACATGCTCGAATCCGCCCAAGCCATCAACTTCGCTTTACGGGTCGTCAACACCGCCAACAAAAAGCTCCAGTCAGAAAAGAAGAGAAAAGACCGTCAGTACGAAGTCAGGGCAGGGGTCGTGAGCAACAAAGACTTGCTTGGGGATTCCGATGCCATATTGACGGAAGCCAAGCGAGCGGCCTCTAATGCCTATGACACCCAAAACTCCCTGTCTTTCTACAAAAAGGGATCTGAGGAATTCGACCAAAGCGACATCGTCAACTACCGTAGCGAGGTCGAACGCATCATTTATGAGAAGCGCATCGTCTATTCTTATCGCCCTGTCTACTCTTTAGGCAAGAAGTCGATCGTCGGCTATATCGCGAGGGCCAATCCTCTCAACACCTCATTCGCTTCGATAGACGAGCTTAAAAACTACGCGATCAGGGCCAAGGATGACAAAAATCTCTTCGCCGCCATCGCCAAAAACCTCGTTCCGCGTTTCGTGAACGAAAGATTGGACAAGAAGCAGCTCCTCTTCTACACGGTGAGGATGAGCGAAAGGGGCTTCCTTGTTCCGTTCTTCTCCCATTTCAAGGATTCAGCAGTCGCCAATCTCGTCTTCTTGTTCCAAGAGGCCGACATTCAAGTCAACCTCGACAGCGCCGGTCTTGAACGGTTTATCGAAACCCTCACGGAGATCAAGGAAGCTGGGTTCAAGATTGCGATTTTGCTTTCTGGGAAGAGCCTCTTGCTGGATTCGAAGATCTATTCGTTCTGCGATGCCTTCTTCGTGGACTTTGAGGACAACCAGGACGACACTAATATGGACACGAAGATCAGAAGCGAACTTCATGCCCTCGTCGAGAAGTTATTGAAGTACAATAAGCCGATCGTGGCCAACAGCCTTATGAGTTGGAACGCGATTGAGTTGGTGGTCGGAAGCGGAATCGTCTATATCTCAAGCGATGTCTTCGCCCCATATGACACGATGTTCAGGCCGCTAAACGAAAAGAGCGAGGAAAGACTCGTCTCCATGAAGAAAGGGAGTTCAAAATGAATATGAAAAATGAAGCGATTACCGCTAGGGACGTCGATTTCGCCCAGTGGTACACCGATGTGTGCAAAAAAGCCGAATTGATGGATTATTCCTCCGTTAAGGGATTCATCGATTATCTTCCTTATGGCTATGCGATATGGGAGGAGATCCAGAATTATCTTAACAAGCGTTTCAAAGAGAAGGGATCGGAGAACGTCTATTTGCCGATGGTCATCCCCTCAAGCCTTTTCAACAAAGAAAAAGAGCACGTCGAAGGATTTGCCCCTGAGACCCTTGTGGCCACCTATGGCGGTGGAAAAAAGCTGGACGATCCTCTGATCATCCGCCCGACATCCGAGATTCTCTTCAGCGACATGTATAAGAGGCTCGTCTCTTCATACCGTGACCTCCCGAAACGTTACAACCAGTGGTGCTCCGTCGTCAGGTGGGAGAAGACCACCCGCCCGTTCCTGAGGGGAGCCGAGTTCCTTTGGCAGGAAGGGCATTGCCTTTTCGAGACCGAAGAGGAAGCCGAGAAGAACGTCAAAGACATGCTTCAGGTTTACGATGACTGCGGAAAAGACCTTTTGGCTATCCCGTTCGTCAAAGGCAAGAAGACCGAGCATGAGAAATTCGCCGGTGCCCTCGCGACCTATTCCATCGAGGCTTTGATGCACGATGGCAAAGCCCTTCAATCGGGGACCAGCCACAATCTAGGCCAAGGCTTCGCAAAAGCCTTCGGCATCTCCTTTCAAGGAAGAAATAATGCCTTAGAAGTCCCTTGGCAGACGTCGTGGGGGGTTTCAACGAGGCTTTTGGGCGCGATCATCATGGTCCATGGAGACGATAACGGCCTTGTCCTTCCGCCTCTAGTGGCCCCGATTCAGGTCGTGATCATTCCTATCCGTCAGCAAGAGGAAGGCGTCCTTGAGGCCTGCAAAGGCATCAAAGATACTCTTGAAAAAGAAGGCATCAGAGTCAAACTGGACGATGACAATTCCAAGACCCCGGGCTGGAAGTTCTCCGAATATGAAATGAAAGGCGTCCCTCTTCGCATCGAGGTGGGGCCGCGTGATCTCAAAGAAGGGCAGGTCGTCCTTGCCAAGCGTGTCACCGGCGAAAAGAAAACCGGAAAGATCGAAGAAGTGGAAAGCATGATTCCTTCGCTTCTCCAAGAAATCCATAACGACATGTACAAAAAGGCTTTGGACTTCTTGAACTCCCATATCAGCGACGTCGACAATCTCGACGATCTCAAGAAGGCCCTCGACAAAGGCGGATACGCCAGGATGGCCTTCTGCGGAAGCGCCGAGTGTGAGCTTAAAATCAAAGAGATCACCAATGGCGGAACCACGCGCTGCATCTATAAGGAAAGCGCGCCTGAAGGAAGCGTTTGCCCTGTGTGTGGGAAACCGAACACCATGGTCGTCTATTTCGCAAAAGCCTATTGATGAGTAAAAGCACGGGGCCCGCTTTGGCGGGCTCCTTTTTTCGCTATAACGGAGGTTTACGGAGAAAAAACCGCCAAAAAGCACTAACTTGTCTTGACTTAGGGGACGCTTTATCCAAAAATTGTTCTATTAAGGGAAGAAAGTGCCTTTTCTCTTGTATGGGGCCCTTTCTTTGGAGGTAGGCAAATGGTTGATGATTTTGGAACAAACCCCCGTTACGCGGGGCTTCGCGCTAGACAGCAAAGAAATCGCGTAAAGGTCAAGAAGGCCCCAGTTTCAGCGACCTCTGTTAAGAAACCCACACCGGTCTCAACCACCCCAAAAGTGGAGAAAGAGCCGATCTATCATCAGCCTACGACCCCAGAGGTCAAGCGGGTGGTGGAGAAGCCGATTTACGTTCCTGAGCCGGCCCCCAAAGCCGAAGAGGTCCAAAAGCCGGTCGTGAAGGAAACCGTGGTGGCCATGCCATCCGCTCCGGACAACGAAACGGCGAAACCAGCCGTGGCCCCAGCTCCTAAAGCCCCAGAGGTTGAAGCGGCTAAGCCAGTCGCGGCTCCGAAAGAAGAAACTAAAGTCAAAGAGACTGCTCCGGTGGCCCCGATTGTCAGCAAATCGGTCGCCGAGGCTCCTAAAGAAGAACAAAAAGCCGCCCCAGTTTCTGAGAAGAAGGAAAAAGCTCCTGTCGATTATCTCCATAAGGATTACCGTATCAACAAAAAGAGAGTCGGCCTAATCATCATTTTCGCTTTCCTGATTTTCTTCGGGATTGGTGGAGGCCTTTATACATACCGACTCCATGCCGGTTTCACCACGGGGCATTTCCCGGTTCAAATCGCCAAGGACGATACCATCAAAAAGGCATTCATGCTTTTGGGTCTTGGCTTGGCTGCTGAGGGAGTTCTCTCGATCGTCGATTTGGTCCTCGTTGCCATCAAAGGCAAAAAAGAAGCGGGGCTGACATGCATTTCCACCATCCTCTCATACCTTTCTTTGGTTGTTTTGCTCGGATGTGGCGGCTATGTCGGATATCTCCTCTACACTGTCTATCCAACCATCGTTTCCCATTTCCAAAGCGGCGGAGTCAACGCCCTATTGGATTTTGACCTCGGGCTGGCGGTGATTTACATCGCATCCGTCGTCTTGTCCATCATCGCGACCGTCAAACTTACGAAGTGCGCTTCTGATGCCTCAAAGATTGATGCGGCCAAGAAAAAAGCAGTTTTGGTTGAGAACCAGGCCGAAGAAGCGAAGATGAAAGAAGAGGTGGTCAAAGCCACCGAAGAAGAAAAACCGTTAGCGAACGCCAAGAGCTATTTCGATGGCCGCCTCATCCAACTCATCGGGGTCGACCTTCTCTTGTTCTTCTTCACTATCCTTTCCTTGGGAATCGCCTTCCCATGGCTCTACTGCTATAAGAGGAAGTGGGTCATCAAGCATACTGTCGTCCAAGGCTATAGGATGGGCTTCGACGGCAGGGGTGGACAGCTGATCGGGAACTGGATCAAGTGGTTCTTCCTTGGAATCATCACGTTGACCATCTACTGGCTCTGGGTTCCTTTGAAACTGAAGGGTTGGGAAGTCAAACATACTTACCTCATCATCGATCCGAAAGGCGTATAAAAAATGCCCCATGGCCTAACGGCTGTGGGGCTTGTTTTTCTTATTCCGGTTTGTAGTATTTGAATCCGTGGTAGACGATGTTGAACATGGTCTCCCGGGTCTTTTCGTTATCCGGGAGTCTCTTTTCGATAAGAAGAGAGGAAAAGGACGTCGCCTCTCTTATGAAGAAACACCAAGTGGCAAATGGCGAGACGCCCTCATGGACTTTGAATGACGAGAAGTGAGGGAAGACCGTTTTCTTGGAGTCGCTTTCAAAAAACGCGAAGTTATCGTTTTTGTCATATTGGGGGAAAGCGGGGCAATAGTTGAGAGCGAAACGGTTGAAGTCTTTGTGGGCCAAGTAAAAGTCTATCAAAGCGAAGAAGGCGTGTTCTGGGGTCGGATTCTCCTTAACCGAATTGATCAGGCAGTCTTTCACGGCTTCCGAAATATGCTTAACTGACTCAGCGATCAGGTTATCCTTGCTTTTGAAATGATCGAAAATGACATATTCCGAAATGCGGCATTCGCTGGCGATCTCTCGGGTCGAGAAATGATTGGGCGGGTAAAGGCCGGCCAAGCGTATGGTCGTGAGAATAATCTTTTGGTCGATGTCTTCGAGGTTGCGGTACGACATGCTCAAAAGTCCTCCAAAAAGCCATAAAGCCCATCGTAATTGACCTCTATCACGCGATTCTCGTAATCCTTATCAAGGCTCATGATGTTGGCTAAGATGAACTGGGCGTCGAAAAGCAAATGCCGAAGCAAGGACGACCAGACGAGAAACATCGTGTCGTCATCTAATTTCTTGAAGTAACGTGAGATCGAATCGAAGAATACCTTTCCGTTTTCACGATAGAGAGCGAAATCCTCATCGGTGTTTTTGCTCCTGCTGGCGGCTGGGAAATAATTGCACATGAAAAGCGTCATTTTCGGTTCAGAAAGAAAATAGTGAAACGCTTTGTCAATGAAAGCGGGAAAATCGTTGTTTTGGTCTAGGGACAATTCTTTGAACTTGTCAGAAATGGTTTTTTCGCATTTCTGCATGGCCTTGGTGATAAGGACCGTTTTGTTCTCATAACGCTGAAACAAAGTGAACTCAGAGGTACCGCAAAGCGAAGCTATGCGTTTGGTCGAGAAATTGATGTTCGGTGAGTTGCTTCCGCCTACGTCAATCGTAGCTTCGAGAAGCTTCTCGTCTAGGTTGGGTATCTGTTTGCGTCCCATAGGCATATTGTTGCTTGAAAAAAGGCAAAAAGCAAACGCTTTTAATAGGCTAGACAGGTCTTTTTGCAAAAGCGGGCAAAGATAGTAACAAACATTATCATTAACATTGATTAAAAAGTAATTTTATAAATCGATAAATTAATTATTCTAGTTATGATTGGAAACAAATGCTTCGATAAGATGGGTAAATTCCATACGAAAATCAGTATTTGGCCATACAACAATTTGATTATTTGTAAGTAATAAATTGACAAATTATAAATTGGCTATCGATAAAATGAGTGAGCAAAAGCGCGTTTTGAATGCCATTAAATTCAGACCATCTTTGAAAAAACTTGGATAAGCCACAAAGATGAACGGTTTAGTCGTTCCGATGCCCCTCCCAAATCATATTGTCTTGAAAAGTGTCAACGAAAAGGGATAAAGAGACGATGATTTCCCTAATTAAGAGATAGGCCTTTTGAACGTCCTTGTCAGGATAGAATTCATAGCGTGGCAAATAAGTGGTGTCATTTGGGTCTAGAACGTAATCAGGGATGAAAAAGGAATCGCCATTAACATAGACCATCGACAAGGCTTGTTTTTGCCCTTCTCTCGGAAAGCGGTGGGCAGGAATGAAAGAACCAAAGAAATCTTTGTTCTCCTCGAGCAAACCGCTGATCTTGGAAAAACAGTCTTTATCAATGACGGCATCTTTTCTTTTGTTTATCGGTCTCCACTCCGAGTTTTTGTAGAGAGAATAATACCTGGATGAAAGGCTTCCATCCGGATAGACATTCAAAAAGGTAAAAGAATCATTGGCGTTCTTTCCATTCCTTTTAGTTATATAGGTCGGTGTTTCAAAACCGAATAGTGGTTCTTGCATAGCTCAACGATATTCTAGAGGCAAAGCAGCGAAAAGTGAACATGCCTTTCTTTTCAAGGTTGCCTTAATCGTCTATATAGGGTAATATCCGGTTAGATGTTTGAAAAACGAGGGAGCGAACCAGGCATTTTTCATACGTACAAAAATTGCCGGATACTGGATGAGCCGTGGAAGGCCCTTCAGGAATCTGAAATCTCGGCAAAATGCCGGTTCGCATTGGTAAAAATAGAAAGAGACGGACAGACGGCCTCTTTTTGGATTTGGAATAAATCGGTCGATCATTTGGTGGATTTTATTTTCGACGCCATGGTCGTTCGTTGCCTCAACAAGAAAGATCCGAAAAACGCTTTTTTGTTGACCAGAGATCGCAGCGAATACCGAAAATTCATTTTCAACTATCTATATAAACAGGCAAAAGATATTCCATTTGAGGAGATTCGAGCCTGTTCGGCCCTCATGGATGCCCCAGGCAATCTTCATGAAGTTTCAAAAAACATCAAGAGACTAAATAAAGAATCCCAGCCTTTCATCGAAAGCCTTAGCGGTTGGCCGGACCGTCTTTCGTGGTCCTTTTATACTTGGGAGGACGCCTCCAGCATGATGAGGGAAAAATGGAACGCAAACCCCGACGAAAACACGTTCATCAAAGACCAATGTTTTCCTTTTCCTCTTTAAGCGTTTCTAATCCTTCTATAATTGAGCATATGCAACCATATCAATTAAACGAAAACATCTTCTCTCTAAAAAACGGCAATGACACCCTATACGTCGATTTCATCACCCCGCATATCGTGAGATTGACGCATGACATAAGTCATCTTTCCAGGGTTGTTCAAGCCCAAAGAACCGACACGAGATGGAGCATTAAAGAAGAAAGCGACGGCTATTCATTAATCACCGATTTTTATTGTCTCAAAGTATATTTTAATCTTCAGATCGCCGTCACGAAGTTCGATGGGAAACCGATTATCGTGGAGAACGACTATGAGCTTGACCACCTCAAGCCGATTTTGGATAAGTCACTATTAAAAAAGGAAGGACACGCCGCGACAGCTGGACTCTCCTTAGCGTTTGTCCATAGCTTTGAACTTGAGGAAAATGATGGCTTTTATGGCCTTGGCGACCATGTCGGTCCCTTAAACAAAAAGGGATACGAGTTCATCAACTACAACACGGACTATCCTCAGGCTCACGAAGAAGATGTCAAAAGCCTCTATAAATCCATAAACTTTTTCCTTTGCAAAAGGGAAAATGGCTTTTTTGGCCTCTATTTGGATTCGACCTATAAGTCGCTTTTCAATTTCGGGACCGATCAAAAGCGTTTTTACTTCGGCTCGGTAGGCGGGGCCGACGATTTCTATTTGTTCCTCGGCGAAGACGCCGGAATGATAATCAAAGACTTCACATCCCTTACTGGCCGGGCAAAGCTCCCGCCGAGATGGACTTTGGGTTACCAGCAATCGCGCTGGTCCTACATGAATGAGGAAGAAGTCAAAGAAGTGGTTTCCTCATTTAAAAAGAATGACATTCCCCTGGAGGCGATTCATCTGGACATCGACTATATGGATGGGTATCGGGTCTTCACCCATTCATCGTCGAAGTTTCCTAACTTGCAAGCGATGGTCGCCTCCCTCTACTCCCAAGGAATCAAGGTCGTGACGATTCTTGATCCAGGGATAAAAGTTGACCCCGATTATGATGTCTACAAAGAAGCGATTAGCGGCGGCTATGTCGCAACGCTGAATGGCAAAACTTACGAGAACGAGGTCTGGCCTGGGCTTTCGGTCTATCCTAGCTTCAACGAGCAAAAGACCAGAAAGTGGTGGAGCGGGCTGGTTTGTGAATGGATGAAACTCGGAATCGCCGGCATTTGGTGTGACATGAATGAACCGGCTTCTTTCAAAGGCCCCCTTCCAGATGACGTTTGCTTCGGAGGCTCAAAGCATGATGAGATCCATAACGTCTATGGTCACTACATGGCGATGGCGACCTATGAAGGAATAAAGGCGGCCACCAAAAAGAGGCCGTTTGTGATTACTAGGGCCTGCTTTGCCGGCACCAATGCCTATTCAACCGTTTGGACGGGCGATAACCAATCGATCTACAGTTCCTTGTATTGGTTGGCCAGTCAGCAAATGTCCTTGGCTCTTTCTGGCGTCGCTTTCTTTGGGAGCGACATCGGGGGCTTTGGCGGTGACTGCCCCAGCGAATTGATGAACCGTTGGGTTGAGATGGGTGTCTTCTCGCCATTCATGAGAAACCATTCTTGCTTGGATTCCAGGCACCAAGAGCCTTATGCCTATGACAAAAACACTATTTCCAACTACCGCAAATGGGTCTATTTCCGTTATCGTATCGTCCCATATATCTACGATGCCCTCTATAAAAACAGCATCGACGGGTCTCCGGTCGTAGCGCCTCTATGGTATTATTACCCCGAAGAAAAAGGCCTTGATAACCTCAATGATGAGCTCATGTGGGGCGAGAACATTTTGGTGGCTCCGATTTTGACCCCTGGATCTCTTTCCAGAAGCTTTGTTTTGCCATTCGGGAAATGGTATTCGTTTTTCACGATGGAGATGAAGATGGGCGGACTTCATTGCGAAGAGGTTCCTTTGGGCGAGACGTTGATTTACGCCAAAGAAGGCGCGATTGTCCCAATGTATCCTTCTTTGACCAAAAACCTTGATAAAGAACCGGAAGAATTGGTGCTTCGCCTTTTCCCAGGCAAGGGCAAATACGTTCATTACCAAGACAATGGGACCGACTTTGCTTATGAGAAAGGCGAGTACAACCTTTACGAGTTCACGAACAACGACGGGGAACTAAGCATCAAGATGCTTCATGAAGGCTATCCGAAGTACAAACGCATCCGGGCGATTTCTCCGCATTCTGAGACCTTGATCAACCTAAAATAAGCTAATTAGGCAGCCTAATTCGTCACACGACATCGTAAAAAATCTAAAGTGGTTCCCAAACTAGCAATTTGATGATGCGGAGTTTTCTGCTTTGGTGTATAGTAACTTCCGCACGGAGACGTACCCAAGAGGCCGAAGGGGGCAGGTTGCTAACCTGTTAGTCGGGGTTTACCCCGAGCCCGAGTTCAAATCTCGGCGTCTCCGCCAGAATATTCAAGTCAAACCCTGCGCCAAATAGCGTGGGGTTTTCTTTATATCGATGTCCATGATTTCCGAAGTCGTCTTTTAGATACGTCACCATGAACGTATAATCAAATGATGGAAAAATACGACAGGGATAACGTTCAGGCCGCCGATTATAAAATCGCATTAAAGGTTTGCTGGACGGTTTTTGGAATCCCGCTTGCTCTTGCATCCGTCTTTTATCCTCTGGGAATAGTGAGCGTCGTGAACGCCTCGGATGGCGGTGGTGATGTGTCCGGTGGCGTTTTGACGATCGTCGGCGGTGGCTTGATGTTCTTGGCCAGCATGGTCTTTTTGGGGTTTGCCATTCACTTCACAACTTTGTACAAAAAAGCCAAAAAGCATATCAAGCGGAGCATTATCGAAGATCCAGGCAACGGATACGAGGGGGATTGAGCGGTGAGCTTGGGAGAAAAGATCAAAGAGCTTCGTGAAAATAGAAAGATGAGCCAAAACGATTTGGCCTCCTCTTTGAACGTCTCTCAGCAAGCCGTCAGCAAATGGGAGAGAGACCTTGGATACCCGGATATCGAAATCCTCAAAAACATCAGCGTTCTTTTTGGGGTCGACGTTTCCTCTTTGCTCTCTTTCGAGAAGAACGAGAGTCCCTTGGAAAAGCGGAAGCCGTGGCCTCTTTTATATCTTTTATCACAGATTTTGTTCATCGTTTTGGACGTTGTCTCGCTCATCGTGTTCCCATTAAAAAATCTTCTTTATCTCATTGTCGTGATTCCGGTGCTTCTTCTGTCTTTGTCCTCAATTATCGCCCCGTGGGTTTTAAAGAAGCGGAGAGTCTATTTGTCCATTCACTTGGCCGAGGTCCTTTCCGCCATCACCTATGCTTGCTACGTTTATTCGTCGATCATGCAGATGCTCGATGTCAATAACGTCTGGATCATGCCTTTGTTCGTGGCTGATTCGGCCTTTTGTTTATTGGCGTTTTTGATCTCGCTTTACCTTGATCTCGATTCGAGGAAAGAAATTCCTGGCTCTCTTGATTTCATCTTCTCAATCATCTTCATGATTTTCGGTTTGGGAACGTGCTTTTCATGTTCCGTTTTTTTGGCCTTTTTGCTCCATCAGTCCATCATCGGTGCCTCGTCGCTTTTCGGCTTTGCCGTTTCCTCATGGCTAATCTCGTCTTTGCTGTCTTTGATCTTGCCTATTTGCTACATGTGCATTTCTATTTCTCTTTATAAAAGATGGTCAAAAAGCGGAACAAAAACGCAAAGAAAGGCCTTTCTTTTGATTTCTTTACTTTTTGTTTTCCTCTGTCCGATCACATTGATTTTTGCGTTTTTGTGATTTTGGTAAAGGCAATTATTCACGCCTCGCCTACACTTTCTGAGTGGTCTGAAACTAGTGATTATTAATTAACTTAACTTAACTTATTTTCTTTGCGTTTTGCCCAGTTGCACTTTCCTTGCGAATCTATTCATTGAAGAGTATATTTTTCGTGCAATAAGGAGCGATTCATAATGAACGCGAAAAAAATTTCTCTTCTTCTACTTGCCACTGCCGGAGTTAGCATGCTCGCCAGCTGCAGCAAGACCGTAACCAGAAGCGATGCTGAAACCCTTTTGGATAGCATCGGCGGAGTTACAAGCTCACAATCAGCCGTCGTCTACACCTATGCCTCTTTGAAGGACAGCGGAAACAACTACGTCATCTCGTTTGACGCCGCTTCCAGCTACAAACACCACAAAAACACCGGCACCTTGACCATCAACTCAGTTGCGACCGATTCCAGCTACGAAGCTTGGATGATCAAAGACGGCGCCAACTACGTCGTCGCTTACAAAGACTCCAGCAGCAGCTACTACTATTCGGGAACCGACCTTCTCGTCAAAGCCGCCATCGAAACCAGCGTCAGCAGCTACCAGAGCACCATCAACGCCATCTCGGCCTCAACCGCCAAGAGCATCTCGAAGTATCTCAAGAACTTCGACGATGATGGAAAAGTCGTCAGCGGTGGATCCGTCAATTCGGCTACCATCTTGAAAAACGAGTCCTACAAGAGCTCCGGAGATGGCAACCTCGAGTCCGCCTTCACTGCCAACTACTATGGCAGCTATGACGAAGCCATGGTCTACAATTGGTCCGACAACCTTCTCACTATGATCAGCAACGATCACAATGACAACAAGCAGACTTATGATTGGAAGTCTTCCATCGACAAGAGCTACAGCTCCAGCTGGAACAGCATGAGCGCTGCGGCCGCTATCGTTGCCGTCGCTCTTATCTAATTCACCATCAAATAGAATCGACGCCCTTCTGGGCGTCTTTTTTTGCGCTTTTTAAAAGACGGACTATACTGGTTTTGCATTACTGGAGGGTCAATTATGGAAGATAAGAAAGAAGTAGTTTCCGATCAAGACGGAAACGGGAACGAGACCGCTAAGAAAGCGGAAGAAGAAAAGAAAGACAAAGAAGAGTCCCCAAAGGCCGAAGAGAAAAAAGAAGGGGGCTTCAAAAAGTGGTGGAACTCCACCAAGAAAAGCGTCGATGATTCCATTTTGGAAGGCAAGATCAAGAGCGCTTATGTCGATGCCCACACGCTATTCGATGTCTATTCTTATGATGGTGGCTTATTCGATGGCTCCAGCGTTTATGGCGAGATTAAAGATGGGGCTTTGACTTATTTCGGCGATTTGGAAATCAAGCCCTACAGCGTCATCATCTCCTCAAAAGACCAAAAAGCCTATTACGCTCTTGAAAGCGAAAAGGTCCAGGTCGAATCGGCGGTCGAAGGAACTACCTATTCGCGTCCGGGCTTCAAGGTGACCCTCGATGAAAAAGTCGAGGAAGTCCCAGTCATCAAAGCTGGAAAACGTTACTTCTTGTACAAAGGCAAGAAAGACTGAAAATCAATTGAGGCGTTTCGATTGAAGCGCCTCTTTTCTTATGCCTAAATATCGTAGGGGCAAGTTTATGGAATATATCATTAAAA
>DHAP01000039.1:10965-18009 GCA_002397465.1 Caryophanales bacterium UBA4951 | reverse complement strand
TACGTGCACCTAGGAGTTTAAACTTAAAAAACAAACGGCGATTATAACGATAGTCTTCGCATCCTTTTGCTTATCCGGATGCTCGATTTATGATCTTTTCGGCGGCGCTGACAGCGGCAATCTCATAACAGCTGACAAGACGATATCATCCTACGATTATTCCACTCGCACCGCCGACAAAAGCGGAACCAATTATTCTTCTCAAACATCAAAGTACACCCAAGCTCAGCTAAACGCCTCTTCGGATAGCTTTGTGCTCAATTCGACCGGCACTCAGAACATCCTTGTCATCCCCGTCGAAATCAAAGGCTACACCAGCGTCTGCACCGAGACCACGAGGAACAACATCTACAAGACCTTCTTCGGGGCTAGCTCCGATACCGGATGGGAGTCTTTGGCTTCATATTACGCGAAGTCCAGCTATGGCAATCTTTTGCTTAACGGCACCGTTTCCGATTGGTATGAGTGCGGCTACACAGTGAAAGAACTTGCCAATCTCACTTCTAGCAATGAAAGCTATGATGCGACGTGGACGATTCTTGAGAACGCGATCACTTGGTACGAGAAGAAATACAATACCACCTGCTCTGAGTTCGATAACGACAATGATGGCTTGATCGATGGCGTCTGGCTCGTTTATAGCGCCCCTCATTATGATTCCAGCACCAATAACTACACCGATGAGGATCAGCAGAACCTCATGTGGGCCTACACCTTCAGCGATTACAGCGTCTCCAGCTATTACAACAATGCCGCCTCCAGCGTTAAGAGGGTCGGCTTTCATTATTGCTGGGCTTCTTACGATTTCATGTATGAAGGTTATGGCAATAGCAAACTAGACGCCCACACCTACATCCACGAAACCGGCCACTTGATGGGGCTTGATGACTATTACGTGGCTTCTTCGGTCAAGAACACGGTCAACTACGCCCCTATGGGCTGCATCGACATGATGGACTACAACATCATCGACCATAATGCCTATAGCAAGTTCGCTTTGGGCTGGGTCCATCCATATGTCGTGACGGGTTCGGCGACGATAACCCTCGAACCATCATCCACGACTGGTCAGTGCATTTTGATCCCGGCTGGCGACAGCTGGAACGGCTCCGCCTTCGATGAGTACATCCTGATGGAGTATTACACCCCAACCGGACTCAATCAAAAGGACAGCGAGTCCAACTATGCCGGGGCCTATCCTTTGGGCTTCACCGAGAATGGCGTCAGGATCTATCACGTCGACGCCAGAATGATCAACCTCACTTACAACAACGGCAACACCACCGGAAGTTATGGGGATAGCATCGTCACCTCAACCACTTCGAGCTCCAAATACACCTACACGATGACGGCCCATTCCAACAGCAACGACTATAACGTCGTGAATCGGAACTACCGTCTCATCCAGGAGATGGACTGCACCAACAAGAACAACTTTGACACAACCTACGACACCACGAACAAACATGTCTGGGTTGCCGATAACTCCACGCTTTTCCAGAGCGGTGACACCTTCACTTACGGCGCCTACAAGAAGTCATTCCCGAACTATTGGTACAACAATACGCAGACGATGAACAACGGCAATAAGTTCACTGCTTCGGTCTCGTTCAGCAATATGAGCGATTCCGGCATCACCGTCACCATCACCGCCTAAAATACCTCTTCTTGAAGAAGAGGTTTTATCCTAGTAAGATTAGGACGCACTAAAAAAGGATTAAAAAAGATGAAAAAGAATTCAGGTATGTTAGCCATTGTTGGCTTAGTAGCCCTCTGCGCGACTCTCTGCGCATTCTTGTTCCCGTTGGCCCCAGGCCTTGTGGACACTGTTCAAAACGAAAGCTATATGGGATATAACTTCGTCTTCGGCAATAACGCCCAAGGCCTTGAATATCCATTCGGTGGCATGATCGCCGCCTTCGCCCTTCTCATCATCGGCGGATCGTTCCAGTTATTGGGATTCATCTTCTCGCTCGGACAGGGCGGAGCCAAGTTCTCGGCTTTCTTGCACATCGTCGGTGGTTTATCGATGATCGCCGCGGCCGTCCTCTTCTTCTTGGCCAAGATCATCGTCGGAGAGTTCATCCCAGGCACCAATTTGGTCCTTGGCTGGGGCTTTATCGCCGCTGGCGCATCAGCGGCCGTCTCTGGCTTATTGAGCGTCATTCCGGGCTTCATCGTCATGAAGCAAAAAGACTAACTCTCACCTTAAAACAAGTGAAGACCTCCCCTCAGCCCTACAAGGCCGGGGGGATTTTTTACTTTTACGATTTTTTAAAGCGGTGGCCTCTTTTTTCAAATTCGCTTAAAAACAATCATTGACAGTTTTCGGACGCATGGTTTAATTATGCCATTCATCGGGGAAACCTGATGGGTTGCCCAAGCGTCTGATCAACGCGTTCGAAGGGCCCCGCACTCTGTCCATCGGGAAAGTAGAAGGAGGTGTCTATTCTAGGGGCTTAGGCCTGCTAGGAAAGGTAAGGGCTGCCGGTAGTCCCAAAAGACTGGTGGGGTTGTGACCTCGTTCGGATGGCGTCGTAAGCCGGAAGGACGGAATAGCTTAAAGGGCTTCTTCACTGAGGCCCTTATTTTTTTGCCTTATTTGGCATTTGATTTCATTGAATTAGTTGACGCGTGAAATCATTGTGATTTCTTTCAGGCGTTTTCAACTAACGAAAAAATAGATATTTTACATTTCGTAAAAAGCAAGGATAAAGAGTTATATCC
Organism: Caryophanales bacterium UBA4951; assembly: GCA_002397465.1. GTDB lineage: Bacteria > Bacillota_I > Bacilli_A > RFN20 > CAG-826 > UBA4951. Next base: position 15,282 of record DHAP01000039.1, on the reverse strand, counting down.
TAAAAATAAATAGTGAATATTTAGGCGTGATAACGCTTACAAATAGCGATTTTGGCATATCAGTAAAAACAATCATTGACAGTTTTTTGACTAAAAATACAATCGCTATATCGAAAAGGCGCTCCTATCGAGACCGATTCGAATAACAGGAACAGGCACTGCTATGAACGGAAAAACTTTAACGTACATCTTTAAACGAGTTTTGATGGCATTTGTCACCATTTTCGTCGTCGTCTCGTTCACTTTCTGGTTCATGCAGCTCATTCCTGGCGGGCCTTTCACTTCCGAGCGATCGGTTAGCGCGACCACTTTGGCGGCCCTTAAAGCCAAGTATGGTCTCGACAAGCCTTTGTTCGTCCAATGGCTCATCTATATCGGCAAAGCCTTCACTTTTGACTTCGGCCTTTCGATGAAGAAAACCGGCCAATACGTCATGGACATCATCCTTGATGGCATGAAGTACTCCTTCCCGTCTGGCCTCATCGCCACGGTCCTTGCCATCTTGTTTGGCACCTTGTTCGGATCTTTGGCCGCCATCAAGAGGGGCACCTGGGTCGACCGTGTCATCATGGTTCTTTCAACGGCCTCCGTCGCCTTCCCAAGCTTCGTCTTGGCGACTTTGCTTCTTTATGCCTTTGCTCTGCAGTTAGGCTGGTTCCCGACGGACTACGTCACAGGGGGCCTCTCGGCCTTTATCTTGCCAGTCATAACCTTATCCATGTACCCGACGGCCTATATAACGAGGCTTTCCCGTTCCGCCACGCTCGATAGTTTGGGCAGTGATTACATCATCACCGCAAGGGCCAAAGGCGCCTCCAAGAGCAGGGTCCTCTTTGGCCACGTCATGAAGAACTCTTTGGCTCCGACCATCACCTATGCCGGACCGATGTTCGCATCAATCATCACCGGAAGCTTGGTTATCGAGCAGATATTCCAGGTTCCCGGCATCGGCAAGGACTTCATCCTTTCGATCTCCAACCGTGACTATTCGCTTGTCATGGGCACGACGGTCGTGCTCACTGACCTCATCGTCGTCATGACTCTTGTAAGCGACCTTCTCTACAAGGTCGTCAACCCAAGGGTGGAATTGGAGTAATCATTATGAAATTCGGACAAAAACTTCCATTCCCGCTTTCTCTCCAGGTCGACTACGACCGCCCCAATGTTTTCAGGCTTGATGACGTTGACGAAGAAAGCAAATTAGCCTCCAAAGACGAGAAGGCCGCTTCGAGCAAGATGCGCCCCTCGACTTCTTTCATCCGCGATTCTTTCGTCCGCTTCGCCCATAACCCCGTCGCTATGGTCTGCGCTGTCATCTTCATTCTTTTGCTCATCGCCATCATCGTCATCCCAAGCGTCTATCCATACACTTACGACGAGCAGCTCTCCATCACCTATGGCGATGCGAGCTTCAACCTCCTCCAGCCTTTCACTTATAGTGCGACTGAGCAGGCCATGATCGCCAAAGGCGAGTTCGTCTGGCCTCATATCTTCGGCACCGACAACTTCGGACGTGACTATTTCATCAGGGTCATCTATGGCACGAGAATCAGCTTGTTCGTCGGCGTCTTCGCCGCGGTCATCGTCTTGATCATCGGCTCCATCTATGGTTCGGTCTCCGGCTACTTCGGCGGCAAGGTCGACCTCATCATGATGAGAATCGTCGATGTCATTTATTCTTTGCCGGACATCGTCCTTATCATCTTGATCTCCGTCGTTCTCCATCAGATCATAGGCACTTCCTCGACTGGGCTTCTTAGCAAACTCGGCAGTGGCATGATCTCCATCTTCATCGTCTTCGCGCTTCTATATTGGGTTGGCATGGCCCGTCTTGTCCGTGGCCAGGTCCTTGGCCTCAAACAACAGGAATACGTCTTGGCCAGCCGCAGCATCGGCGCGAAGCCGTGGTTCATCATCAAAAAGCACCTTTTGCCGAACTCCATGAGCGTCATCATCATCTCGGCTGGCCTTCAGATCCCAAGCGCTATCTTCACTGAGTCGTTCCTTTCCTTCTTGGGCCTTGGCGTCAACGCCCCAATGCCTTCGTTAGGCTCTCTCGCGAGCGATGCCGAGACCTATCTCACGACAGGCCAGGCTTACCTTATGATCATCCCTTCGATGATGATCTGTCTCATCGTCCTTTGCCTTAATCTCGTCGGGGATGGCTTACGTGATGCCTTCGACCCCAAACTTCAGAGGTAACGATTATGAACGAACACTTGCTTTCAGTTAAAAACTTGCAGACCTCATTCGAGGTCCCGGCTGGCGAAGTCCGTTCCGTCTCGGGCATCTCTTTCGACTTGGACAAAGGAAAGATCCTTGGCATCGTCGGTGAGTCCGGATCAGGAAAATCAGTGACCGCCGCCTCCGTCATGCAGATTCTTGTGGCCCCAGGCCACATCAAGAATGGCTCCTCGGTCGTTTTCGAAGGCGAGGAACTCGTCGGCATGAAGGAGAAGGAACTACGGAAAATCAGGGGCAACAAGATTGCCATGATCTTCCAGGACCCGATGACGGCCCTCAACCCCGTCTACACGATCGGCCATCAGATGATCGAGGCCATGCTGCTTCATAAAAAGAACAAGGTCGGCATCCTTATGGAGCCGGAGTGCCGCGTCTTAAGAAGCGACGAGACTTCGCTCACAAGACTTTTGGAAGACCGCAAAGGGTTTAAGAAAGAAGATGCCGATTACGAGAAGAAGCTCGCGGATTCCAAAAAAGAGGAAGACGAGCTTAAGAACAAGATTCAAATCGACAAGGTGAAAGTCGAAATCGCGAGAAAAGACGCGGAATCCCTTGTTGAAAAAGAAAGCGCCGAAGCCCACAACCGCTATGTTTACATGAAGAGCAAGGCCACCTTGGCCCTTCATAACGCCATCCGTGGCTACTTCATCGAAAAAGAGCAGGAAGCCTCCCGTTTCGCCAACGAGAAGGAAGAAGCCCTCCGCGAAGAGAAGAAGCATCTGAAGGACAAAGAGGTTCTGAGCCTCATCTCCGTCAAGCATGAGCATTACGTCGCCTTCGCCGAAAAGGTTTCGCCTTTACGGGTCGAGGCCATCTCCGTAGAGACATCGCCTGAGAAGGCTGGAGCCCTCAAATCCAGCATCAAGGAACTCGAGGATGCCTATAACATCGTCGAAAAAGAGGACAACGAGAAGATCGAGCAATCCAAGAAAGACGCTGAGGCGGCCTACAAAGAAGTCGTCTCATCCCTCGAAAAGGAACATAAGGCCCGCTTGAAGGCCATCAAGAAGAGACGCCGGGCCACCATCAAAGAAGCCCGCGTCGCCCTCAAAGAGACCAAAGAAGAGTACAAGAGCACCTATACGACAGACCGTTACCTCGCCAAAAAGAGAGCGGTTGAGATGCTGACCCTCGTCGGAGTCAACGAGCCAGAGAAACGCATGAAGCAATACCCTTTCGAATTCTCGGGCGGCATGCTTCAGCGTGTCATGATCGCCATGGCTCTTCTATGTGACCCAGACCTATTGATCGCCGATGAGCCGACCACGGCCCTTGACGTCACCATCCAGGCTCAGATCCTTGAACTCATCAAAGACATCCAAAGCAAACTTGGCATGGGTGTCCTCATCATCACCCATGACTTAGGCGTCGTCGCTCAGATCTGCGACGAGGTCGTCGTCATGTACGCCGGAAGGATCGTCGAAAGAGGAAGCGTCGACGAGATCTTCTATGACCCCGAACACGAATACACCAAAGGACTCATGGGCTCCATCCCGGGAGAAGATGCCGGCAAAGGCAAAAAACTCCGCCCGATCGAAGGCAACCCAGTCGATGTCTTCGCCCTTCCGAAAGGCTGCAGCTTCGCGCCACGTTGCGAACGGTGCATGGAAATCTGCCTCAAGCGCTACCCCAGCGTCCGTCAGGTGGCCTCCACCCATTACACCTCTTGCTTCTATAGCGCCTACCACGCCTACCAGGAAGAGAAGATATCCAAAGCGGACTACGTCGAATACATGAACTCCTCGTTCGTGATTGACACCAACAACGCCAAACCCATCAAGCCATCCCTCTGGAAACGCTTGAAAAAGTGGATCGACAAAAAGAAAAAGCAAGGAAAGGAGAAAGAATCAAAATGAGCGAAACCCCTGAGAAAAGCCCTGCAAAGGCCACGTCATTCAAAGATGACGTCATCTTGGAAGTCAAGCATCTCAAGATGTATTTCCCCACCCAGACCGGCTTCTTCAAAACCAAACAGCTCAAGGCCGTCGACGATGTCTCCTTCTTCGTGAGACGCGGCGAGACCCTCGGTATCGTCGGCGAGTCAGGATGTGGCAAAACCACCCTTGGCCGCAC
>DHAP01000039.1:7740-10794 GCA_002397465.1 Caryophanales bacterium UBA4951 | reverse complement strand
GAGATCAAGAGCAAAGCCGATGTCGATTACCTTCACCTTCATGCTCAGATGGTCTTCCAGGATCCGTATTCCTCCTTGGATCCTAGGATGACCGTCGAAGACATCATCGCCGAGCCATTAGACGCCCACAAAAACCTCTTCAAGGAAGAAAAGGACTACAAAAAGTTCCGCCACGAAAGAGTGGCCTCCCTCATGCAGACGGTTGGGCTCTCGCCCGAGCAAGCCACCCGTTACCCCCATGAATTCTCCGGGGGCCAACGTCAGAGGATCGGCATCGCCAGAAGCCTTGCCCTCAACCCTGAACTCGTCGTCTGCGACGAGCCGGTATCCGCCCTCGACGTCTCCATTCAAGCGCAGGTGCTCAACACCTTCGAAGAGCTTCAAGCCAAACTTGGGCTCACATATCTCTTTGTTGCTCACAACCTTTTGGTTGTAAAGCATATATCGGACCGCATTGCGGTCATGTACCTCGGCCACGTGGTCGAGTTGGCGGAGAGTGGAAAACTCTTCAAAGAGCCGATGCATCCTTACACCGTCTCTCTATTGTCCGCCATACCCGTCCCCGATCCGAAGGCAGCCCGAAAGAACGAACGCGTCGTTCTCAAAGGAGATATCCCTAGTCCACTCAATGCACCGAGTGGCTGCCCGTTCAGAACCCGTTGCCCCTTTGCGAAGGATGCCTGTGCCTCCGAAAAAGGCAACCCGGTTCTCCGGGAAGTCAGAAAAGGCCATTATGTGGCATGTCTGTTCCCGCTTCAGTCGGGAAGGACAGGAATGTGATGGGACATTTGTCCCAGAAAGGAAATTTATGAACAAAAAAATTCTTCTGGGTTTGCTCTCGATCGCCCCGGTGGCGTTAGCCTCCTGCGGTTCGACCACAACCTCAACCCACTCAAATGCGGATTATGCCGGATATGAAGTTGATATGAACGGCGATGGCACAATCACCAGCGACGAACAGAACCTCACCTGGGCTAATTCGTATGACACCATCATTTCAAAGATCAAAAAGACCACGGACAATGAGACTCGTTTCAAGCTCATGCACGCCGCTGAAACAGAGTTGATGAGCACAGGAGCGATCTGTCCGTTATACTACTACACCGATTTGTTCCTTAAGAGCACCGACATGACTGGTTTCTACTCGATGCCTCTTGGCTACAAGTTCTTCTATGGCGCTCAGGTCAAGGGCAGCGGAGCCTTCACGGTTTGCATTGCCTCTGAGCCGACCACCATTGACCCAGCCCTCAACAGCACCGTTGATGGCGGCACTTACGATGAGCACCTTTTCGAAGGCCTCTATCGTTGGTCTTACGAAGGCGACTACCCGAACGGAGCCGTCAAACTCGTCCCGGGGCTTGCCAAAGCCGCCCCGGTCGAAGTTGATAATGCCGATGGCACCGTCACTTACACTTATACCTTACGCGATGGCTTAAAGTGGAGCGATGGCACTGACCTCACCGCCGGTGATATTGCCCGCAGCTGGAAGAGGGCTGTCTCGACTTCTCTTGGAGCCGATTACGCTTACTTATTCGAGATCGTCAAAGGCGGAACGACCGCTGAGACCGAATCCGATGGCGCTTCCCTCGCCGTCGAAGCCACTAATGACACCACCTTGGTCGTCACCTTGGAGAACTCCTGCTCTTACTGGAATGAGCTCACTGCCTTCCCAGCCTTCGCGCCTGTTCCAACCAGTGCCGACAATGACGGCGCTTGGTGCACTTCCAAGAACTCCAGCACCTTCGTCTGCAACGGACCTATGAAGATCAAGTCCTTTGATTCCACGAAGATCGAGCTTGAGCCGAACCCGTACTACTATGACACCGACATCGTGAAAGCCACCGATATCACATTCGCCTTCTCCGATTCCGACTCTGGCATGTACAACTCCTATTCATCGGGATCTTATGCCTTCATCGACAGCTTCCCGACTTCCATGATTTCCACTCTCAAAGGCCGCGATGATTACTTCAACGTCGGCCAGCTTGGAACCTACTACGTCTGCTTCAACGTCAATTCTTCAGCCTTCGATGCCGTCTGCGACACCGAGGAAAAGCGTGAGAAACTCAGAAAAGCCTTAAGCTTGCTGATCGATCGTAACTACCTCGTCGATTCCGTCACCCAGGGCGGACAAAAGCCAGCCAATGGCTTCGTCTCCGAAGGTTTGACCGAAGCTGACGGCGCAACCGATTGGACCGCTAAGAACGGACCTAAAGGCGATGGCGCCGGCTACTACTCAGTTGATCCAGATGACTATGATTCGAACGTCTCCGAGGCTATCTCGCTTTTGAAAGAAATCGGATACACCTACGACGAGACCACCAAAAAGTTCACCGACGTCCCGGCCTTCGAGTACCTCTACAACACCAGCGACAGCCATAAGCTGATCGCCACTTACTTGCAGGGCGTCTTCTCCAAGTACGGAATCACCATGAACTTGGCCAACCAGGAATGGGCTTCATTCATCACAACCAGAAAATCCGGCGACTACACCGTCGCCAGAAACGGCTGGCTCTGCGACTACAATGATCCTATCTCCATGCTTGATATGTGGATCACCAACAGCGGCAACAACGATGCTCGCCTTGGCAAAGCCGACTGATCGTTTCCTATTTGAGGATTAAGAATGGGGGCGTGCTCGCACGCCCCTTTTCCTATGGTGTAAGATAGACGCGTGATAAAAACCAACGTCATGCGTCTATTAGACATTCAGAATGTCCATTATGTGCCTCATGAATACGATCCTGAGCTTGTCGATGGCGGAAGCGTCGCCAAAGCCCTGAATCAAGACCCGGAAGCCGTCTTTAAATCGCTCGTCTGCGTGAATGAGAAGAAAGAACACTTCATTTTCGAGGTGCCGGTCAACTGCGAACTCGATTTGAAAAAAGCCGCGAAGGCCTCAAGTAGCAAATCGATTGAGATGATTCATCAAAAAGAGCTATTGCCCCTCACTGGGTACATCCATGGCGGCTGCTCACCGATCGGCTTAAAAAAAGAGATGAAGGTATTTATAGATGAGACGGCTGAAATATTCGACACTATCTGCATTTCAGC
>DHAP01000039.1:0-7569 GCA_002397465.1 Caryophanales bacterium UBA4951 | reverse complement strand
TTCGTCGATCTGATCCGTTAATTCCCGCCGGCAGGATTGTAATCGCCCAAAAGGACCGCTAATTGATCGAGAATCGGCAGCTCATCTTTTAAACCATCGAGTTTTGGCGAATCGATATCAAGGACGGCGATTACTTGCTCATCGTACATTAAGGGCCATACGGCTTCTGATTTGACCTTGCTGTCGCAGGAGATATAGCCCGGGAACTTCGAGACATCCTTGACATAAAGGGCTCTTTTTGAGGTATAGCAGGAGCCAACGACGCCTTTGGCGGGTTTGATCACTTCACAGGCTGGGCTTCCTTGGAAGGGCCCAAGGTTCAGCGAATTGCTCTTTTCATCATAGACATATAAGCCAACCCATGAGCCTTCTCCTAGGGCCTCTTTCACTAATGAGAGGGTGTTCAAGAGCTTGGCAAGGCTATTGCCATCGCCATTGAGTTCGGCTTGGATAGATTTCAGTATTTCTTTTTCCATGGGTTTATCTTACTTCGAAGGGCAGAATCTTCCCACCCCTTTCTAGATAAAGATATGGATATCAAAAACAAAGGGGTCTATGAATCCCACCTCAGTCAAATCATCTATTCATTCGAGACTTTGCTAAGGGAGGCCTTATACCCTTACGCAGGACAGATAAAAGGGGCTTGGGAAGCGTCAACCATAAAAGATAAAGTAGTGGAAAAATACACGCGTGCGTATGCGCTCAGGAGTCTATATAAAGAGAGTGAGAAGACCATCGATGATTCAAAGGAATATAAGGATGGTTTAGAGGAACTGAGCCGTCTACTTTGCGAAGAGGTCGATAAAGAAATCGAGTTATATTTCGATGAGCATATTGAGGGCTCTTTCTTCATACCAAGCATGATTTCATATAGAGATAAGGTTTTTGTCCTCCTAGCTCAGTGAGATAAAAAGAGAAAATCGTGATAAAATATTAGTTCGATAAAACCTAATTTTCTTTTATATATTGTAAAAAAGTAGCACTCTATACTTGACAGTGCTAACACAGCGATTAATATATAACTAGCACTCGGAGAAAAGAAGTGCTAAATGGAGGAACATTTATGAAAAACACACTTACTACTAACAGCAACGGATTCTTCTTGGATCCATTATTCGATCTCTTTGGAGGCGAGTCTCTTCCTGAACCGAGGAGCATGCATTCGTTAGACATGAAAACAGACATTAAGGAAGACGGGGCGAATTACCTCATGCAAATCGATCTTCCTGGCGTCAATAAAAAAGATATTAAGGTGTCTCTTAACGATGGCTATTTGACCGTTGAGGCCAAGGTCGACAGAGAGAACAACGAGAAGGACAAGAAAGGCAATTACGTCCATCGTGAAAGATTCTCCGGAATCGCTTCACGCAGTTACTACGTTGGCGAGATTGAGCAGAAGAGCGTGAACGCCGCTTATGAGAACGGCGTCCTTACCCTCAGCTTCCCTAAAGAGGAAGAGAAGAAACTCGAAGCCACTCACCAAATCGAAGTGAAGTAATCTCATGAATTGAGGGCCTAGGAGACTAGGCTCTCTTTTCTTTTGCTTGTTTGTCCTCTTTTTCGCTTAATGGATATAATTGTTAAGGAGGCAAAAGAAGATGCAGTGCATTGAACTTAAAAAAGATTTTTATTATGTGGGGGTCATCGACCACTCATTGAAGGTATTCGACGTGGCGGTTAGGACCGACGCGGGGACCTCATACAATTCTTATCTTTTGAAGACCTCAGCCGGCAACATCGTCTTCGAGGGCAACAAAGGCAAATACGAAGGCGAGTATATCGAGCACCTAAAGAAGATCTCGCCAATCGAAGACATCAAATACGTCTTCGTGAGCCATACCGAGCCTGATCATTCGGGCGCCATCGCTAATCTACTGGAGTTAAATCCTGAAATCACCGTCGTGGCCAGCAGCGGGGCCCTCATGAACCTTGAGAAGATCGTGAGGAAGCCCTTCAAAGAGATGAAGATGCTCCCAGGAGCCAAACTTGAGATCGGCGGATATCATTTCGATTTCGTCTCAGGCTTGATGCTCCATTGGCCGGACGTCATGTTCACATATATCGAGGAGCTTAAGGTTTTGGTCTCTTGCGACGCCTTCGGAGCTCACTTTGCCTCCGACGCCATCCTTTTGTCGAAAGAAAAAGACATTGAGGGCTACAACAAGGCTTTGGTTTATTATTATGACCACATCATGGCCCCGTTCGCCTCTTATGTCATCGCGGCCTGTGACCGCGTCGAGAAACTGGATATCTCCATGATTTGCCCGGGACATGGCCCAGTCGTTGACTGCCGCATCCATGAGCAAATCGAAAAATATCGGGAATTGGCTTTGAAGTGTCTGCCAAACAATGACCCAAATCACGTCACGATCGTCTACGCCTCGGCCTATGGATATACAAAAGGCATCGCCAACTATCTGAAGAAACGCTTTGAGGAGGACGGCAAGAAAGTCTCCTTCTACGAGATCGACGCCCTCAACTACGGCGAGGTCAAAGAAAGCATCATCAAAGACATCTATTCCTCTGGGATGCTGTTGCTTGGATCTCCGACCCTCGTCGGGGATGCGATATGTTTCTTCTATGACATCCTTTCAAACATCTATTGGACGGTGGGGCAGGGGAAGAAGGCCAGCGCTTTCGGAGACTATGGTTGGAGCGGCGAGGCCGTGAACAACCTAAGCGAAAGACTGAAGCAACTGAAGTTCAAAGTCATTGACGGATATAGAGCCAATTTCAAGCTCGACGAGCCACAGGAAAAAGCACTCGAAGAGTATTACGGGAGACTTAAATAAAACTACAACGCCATGATGGCGATGATCTTCTCTTGACGTCCGGCCACGACGACTGGCTGCCTGTTTTCGATGTAGACGTTGGTCTCGCTTCTTTCGCCAAAGTCAGGGGCGTATATTCCTGGCTCAAGTGAGAAAGTCACTCCGTCCACTATCTCTCTTTGATCATGTGATTCGTAGTTGTCGATGTTGACTCCAGGACCATGCGGCGAGACATCGACGGCGATGTTGTGGCCAGTGCGGTGGATGAAGTAATTGCCATATCCTTTTGAGGCGATATAGTCTCTTGAGACCTGGTCGACCTCCCAGCCTTCAACGCGACGTTTCGGCAGTTCCCTCTTTAAGAACTCAACGTCCAAATCGATGGCGGTTTTGAGCACTTGGAAGCGTTCTGCATAGATTTCAGGCACGTTTTCCCCGACAAAACCCATCCATGTAATATCGGCATAGACACCTTCTGGGTCGTCCATTTTGGCCCACATATCGATAAGGACGAGGTCATTCATTTTGATGACGCTGGAGCAATTTTCAGTCGGTCCGTAGTGGGGGTTGTTGGCGTTGGAGCCAATCGCCACGATCGCCGGATCGTCATAGACCATGCCCTCTTCGTGGAAGCGGTCGCAGATGAATTTTTGGATTTCGTATTCGCTGACTTCGCCGCTTTCCAAGATTCTTTGTTTTATCTTTTTGAAGGCTTCGTCCTTGATCATCAAAGTCAGTTTGTCGGCCTTGAGTTGAAGCTCGTGGGCCCTTGATGAATAGACCGCCGAAAACTTCTGAAGCATGTCTCCTGAGGAGATGACTTCCATGCCCAAAGACTTGATGTATTCGACTGAGCCATAATCAGCCAAAGAGATTCTTGGGAGCAATCCGTTTTCGGAGATGTCCATCAATACTTTTTTATAGCCTTTGAAATCATTCTTTTCGAGGTTCAGCATCTCTTCCCAGGTGTGGTAGACGTGAAGGTCGAAGTTCTTGAGCGTCTCCTCATCCGAAAGAAAGACCGTGTCGATGCTGTGGCAGATGAGATATGGCTTTTCTCCGTGTGGGAAGACCATGAAGATCTTCCTTGTCAGCATTTTGTCTCCTAGAAAAGAGACGAGGGTTTTATTCCTGTTCTCGTAATCGACCATTATCCAGGCATCGGCTTTCTCGATTTCCAATTCCTGTTGCACTTGCTCTATTTTTTCCATGGTGCCGTCCTTTTGGTGATATTCTATCATCGTTAAAACAAGAGAATAACGGATATGGAACAGCTTTGTACCGTGTTTGGTGAAGGGATGGATAAGTCCAGTCCTTTAAAAGAGCATCCAAACCCGATGTTCCAAAGACGTTCATTTGTCAGCTTAAATGGTCCATGGGCGTTTAAAAAAGACAAATGCAAAGATAAACCAGCCTCATTTTCGTCTCACATAATTGTCCCGTTCGCCGTCGAGACTCAGTTAAGCGACGTTAACGAAAGCGTCCGTTATGATGATTATCTCCATTATCAAAAAGAAATCGATCTTCCGGACGATTTTGTCGGAAACGGCTTGTTGATACATTTCGACGCCATCGATCAGATAGCCGATGTTTGGGTCAACGGGTTTTTCGAGGGCCATCATGAGGGTGGGTATTCACCTCTCGTCGTCTTCATCCAATATGCCCAAAAGCACACCGTCATCGACGTTTTGGTAAAAGACGATTCTTCAAGCCCTATCTATCCACGCGGGAAGCAAAGCGACAGCCCCCAAGGCAGTTTCCATACTTCCACGAGTGGAATCTATGGCAACGTTTGGCTAGAAAGCGTTCCAAGCGACGGCTACATCGAGAGCATTTCCATCATGCCAGACTACGACAAGGAGAAACTCCACGTCAAAGCCACCTTCGCCGGCATCAGGCAGTTCTCCTCGATTGAGGCTTATTATCGTGGCCAGTTGGTCGCAAGGACGTCTTTTGATTATGACGGGGTCGCCGAGCTTGATTTCAAATACGACTTCTATCCGTGGTCACCAGAGAATCCGAACATCTACTCGCTGAGTTTGTCGAGCGGTGACGACGTGGTCTCCTCTTACTTTGCTTTTAGAAAAATCAACCTGGTGGACACCCCGAAAGGAAAATGCCTTTCGATCAATGACAAGCCTTTTTTCGCTTCTGGCGTTTTGTACCAGGGCTATTTCCCTGAAAGCGGGCTGACCCCTCCTAGCGACTCTGCCTTGATCAACGATCTCACCAACATCAAAAAGGCCGGGTTCAACATGGTAAGGGTTTATCAGAACGTCGAACCTCTTCGCTTCTATTATCATTGCGACAAAATCGGTCTTTTGGTCAACCAGGATATCGTGGCAGGGGGTTCTTTCTCCTCACCTCTCACCCTGTTGACGAGGCCTTTCCTTGAATTCAACTTTCTGAGTGATGCCAATAACAGGCTTGGCAAACTAAGCGCCAAATCAAGAGAGCGTTTCGTCGCGAACCTCAAGGAGAACGTCGGAACACTCAAAAACTTCCCGTGTCTATTCATGTGGACTCTCTTCAGCGAAGGCATGGGACAATTTGACACCCAGCTTCTGACTGACACGCTCAAAGCCATGGACCAGGGTAGGCTGGTGGATTCCGCGGCTGGCTTTTACGATAAAAAGTGCGGTGACTTCATGTCAAGGTACGGGACTGGGCCATTGAAGAGCAAGGCCGACAAGAAGAGGGCCTTGCTGCTCTATGTCGGCGCCTATTCCTTCAAAGTCAAAGACCATGTCACCGATGAGTCCTTCTCTTTTAGCCGGCATTTCCTTTCTTACGCCTCGCTCAATTCGGCTTACCGTTCTCTCTATTTGAGAAAGATCGTCCCTCTTGTGGAAGAGGGCAAGCTGGCGGCGGTGGTATTCCGCGAATACTCGGACGTCGAAGAGGAGACGGATGGCCTTTTCACCTATGACAGGAAGATCCTTAAGGCCGACATGAATGACGTCAAAAACATCAACGCGGATCTTTTCGAAGCTTTTTCGCATGCCCATTCATTGAAATGAGGTCTCAATAAAAGCTAAAATAGCAGGGATGAAAACCATCTGCACCCCGTTCAGTGAAGGGATAGGAAACGACATACCCCTCAAAGAACACCCAAACCCATACTTCGAAAGAAAGAAATATTTGTCCCTCAACGGATACTGGGACTTCGACATATCTTGCCGCATGAGCCTAGACAAACCTACGGGGCGCATCCTCGTTCCTTTTTCGCCTGAGACGCCTTTGAGCGGAGTCGAGGTCACGATCAAAAAAGACGACATAATGCATTATCACCGTTTGGTCGTTCTGCCAGACTCTTTCGTCGGCACCGACCTCATCCTTTATTTCTTGGCCATCGATCAGAAAGCCTATGTCTACATCAATGGCGTCCAAAGCTATTTCCATGTCGGCGGGTATTGCCCTTTCTCACTGTTATTAAAGGATGTCGGCAAAAGCTTCGACATCGATGTTTTGGCGGAGGACAACACCTCTGATTATTCTTTTCCTCGAGGCAAGCAGTCTCTTACCCCTGGCGGCATTTGGTACCACGCCACAAGCGGCATCTACCAGAGCGTCTACCTTGAGTCAGTCCCTAAGAAAGGACACATCGACGAGATCAATTGCACAGGTGATTATCCCAACAAAAAACTATTCATCCAGGCCGCTTTCGCGGGGATAAAGGACAATCCCAGCGCGGATATTTATTTTAAGGGAAAGCTTGTCGCCACCTCGAAATTCTCTGAGGACGGAGTCGCGGAACTTGATTGTTCTTCCTCTTTTCATCCCTATTCGAACGATAGCCCCGACATCTATGACATCGTGGTCAAAGACGGCGATGACGAGGTCACTTCCCATTACTCATTCCGTTCGATCGAGAAGAAGATGGTCAAACGGAAACAGTACCTTTTCATCAATGGTGAACCCGTCTTTTTATCCTCGCTTCTAGACCAAGGTTATTGGCCTGAATCCGGGCTTACCCCACCTTCTTTTAAAGCCTATCAATACGACATCGAACTGGCCAAGAGATGCGGGTTCAACTCTTTAAGAAAACATATCAAAGTGGAGATGCCGATCTTCTATTATCTCTGTGAGAAAGAAGGCATCTATGTGGCCCAGGACTTCGTTAACGGGGGAGCCCCGTATTCGAAGTTCATCTTCAACACCAGACCCTTCATCCCTTATAAGCTGACCGATGCCTTGAGGCCGATCCTCGGACGTAAGAACGAAGAGAGCAAAAACGTTTTCCGCAGGGACCTCGAGAGGACCTATGAGTCATTCCATAACTTCACCTCGATCATCCTTTGGACCATCTTCAACGAAGGCTGGGGACAGTTTGACGCCAAAGGCATGACCAACCGTCTCCGCATCCTCGACCCCGAAAGGCTCATCGACTCCACCTCTGGATGGTTTGATCAGGGAGTGGGGGACTTCTCCTCCTACCATATTTATTTCCGCCCTCCGAGAATCAAAAATGACCACAAGAGGCTTTTGGCTCTCAGCGAGACCGGCGGCTACACCTATCAATGCCCCTCTCACATCTATAGCGAGGAAGTCTTCAGCTACCGCCACTTCAAGAACCTTGAGAAACTCAACAAGGCTTTGGAGAGACTGTTCAACAAACACATCGCACGTCTGGTCAAGAAACAGGCTTTGAGTTTTCTCGTCTATACACAGCTAAGTGACGTCGAAGAGGAAGTCAACGGTTTGGTCAGCTACGACAGGAAAGTCATCAAGGTCGACGAAAAGATGATGAATAAGTGCAATTTGAACCTTTATTCCTTAAACTCCTAGGTGCACGTAA
>DHAP01000008.1:1186-19562 GCA_002397465.1 Caryophanales bacterium UBA4951 | reverse complement strand
ACCTAGGAGTTTATAATTTATTTTGCTCCTAGGAAACCCAAACTAAAACAAAAATTAGCAATTTGTTCAATAAATCGATTCTGAAACTAATTCGACATCAATTTAGGCCCCATAAACAACAAATGCTGACTGCCCTAAAAAAGCCCTTATATATCCTTATATTATATATAAATGGACAATATCAAATATGGGGTCCAACAACTCCAATTAGGCAGTGCGTTAAAGAGTAAGAAAAAGGCTGAGGCCATTTTGGAAACCGTCAGGACCAGCGGCTTCTCCGGAATTGAGCTAAATGGCTTCATGATCAGAAAAACACCCTTCATCGTAAGGGCTCTGACTTCCTTAAGCGGCATGCCAATCAAAAAGAGTTGTTCCTTGTCTTGGCCCACCCTCATCAAAGGAAGCGGATTAGAGGTCCTTTCGATCCATGAGGATCTAGGACGGCTTGAGAGCAATCTGGAGAAAGTGCTGGAAGAGGCCAAGGAATATAACACTTCGTATATCGTGCTGACTGGCATGTATGGCTATGAATACAGCGACTTCAAATCCGTCCATTCGTTAGCGGCTCGCCTCAATAAAGTCGGTCAGGCCTTAGAAGAGAACGGACTGCATTTTCTTTATCATAACCACAACGTCGAGTTCGTCTCGTGCTTAGGCAAAACCAAAGCCTATGAAGTTCTTATGAAAGAATTAAACCCCTCATATGTGAACTTCGAGTTTGACTCTTATTGGGCGGCGGTTGGGGGCGTAGATTATTGCTCGTTACTAGAAAGTTTAGGCGAGAGGGCAATCTATCATCATATATGCGATAGAGGGAACCTTAATAAAGGCAAATTCATGACCCCTATCATCAAAGAAGACTCCGTTGAGCTTGGCTTAGGAAACATGAATATAAAAAGACTGCTGGAGATTGATAAGAGCAATCATGCCAAGGCAGTCATTTTGGAACAGCATCATAATTATATAGATAACGACCTAGCGAACTCCCTCAGCATCAGCGGAACGTTCCTAGCCGAACGCCGCTGAAACTGAGGAACACAGGGAAAAGAAGGAAACGGAGGTTAAACCTTCTTTTCGTCTATGGCCTTCTTGTCAGTAAAGAAGGCGGAAACCACGCTTAAGAGCAGACACAAAATGAAAATGACCAAGAACACCGTGAAGATGTTGCTGACGCTTTGAGCGAGAGTGCCGTTATTGACGAAGAAGGGCACGCCCGTGAGGACGTCCGCGTAAGGGAAGCACGCAAGATAGAGGTGCTGACCGACCGCACAGCCAAATAAGATTGGCGCGATGACGCCAAGGAAGTCGATCTTCAAGAAGGCTGAGACGATGCTCATGACGCCGCCAAGTATCATGAAGATGACGCTCATGTAGCTCTTGTCGGAGAAGCTGACGGCTGAGGATATCATGTTGATGTCGATGATGAGGAAGATGATGGCGGATATGATCGCCACCACCCCCACCGAAAGCTGAATGTAGAAATGCGGCTTCTGGTTTTTGAGGTTGAAGAAGTTCTTCATTTTACTGAGCCTCCTTTTTGTCTTTCTTGGGTTCGAAATAGAAAGCGAAGAGACAATAAGCTATTAGCGACAAGCCCGCGAGGACGCCAAGCCCGGTGTCGAGGCCGACGATGGCGTTCTTCCACCATGGGGTCGAACTCGTGACCACCGTATCCGAACTGAGACCGTCCATTAGTTTGGAATGGGCATAGTTATAAAGGACATGCTTGGCGGTGGTTCTGGCTTTTTGCCAGATGTTGCCATCGCGGCCGGAGTTCTTGTCGATTAAAAGCTTCTTGGTTTCGGTGGCTCGATTGGCATCGTTGTTGAACATGTCGGTTCCGGCATCGATCGCATCAGCGGTGAAGATGTAGGATGTGGCATCCTTCGAGGAGTCGGTTATCGAGATGCCCGTGAAGCCCCACTCATCGCGGAGCAAACCAGTCATCAAAGCTTTGTATGAGGAAGTCGGAATGACGCCTAAACGGTTATAAGAGGACATGTTGCCCATGGCCCCGCCCTTGGATAAAGCGCCTTCGAATCCTTTGGCGTCGTTCATCCTCAAGGTTGACTC
Organism: Caryophanales bacterium UBA4951; assembly: GCA_002397465.1. Taxonomy (GTDB): domain Bacteria; phylum Bacillota_I; class Bacilli_A; order RFN20; family CAG-826; genus UBA4951. The sequence continues at coordinate 17,489 of DHAP01000008.1, read as the reverse complement.
ATTCATGAAGGTGGCCACGCCATGACGGTTGGTCTCCTGGTCATTGCCAAGGAAGTGCTTGAAGGTGCCGATCAGTCCTCTTTCGGACATCTTGCTGCCTTGGAGCCTGCCATCGATGTAAGAGATCATGGAGTCTTCGCTGTAGTATTCAAAGTTACGTCCGGCATAGGGGGTTCTATGAAGGTTGGCGCCACCGCCATAAACCATGCAGAACCCGGCGTAATAGCTGTCTTCTGCAAGGAAATCGCCCCTATCTTCCAATAAAGATTTGTTCCAGGTCGAGGCACTGATGTTCTCGGATGGGTGGAGTGATCCGTTGCCGCCTTGGAAGCCATCTGGCCCGTCACCTGAGGAGTTGGCGGGATAGCCAATGGAGGTTATCGCGTCATTACCCATCTTCTCGCCATATATCTGGGCGAGTTCGGATGGGGTCATCTCATCGATTAAGGTCTCCCATCTTGGATCGTCATAAGAAGCGTTTTTCATGTCGGCGAACTTGACTGTCACTTCTTGCGAGTGCTTGAAGGAGGTGTAATCCGGGGCATCTGATGGGGTGGTGTACATGGAGGAAGTGGCGCTCATGTACTTTCTGATGGTGCCGGTTGAATCATCATCGGCGAGCAAAGAGTCATAGCTCTTCGGATAGGTGGTCCAGTCATCTCTCGTGAGATAGGTTATCTTGTCTTTTTCGTAATAGTTGAGATCGGCCTCTTGGAACTGATTGGAGACGACGGCGCCAGTGATTGCGCTCGTGGCGTAGGTCACATTGTCCAAAGCGGACAAGCTGTCGGTTTTGACCATGGAGGCGTCTCCGCTGACGATGTTGCCTTCTTGATCCTTGAGGTTCGAATAGCCTTGTTTGGCCAAGACGTTATTCAAGGCATCGTGCGATGAATCGCCGATTGCGAAATAGTAGTCGCCTTTGTCAAAGACGTAGCAGCCCTTCTTGGAAGTGTCACTCCCATTCGTGGCCTTTTCGTCATAGGTGGCGAAATTATAATCAGATGTCTCAATCGTGATGGTTTCTTCTTCGCCGGGCTCGAGGGTTTTGCTCTTGCCATAATCGATCAGCTGGATGGCGCTTTTCTCGCTCATTCCGCTCTCATAAGGCAAAGAGACATAAAGTTCAACGACGTCCTTGGAGGCGACGCTGCCAGTGTTCTTTACCGTGACGCTCGTAGTCAAGGTGTGCTCATTCTTGTCCCAGACGATGCTATTGAGGGTCTTCGAGAAGCTGGTGTAGCTTAAGCCATAGCCAAAGGGATAGACCATCTCCGTGGAATAATCCCAGTTGGTCTCACCCATGTAGACGCCGCTGGACGAGGTAGCGTTGTTTCTGTTTTTGACTTGGTCGGAGTAACGGGTCTCGTAGTACTTGTAGCCGACATAGATGTCTTCGGCGTAAACCAAATACTCGTCATGGTAAATGTTGTTTGGCAGGTCAGAGAACGTGAAGTTCCCGAAGTTTCTCATGGCTGGGCTCGATAAGGATGAAGCGGCATAGGTATCGACGAGACGGCCCGAGGGAACCATCTCGCCATTAAGCATTTTTGCCACCGCTTCCATGCCCGATTCGCCAGGATAGCCAATCCATAAACAGGCATCGACGTCATAGTCTTCAAGCCAGCCCAAATCCATCGCGTATCCGGTATTGAGAAGGACGATGATCTTGTCAAAACCGCCGGCTTTGACCTTGTCCATCATGGCCTTTTCTTGCTCATGGAAAGATAGTTCGGGGACCCCATAGGAATCCACGACGTCCATGTCGTTGGTCTCCCCGCCGAAACGGGTTATCGTGACGATGGCCGCGTCTTTGTAGCCAGCGTAATCATTTGAGTCATAGATAGAGGCGCTGACCTCGCCGATGTTGGAATTGCCCCTCGTCACTTTCTCGGCGTCGATTTTGTCATAGACGGTCTCGTTGATCGAGAAGCCGTTTTCAGTCAACGCGGTCTTAAGGTTGACGCCTTTGTTGGCAGGGCCGCCAGAACCGCCATGGTAGACGGGGTTCACGGAACCGTTGCCGAACAAAGTGACATGAAGTTTGTCGCTCTTCAAAGGCAAGGCCGAGTCTTTGTTTCTTAAAAGCACCGAGCCCTCAGACTGGGTCTGAAGGAAGTACTTCTTTTCCTCGACGTGCATCTCTTCGGCCGAAGAATACTTAGAGCCACTGGTGTCGCTGCTTCCGTTTGTGATGCCGAGGAAAAGGTTGATGTCGCCTTCACGGCTATAAGCTAAAACGCTCATATAGGCGCAGACGGCAAGAACAGACGCAAAACTTGCCGCCAGGCCCTTGAATAATGCTGATTTTCTCATATGTCAATTTAGTTGGCGAACGTAAGGGCGGTGTATTCGATCGAGCAGTTTTTGATAGAGGCGCTGATCGAGGCTTCCTTGATGAATTTCTTCGCGGCAAGATACTCGGCCCCAGTCGCGTATTCGTGGGTTCCGGTCTCAGTCTGGGTTCCGGTGTCCGCATCAAAGTCATAAGTTATGTCGGCTGACTTGGTTTTCATGTCGTCAGTCCAATTGTCGGTATCGACATAATAAGATGAGTCATAGGCCATCACGATTCTCGTCGGAACGCTGACGGTGATGTATAAAGTGTCATCGTCAAGGCTGTCGGCTTCCGTGGTGAAACTCCCATAGTACTTGGTCAATGAATTGGTTCTTTCGTTCCCTTTGACGCCATTGCCCTCTTCTGGAAGAATGAGCGCGGAATAAGTCGAAGACGAAACAGTGAGGATGTAAGAGTTATCAGAATAGGTCTCAAGTTCCTCAAACTCAAAAGTCGTGAGGTAGTAGTTATAGGTCGGCCTCATGTTGACGTAGGTGAGGACGGCCGGAGAAGAATAAGCCGCTGTGAGAGTGGCGTTTGTGGCGCTCTTCCCACTATCGGAACTATTGCATCCGGCTAAGGCTAAAACGGCTAGAGAAGCAAAGGCGACGCAGATCGTTTTTTTCATGAATTCCTCCATTTGGCCCAAAAAGACGGCCACTTGATAGGAAGAGTCTAACTTCTACGTTTCCTGTTGAGAAAGCGCTTACTTAATTTGTTGCTTGGTAGTCCAAAACTGTCAGAAATGACTAGGCGATGCTGATGCTCGAACTGCCTTTAGACAAGCTCACGACGATGTTTCCGTCGTCGTCTTTATTTAGGCTTTGGCTTGTCCCGTTCACCTTCAAAGATGTCCCATAACTAGGATCCAGCACAAGTCGGCCCCCGTCATTAGGAGAAACGACGTCGATGGTGGTGACTCCGCCGTTTTTACTTAGGCTATATGAAAGCAAGCCATCCGGAATCGTCGCGCTTGATGAAAGTGACGAGAAAGAAGAACAAGGCTTGATCTCGTAGCTTTGATATCCGGCGCTCAGAGGTTTGATGCCGGCATAGTATTTGCTCATGATGACCAAGCATCCGCCGGTCCAGCCGTGGTTCACGGAGCCGTCGTTGACGGTCCATTCCTCCCACAAAGTCGTGGTCTCATAGTCGATCATGTCTTGGTAACGCGTGAGCATTCTACTCTTGGAAGCGTCTTCCTCGCCCATCACGCAAAGGGCTTCGAGGACGTACTTTTCCATATAAGGAGAGGCTTTGAGAACAGTGGTCAAAACAGTCTTGATGGCCGGATAAACATCCTCATCCGCCAAGCCTGACAAAACCGCCAAAGCGTTGGCCCGATCATCAAGCGTGCTGCCGCTCGTGTAGCCATTGGAGGTCTTGAACTTGCTGAACGCGGTCTTGATGGAAGACTCACGGCCAGCAAGATAAGCCTCGTCATCGCCACTAAGCAAAGAGAGTTCGCTGCCGAGGGTATGAACTTTCTTCATCGCGTAGTAATACCAGCAGTTCTCCATGACTTCGGAGTCATAGCCAGTGCCCCAATCGACCCATGGGAAGGTGCCGTTACGGTATTTGACGGAGCCGTCCTCATTCAGATCCCAGACTTTGAGGTAGTTGAGCAAGATGTCATAGACGCGTTTCATGGTGTCGGAGTCACCGCTATAAAGGTAGTAATCGCATGCGGTCACGATGAATGAGAGGTTCTGCATTGGGATCTCGTTCGTCGTCGCGGAGGGTGAACGGGATGGGATGATGTTGTCGGTGCCGACCCAGCCCGGGAGGGTGAGCAAGGTCTTCTTGACCAACTTCCAGCCGTCTTCATCGAGGGCGTAGAAAGTCTCGGCCATCTGATTGGCAGAGTCACCGGTATAGGGGGAACGTTCTCTTTCAGGACAATCCATATAGTTGTCCCTCATACATATATCGAGGGTATTGGCGGCTTTGCCCCACAATGTGTTCAAAGATGAATCAGATGAGACGAAGGAGCCGGTTCTTTTGGCGTTATATCCGGTCTTTCTATAACCGACTTCAAGGATGGTGACACCCTTAGGGACTTCCATGATGAACTTGTAGCCGCTTCTCCAATAGAGCTGATTGTAGCTTTGAGTCCCTTCTTTGCAGATGTAGTCATCTTTGAAGGAGGCGATGCTCGGGGAAAGGTAGGAGTTGGTGTAGAAAGTTATCCTCTCGCCGCCATTCGCGCTGAGTTTGAAATACGGAAGGAACTGACGGTTGGAATCAAGTGAGAATGTCAAAGTGACGTCTTGCGACAAAGGCGAGCCTAATAGGCTTTCGTTGCCATCCATCAAAGTGACGTCTTGATCAAAGCTGAAAGACGGGACTTCGTTTAGATAAACCTCGCCGAATGGCAGATACCCCGGCGTGGCCACGATGGCGCAATTCTTCCATGAGGAGTCATCATAGTCTTTGTTCATGAAGCCATCCTCAGCCTCTCTGGCATCGAAATAGATATCGTGCTCCGCCAAAAAGGAGGACTGAGGATAACCGGGGTAGTCGCCTTTGAGGTTCGTTTCGTTCTTATAAGCGCTCAGCCTCTTCCATTTGACTGATGAATCGGAAGAGATGATCTTGCCATCGACGTCAAGGTCGAACAAGAGTCCGCCGTGTCCACTGTCGATCGAGGAGTTGCCGTTTCTGCCAAAGTAGTTGACTTCAAAGGCCAAAAGATTTGTGCCCTTTAATAAATACTCGCTGATGTCATAGACCTGATAGTAGGAGTCATAGACGCTCTCGCCGCGTTTGGTGTTGCCATCCACGACCACCATCGTCCCGTTCACATAGAGGGTGAACTTGCTGTCGGCCGAAATGGAGATAAGTCCTTTTGATGGTTTGCTATCAAGGGTGAAACTCTTCCTGAAGGCAAAGTAAGAATCCTTTGGGTTGGTGTTGGCCCAGACCCATTTGCCATGCCAGTCAGTTTTTTTGTAATCGCTGACTTTGTCGAGATACGGAAGGGAAGAATAGTCGGCTTTCTCTTCGTTTATCTCCTCGCTTGAAGCGGAATCGAATCCGCTACTGGAGGTTGTTTCTGATATATCAGAAGAGGAACTTTTGTCAGCCTCGCTACTGGTATTCCCCTCACAGGCGCATAGCAAAGCTATCGAAGACAAAACCATGGCAAATACTTTTCTTTTCATGTGTTTCTCCAACATTTAGTTAGTTGCTAAATTACACCTGTTGGCATAGTTTAGAATAAAGGCGAGCTTAATTTGACACTTCGTAGACCAAATCTGTAACCATGCAAAAAATAAAAACAACCATCGTCGAAGACGAGTTAAAACAACAGGAAGAGACCAAGGGATTCTTGGACCGTTTTGGGAAAGAAAACGGCAACTATGAGTTTTTGAGCACCTCTTATTCCTCACCGATGGAGTTCCTTGAAACCTATGATTATTCATCGGACGTCATCTTCCTCGACATCAAGATGCCAGGCATTTCCGGCATGGAGGTCGCAAAGGAAATAAGGAAGAAAGACGATAAGGTCATCATCGTCTTCATCACCTCGCTTGCCCAATACGCGATCGAGGGATATTCGGTCCAGGCCGAGGACTACATCCTCAAGCCTTTGAACTATTCGGAGTTCAAACTGAAGATGACAAGGATCGTCGACAAGCTCACTTTCACCTCTGGCAAACCCATCGTCTTCACGAATGACAAAGGCCTCTTCAAGATCTATTCGGATAACATCATCTACATCGAGACCGTCCGCCACAGCATCTCCTATCACACTAGAGACGGCAACGAATATCGCCGCCATCTCTCGATGAAAGAATGCGAAAAGGAACTGGAAGGATATGGCTTTGTGAGGATTGACCAAGCCTTTTTGGTGAACTTCAGCTACGCCGAGTCCATCCTTGCCCATTCGCTTAAGCTCTCCAGCGGAGAGACTCTTAAAATCAGCAGACCCCGCTTAGCGGAAGTGAACAGGCTCTTCCAAGAACGGGGCAGGCTATGACTTTCATCATCTGGCTCAGCAAATTCATATCATTCACCTACTATGACTTGATATATCTCATTGACGGAATGCAGTTCATCACCGTCTCCATCCTTTTCAGCCTTCGCCAGAAGAAAAGAAAATTCACTTATCTCTATCTGATATTGGGCACCATCATCTTCATCGCCTTCTCGTTTTTGCTTGGTTACTGTCGAAGCCTCTTCCCGAACAACCTCGCTTATCAGATGCTCTCGAAGCTCTTTTTGCACCTCGAGTCCTTGTTGATATTCGTCTTATGCTACAAAGAGAAGTTCCTCACCTCTTTGCTCAACTGGATCACCGCCCTTTCGGTGAGGGAGATCGTGGACGCGATGTTCTCCTTGTTTGTCATCTTGACGGGCTCCAATCCGAGGTCATCGGTTGCCATCATCTTCAGCAACGATTATCTAAACTATCTCTTCTTTGACGCCTTTCATCTAGGGGTGGCCTTGGCCCTCTACTTCTTGTTCCGCGACCGTTTGACCATCAATAGCGACAAGCCCCTCAACATCAAGATCGCGGCCCTGTCCCTCACTTTTTTATTAAGCCTGGTCATCATCAAATCCTTGGTGGTCACCTATGCCTCAGAAAGCATCCCCCTATACGCCACCTCGGAGTGTCTCATCCTCCTATTGGCCTTCTTGATCTTGTTCATCCGCACCGACATCCTTCATGAGTCAAAGTATCGAAACGAGATGAAGATCATGAACCAGGTCTTGGCCGCTGAGTCAAACCAGTATGAGTCATTGAAAGAGAACATCGCCTCCATCAACATGAAGGCCCATGACATCAAACACCAGCTTGAGCATTATCAGGACAAGCTGACGGAGGAGGAAGTAAACGAACTCAAGAAGTCCGTCAGCGCCTATGACAAGCGCATCGACACCGGCTCCCAGGTCCTAGACACCGTCCTCTATTTCTCGGAACTCACCTGCGACAAAGAGAAGATAACGATTTCCTGCCTCGCGGATGGTAAGCCCTTAAACGAGATCGAAGACTCAAAAGTCTACTATCTCTTCAATAACATCATCGGGAACGCGATTGAGGCCACCTCGAAAGTAAGTGACCCATCCAAGCGTCTTATCTCCTTGCATGTCTATCAGAAAGATAACGACATGGTGATCGAGGAGAGCAACTACTTCACGGGCTCGATCGTGCTTAAAGGCAACAGGATCCCTTCATCGAAGGAAGAGAAGAAAGGCCATGGCTATGGACTAAAATCCATCGCCTTGATCGTGAGCTCCAACGGGGGCAAAGAAAACATCCACACCGAGGGCGACATGTTCTTCATGAGCATCAGCCTGCCCCTGCCCCAAAATAAGAAAAAAGCCGATGAGCCGCTGAACGCAAAATAAGCGATATCAAACAAATCCCTAAATGAAAGCACTTACAATTCTGGCTTTCCAAACAACAGTTTTGGCTTGCTAAGCCGTTTTCGTCCTAACCCGGCTTTATATTGTTGCCCGTATCAAGAAATAGGAAAGACTTAGCGTTCTTCCTTCTCTTGGCGGAGGAAACATGAAAAAAGCACACACAGCCTTATGGGTCTCATTAGGGTCGTTTTTTGGCGTCGTCGCCATCGCGGGTTCGGTAGCATGGGCCTTATCACCCAACTTCAAGACCCAGTTGGACACCACCCTCAACGTCCAGACCTACAAGACGGTCAATGACGGAAATGGCGACGAGGACACCGAATACTGGAAGTCCGCCTATAGCGACGAGGAATTAGCCGCGGATGAGAATGAGCTCTGCAGCAACATCGAGAGCGAGGGCGCGACCTTGTTGAAGAACGAAGACAAGACTTTGCCTTTGTCCACCAGCACCAAGTTCTCGTTGTTCTCCACTTCCTCAGTGGACCCCGTCTATGGCGGGACTGGATCAGGACAGGTGAACGTCAATGACGCCACCTCCATCGTGAAGGCCCTCAACGACCACTTCGCCAGCAAGTGCACCAATAGCGTGCTCCGCAAACACTATCAGAATGACTTATCTTCATATCGAAGGGTCAACGCCGAGACCACCGGCGGCACCATCGACCAATACAAGATCAACGAAGCCCCATGGAACGAGGTCATCACCAGTGACGTCGTCTCCTCTTTCTCCGAGTATGGCGACGTGGCCATGGTCGTCATCGCCCGAAGCGGAGGCGAAGGCAATGATCTTCCTAGAACCGAATGCTCCGATGGCACGAACGGCGATTATCTCCGTCTCAACAAAAACGAGATAGACATGCTGAAAGGCCTCAAGAGTTACAAGGATTCCGGGGTCTTCAAAAAGATCGTCGTCCTCCTCAACGGCTCGAACACCGTCTCTTTGGATTTCCTCAATGACAGCCAATACGGGATTGACGCCGCCTTATGGATCGGCGACCCGGGAATGAATGGATTCGACGGGGTCGCGAAGATCCTCAGCGGCGAAGTCAATCCCAGCGGCCGCTTGTCCGACACTTTCCTTTTGGACAATCAGAAAGCCCCGGTCAACGAGAACTTCGGCCCGCATGCTTTCACGAACTCGAGCGCCGGAACCGGGGAATACAAAACGAGCGAAGCCCAGAACAACACTGACGGGGGCATCACGGGCTGCAACCAGAACTATACCGTCTACCAAGAAGGCATCTACATCGGCTACAAGTATTTTGAGACCCGTTACGAAGACTACGTCATGGGAACTGGCAACGCCGGGGATTATGACTACTCCTCAGTCGTGGCCTACCCCTTTGGGTATGGTGACTCCTACACCAGCTTCTCTTACTCCAACTTCAACGTGAAGGAGAACGGGGATGTCTATGACGTGAGCCTCACGGTCAAAAACGATGGTGACGTCGCTGGCAAGAACGCGGTCGAGATTTACGCTCAAAGCCCCTACACCGCCTATGACAAAGAAAACCTCGTCGAGAAGTCCTCAGTCCAGCTCGCGGGCTTCACGAAGACATCGATCATCCAGCCAGGCGAGAAGGAGGATGTCACTCTCTCGATCAAGAAGCAAGACATCGCCTCATACGATTCCAACAAGGCCAAGACCTACATCCTCGACGCCGGGGACTATTACTTCAGCGTCGCCGGCTCATCTCATGATGCCACGAACAACATCTTATCCAAGAAGGGCTATAGCAAGAGTGGCACCAATAACAGGATGGATGAGGATGGCAATCCCGACTATGTCGTCAAGATCAGCCAAGACGAGATGGACCTCACCACCTGCTCCGTATCCCAAGAGACCGGCTATCCGATAACCAACCAGTTCGATGATGCCGACCTCAACAAGTACGAAGGCACCAAAGACGATCAGTCCATCACCTATCTTTCAAGGAATGACTGGACTGGCACCTATCCTAGCCTCGTGAGCCTATATATCAACGAGACCATGTGGAAAGATGGCTTGACCTCCGACGTCGACCAAAGAAAGAACATCGTCACCAAGATGGAAGAAAAGTATTATCCCGACCTCATCGGCATCGAAGTGAGCGCGATGAATCAGGACAATGGCTTGAGCGCGGTGATGTTCAAAGACGTCGACTACGATGAGACGCCCGACGCTTGGGACAAACTCATCAGCCAAGCCAGCTACGACGAGATGACCAACACGATCTATAACGGCTTCCACCTCACGGTGGCCATGCCTTCGATCGCTTTGCCAGGCACCGCGGATGAGAACGGCCCTCAGGGCTACACCAAATCCTTGACCAGCGGAACCTCGGGCATGGCATACACCTCCGAGGACATCATGGCGGCAACCAGAAACGTCGATCTTGTTGAGAAGATGGGCGAGGACATCGCCGAGGACTGCATGAGGGCCCAATCGAACTCCGGCAAGACCGCGGGCATCTATGGCCCAGCCTGCAACATCCACCGAAGCCAATACTGCGGCCGTAACTTCGAGTACTACAGCGAGGACTCGATACTATCCGCCAAGATCTGCGAGCCTGAGGTAAGAGGCATCCAGAGCAAAGGCGTCTATGTCTTCACCAAGCACTTTGCCCTCAATGACCAAGAGTCCGGACGTTATGGGCTCTCGACCTGGGCCAATGAACAATCGATCAGAGAGACTTACTTACGCTCCTTCGAGGGCAACGCCTTGGCTGGCGGCAGCGGAGTCATGTCATCATTCAACCGTTTCGGGGTCGTCTGGGCGGGGGCCGATTACTCGCTCATGACTGAGGTGCTCCGCAACGAGTGGGGCATGAAAGGCATGGCCATCACCGACTGCTCGGTCTATGCCACCTTCATGGACGTGGCGGCCGGAACCTTGGCAGGGCAGAACATCTGGGACGGGACGAAGACCAACTCCGTCGCGACCATCGATGGCTACGAGAATGACCCCGTCATGGTCCATTGCGTCAAGACATCAGTAAAACGCATCACTTATTCGATCTCTCATTCGATTGCCATGAACGGCATCTCCTCAAGCGCGAGAATCGTCGCGGTTGAGTCTTGGTGGCTCACTCTCTTAAAGAGTCTGGCCATCGGATGCGGCGTCATCTCATTAGGATGTTTTACCACTTTGGTGGTTGAGAAAGTCCTCATCCGTAAAAAGAAAGACAAAGAGGAAAGCCTTGCAAAATAGGCGTTGTTTAGCCGATTAGCGGCGTAAAAGCCGCCCTAACTCAGTTTGCTTTTCATCAAAACCATTTAAAAAGGAGGTATCAGATGAAATCACAAAAAATATTCGGTTGTTTGGCCCTGGGACTTTTAGCGGCCGCAACCCTGGCCAGCTGTGGGGACACGACTGGAACCAGTGAGAAAGCCACCACCAGTGACGAACCCACCACATCCACCACCCCGAGCACTTCGGAGAGCACGCCAGAGGAAGTCACCCTCACCTATCAATACGTTGGTGAAGACGCTTCGATGGCTAGCTATGGCTTTGCCTATTCTTTCTACATGAATGCCTATAGCGATGGGACAATCGATGGCTATGGCTACTCGATGTATTCCATGAACACCACCGACGCCGCGAACAACGAGAACCTCTACAAGTGGTTCACGGGCAAATGGGGCAAGGCCAAGGATGACGACGATGCCGAATGCATCCGCTTCATCGTCGACTATGCCGACGGGGTCAAATCCACCACCGGCGACGCCCTTACCAACAAGAGCAACTATTATGTCTATGAGAACAGCAACGGCACCCTCACCGACATCAACGCCTTCAACATCCCGATCGGCTTAAGCGGACGTACCACCAAAGCCACCTACAACACCACTCAGTACGCCGACCAGAACGCCTTCATCAAAGGCACCTCTTACAAGTTCACGGAGCCGGAATCTTACTTGGCCGTCTTCAATGACACCAACACCTACGACAGGGTCTATTGCTACGAAGAGGGCAAGGGTTATATGTATGGCTCAGCCATCGACCCAGCCGACAACACCAGAAAGTATTATCCAAAGAACGATGTCACTTGGACCTACACCGACAGCAAGCTCTCGCTCATCATCTCATCGGCCGCCCATGAGGCCGTCCTTGATGGCAAGAAAGCCACCGTCAGCTGGAGCGAGGCACTCTATGGAACCTACACGGTCGAGCATAACCTCGTCTGCGAAGATGCCTCAGCCCTCACGAAGAGCGCCGTCGGTGGTGACACCGAAGGCCCAAGCTACGCCGCTGGGACCATCTACTTCACCTACAACTATCTCGCCAGCTACAACTTGTCCATGAGTTTCTCGGCCACCTATAGCGTCTGGACGGCCGCGGTCGGAAGTCCGACCACCGCCTACACCAACGTCGAAGGCGACACCAGCGAACTGATGGCCTTCACTCCGGACAGCGACCACTCAACCGCCACATTCTCGCTAAAGAAAGACGGCTCATTCGCCTTTGCCTACACCCTCGCGGGCAACGCGATAAGCAAAGTCGGAACCTTCACTTACACGGGAACCTATTCATTCACGCTTACCACCACCGATGGCAGCGTAGCCGAAGTGACCACCTCTATCGCTAGATAGTCATTAGAACCATACGAAAACCGACTGCCGTGAAGCAGTCGGTTTTTGTGTCCTATCTATTTTTCCGTGTCAGCCTGATCATCGACCTCAAGCAATAGAAGCTTCTTGTCGAAGCCCCCATTGGATGAACGCTTTTTCTCTCTTAATCCATCAAACTCCTGAAGGGATGATCCTTTGGCCTTTATTATGGCGTTGATGACTTCTTGAAGGTCCGCAAGCTCTTCAAGGCTAAAGGACTCAAGATACTCGTTTGTCTCTTCTAGTAGCTTCTTATTTAGATAAGCGAGATATTCCTTATCCGAAAGGACTCTTGTGACGGCTTTTTTGCCATCGTTAGATATAATCTCCGGGATCTTGTCACGGATGAGTTTGTCGTATTTCTTGACCATGGGGTTTCATCTCTCCTTATCTCTATGCATATTAGGTTAATACGGATGAGGACAAAAGAAACCAACAATAAGGGTGATGACCCTTAAGAAAGAGATGGCTCGTTGTTCAAAGAGACTGGGAACATGAACATCGATAGCAACATTGATATCGCCGCCGCGAAGAGCACGACGAAGGCGAAGATCAGAACCGTGATGATGAGGAAGATTATCTTGATGATGATAAGGAAGGCCAGACCATCGGGGCTGAAGCTGAAGATTACGCCTGGCATCTTCACGAAGGCAAAGGAGACGATCTCAAAGAAGATGTCGCTGACGAATGTGTTGTTGTTGATGAGGACGAATATCAAAGAGAATAGGCCATAGCCTAATACGGGCGTCAAGGCATACATCGTTATGGCCGCGTTCTGGTTGCCAGCCTTCTGGAAGGACACGCCCATGATGATGGATATGGCTATTCCCACAACCCCGGCGATGACGCTCCAAACCCACGAGGTGGAACGTTTCTTCTTAAGGTCGCTTTCGTATTGGAGCTTAGCAATCCTCTTCTGCTCTAACATCCGGTTTACGCAATCCTCGCATATAAGCCCTGAGCCTTGGCTATCGTCCCCTACCTTATAGGTGACATGCTCATGGTTATGGCTTCTGCCAGTATGGGTGACGATCTTGCTGCCATGACGGTAGTTTTCGTTGTCGTAGATGGCCCGTCCGCACTTGATGCAAATGCCTAAGAGCTTGGGCTCCGCTTGTTTCTCAGTTACCGGAACCACATCCTCTTTCTTAACTGGCTCATCTTGGACGAGCTCATCGACGCTGATCGAAAAGATCGAAGCCATCTGCTTCAAGGAATCAACGGAAGGTTCAACGTCGCCATTCTCCCAGCGCGAGATGGCTTGGGGCGTGACGAAGAGTTTGTCGGCCAGATCTTTCTGAGTCATGCCCATCCCCTCGCGACACTCTCTGATATGATTGCCTACGCTCATGGTGAATTCCTCCTGCCTCAGCACATTCATCAAGCGATAAATTCAACAAATTGTCTATCAACAAAGAAGCGGAAACACTCAACAATATGTTGAAAGGGGCCAATAATCCCTAATAAACACGGACATTGATATGTATAGATGGCCCCTTACCAACTTTAAGTATAAAGATAGATGTCCTCTCTGTATATAAGGCATCTCATTGTTCGATCTCTTTATCCATCTCCCCTAGCAACGGCTTATACGTGAGGTTCATGAGGATGGCCCCTAGAGGGGCGCTGATGAGGATGGCGACCACCGACACCGATAAGACGATGGTCCCGGCGGCGATGATCTTCTCATCGTTCAAGGATGTCCCTAACTCCAATAAGCCACCCCCTATCGCCGCCTGGACCGTGGCCTTGGGGAGATAGGATATGGAAACGAAAGTCCTTTCTTTGAGGTTGAGGTTGGTCTTGATCAAGGAAAGGTTGACCGCCACGATCCTCATGAACAAAGAACAGGCCAATAAGCCTAAGGAAGGAAGCAAGAACTTGGCGAAGTAATCCACCTTTATTGATGAGCCGACAAGAACGAACAAGAAGAGTTCTGCCACCACCCACATCTTAGAGCAGCGGGTCGATAACCTGATGGCCTGTTCGTGTCTACTTCTATTGGTGAAGATGCCTATTGTGATGATGGCTAATAATGATGAGAAGCTGAACCACTGGCTTAGGTATGACTCTAGATAAACAAGACCAAAAGACACCCCAAACAATAATGTCAGTTTGATTGAATCCCTCATATGGACACGTTTGAACAAAAAAGAAAATAAATAGCCTAACAACAAGCCAACCAGAATACCGCTTACGATGGATGAAGGGATGTTAAGAAAGCTGACCCACGAGAAAGAACCGCTCGATTCGATGGACATGAAAACCCCGTAAAACACGATCATTATGATGTCATCGATGCTAGAACCTGCCGTAATCAGGGCGGGAATGCCCTTCTTGGTCCCCACCCGCTCATCCATCAGCTTGCTCATCATCGGAACCACCACGGCCGGTGAGACCGCACCTAGTACCGACCCTAACAAGAATGACTCGGTGTAGGTCAATGAGAAGAACACCGGGCCTAATAAGCCGACGGTCACCATCTCGACGGTAGCAGGCAAGAATGACATCAAGATAGCGGGCCGCCCCACTTTCTTTAAGTCCTCGACGTTGAGAGATAAGCCAGCCTTCAAAAGGATGATGACCAAGGCTATCTTTCTGATGTCAGAGGATATCGCTTCGATGTTCTTGTCTATCAGCCCTAGATAGCCTAGAAGCATCCCCCATAATAAATAGGCCACAAGCGAGGGCAGATGTATCAGTTTGCATAAAGCATATAAGGCAACCCCACCCACCAAGATCAACGCCAAAGACGCGAAGAACATATGCGTTCTCCCTCCTTAAATTAAAAGCCGATGGCAAACTACGCCTATCTCGGCGTAGATGTCATCAGCTTGTTAAGGCGGTTAGGTGAGCTAGCTCACGAGAGAGAACATCATTCCCGAATGAAACTATAGTGGGTGTCATGGAGTAAGTCAAAAGAACCTTGGCTATGTTGATCAGCGACAAAGTATATTTTTGTTAACGACAAAATAACTAATAAAAACGCTATATCGGTATTGTTGAGGTCTTTAGATTCGTTGTTTTTGTTAGTCTGCGCCGCATAATTTAGTTTTTTAAAGATTTTTAAAGGAGTAAATACAATTAAAGAAAAATCAGTCCATGTCCTCTAGAAGGGACTAAACTGATGGATTATTGGGAGGGCAGTTATGAAAAGGAAACGTCTATTCATGTTAACCTCACTCATCGGCGTCGCCGCCTTAGCGGCAGTCGGCGCTTCGAGTTTAGTCACCATCACGCCTACAAAGGCCAGCACTTCAGACAAGACCATGCTCTTCAACAGCGCACACAATGTCCCTACAGGAACTGGGACATATCAGGCCAGTGACATATCGGTCGGCCAGTTCGATGGGGCCAGCACCGTCGAAACGGTGATCAGCCAATCAATACCAACTGATACGCTTTCTTTTGGCGGATCACACTTTGCGACTCTTACGTTCAACAGCGCAAACGATTGGACGGGCTCAGACATCACGATAAAGATATACGCCAAGAATATCAAAGCCGTATCCTTCACCGTCGGGGACACATACACTAGCACGACGCCAAACGCGTTGTTAGCGGTGTTTTTAAATACAGCGGATGGAGACACAACGCCGGTCTGTGATAAAGAGTCGCTTACCAGGAATGAATTATGGGGAGATCTTAGCCAAGATTACTCGGTTTACAGTACGGACACCAGCGTATACACCAACCTTGAATTTTTGTTTAGGTCCAGAAACTCAAGCGTCGGTGAGACCATATTCATCAAGTCGATCAGCATTACCTGGAATTGCTAGTTTCAACTCATTGATGTTCAAACAAAGACTAAGCGCCGCCGCTTCATCATGGCGGCGCTTTTTAGCAGGTCGTTTTATGTTAATCCGACATAATTGCTTTTTGCCCTTGCGCTATTTTGCTATATAGCTTATGGTAGATACACAAACATCGCCGACATCGATTCGACACTCAATCCTTCGTAATGCTAGGACTGGTATCTACCGTACAGTCTTTGCATAGGCG
>DHAP01000008.1:0-1090 GCA_002397465.1 Caryophanales bacterium UBA4951 | reverse complement strand
CGCTTGATGATTAAGCGGCGCTTTTTTGATTCAAAAAGCCACATCAGACAATGTGGCTATGAATTACGTTTAAATGATAAGTAGAGAAGACTAATACACTTCGACATCCACTATCTGGAAACGGGTCTCATCGACGAAGAAGTTGAAGTAGTTCGATAATTTGATTAAGACAGTCACTCCGGTAGCGTTCTCTGGGACTTTGATGACATCTGAACAAGAGGTATCTGCCCCATCCATGAAGACGGTATGTGTGCCAGGCGTGAGCCTGATTGTGTAGTCATCGTCCGGAAGGCTATTGCCATCCACGGCAACATGAAGAGGGACGATACAGCCAATAAAGCTCTTCACTCGCCTAAACGTCACGGGTATCAAACGTTCATTGTCCCTTTTGAAGGGGTAACCACAATGAATACAGACATCCGACTGATCGGATATGATCTCCCCGCATTCAGGACACTTGATCAGTGCCATATATGATTATTATCCATCTAAAAGAGGATAAGTAAATGTTGCTATACGCGAAAACTACTTCCGCCGAGATTTTGTACGCTTCTTCTTAGGAAGTCCAAGATAGTGAATCCCTGACACACTAATATGAGAGTTTAATAGATGCTTTGCCTCCTTCGGAAGGAATCTTGAGGCCTCAGCCAATATCAGCTTTTGGACTGGGTCATTCTTTACATCCAAAGTAAGATTGTCGATTTCACGTTTCGTACCATCCTCAAACGTTATTTCTATTGAAGCTGACATAATATCAGAAACTTCTTCCTTCATCATATCTTCAGAATGTGCGAGCACGACTTTGCATATTTTGTTGAAATGGGATCCATAGTTCAACGGATCAGATCCATCGTCAAATATTGGTGAATATGAAATTGTTTTATTGGGGAAATCGATCCATGCATCCTCCGTGGACATTTCAAACTCGACCAAGTTTTCAGAAAAGGTGACGTGTTTCTCAGCCTCCGCGTTAAACCCTAAGAAACAGCCAAAAGCTGTATTGTATCAAACGCTTTTGATTATCTTATTCATCATCGTTCTCCTTTACTAACTGGCTCGTTATTTCTTTTTTAATTTTAAAGTTCCTATT
>DHAP01000028.1 GCA_002397465.1 Caryophanales bacterium UBA4951 | reverse complement strand
TCTTTTATTTTTTAGAAGATTATACAAAGTTGTACCCTCATTTCACGTGCTTGTATCGGTCTAAAAAATAAAAGAAGCCTTCAAGTGGCTTCGATTATTGGCGCGCCCGAGGCGATTCGAACGCCTGACCCCTTCCTTAGGAGGGAAGTGCTCTATCCAGCTGAGCTACGGGCGCAGCGGGCATATTGTAGCACCCATTGATTGATGTTGCATCAGGTAGAAATAGAGAAAAAACGAAAATAAAAACCCTCGGTATCTCACCAAGGGCCGATGTCGACTTTTGGTCGGAACGACGGGGTTCGAACCCGTGACCTCCTGGTCCCGAACCAGGCGCACTACCAAGCTGTGCTACGTCCCGAAGCGAGAATTCTC
This sequence comes from Caryophanales bacterium UBA4951, assembly GCA_002397465.1. Classification (GTDB taxonomy): domain Bacteria; phylum Bacillota_I; class Bacilli_A; order RFN20; family CAG-826; genus UBA4951. The sequence goes on along the minus strand of DHAP01000028.1, from coordinate 39,371 downwards.
GCGAGTGGTAATATACCACCACTCGGCGGGAATTAAAAGAGACTCATCTGGTTTGTGTCGCCCAGCCCTTCAAGGACTCCAAGCTTTTTAAGCTCGGCAATGTCGCTTTGAGAGAGTTTGGTTCGTTCTTTGATGTCCTCGATGGAAATAAACTCGCCGTCTTTTCTTGTGTCCACCACGGTCTGAGCCGCGGCCATTCCTAAGCCAGAGATGACGGTGAAAGGAGGGATGATCGAATTCCTCTCATGGCAAACGACCCAACGATCGGCCAACGATTCCATAAGGGAGATATTCTCAATCTTGTAACCCCTGTCGATCATCTCGGTGGCGACGGTCAAGGTCTTCATGATTTCGATGTCTTTGTCGGAAAGAGGATTCATCTTGTCGAGGTTCTGTTCTTTCATCTTGGCGATCTTATCCAAAATGACGTTCATTGGAGAAGACATGGTCTCGATGTCAAACTTGTCGCAGCGAACCGAGAAGTAAGTGGCATAGAACTCAAGCGGATGATAGATCTTGAACCAGCCCACACGGCAGGCTCCGATAACGTAGGCCGTGGCGTGCGCTCGCGGGAACAAGTATTTGATCTTCTTGCAGGAGTCGATGTAGTATTGCGGCACGTTGTTTTCGTGCATGACCTTCTCCATCTCAGGAGTGAGGCCTTTGCCGTGTCTGACTTTTTCCATGATGGTGAAAGCCATCGAGTTAGGGACGCCATAATCGATGAGGGTGTTCATGATATCGTCACGGCATCCGATGACCTCATCAAGGGTGGCGGTTTTGTCTTTTATCAAGTCTTCGGCGTTGTTGTTCCAGACATCGGTTCCGTGGCTCAAACCCGAAATGATCAAAAGGTCATTGAATGTCTTAGGCTTGGCTTCTTTCAAGAGTCCTTGGACGAAGTTGGTGCCAAATTCTGGAAGGGCGATGGCACCTGTCTCGAATCCCAACGGGTTGGTCTTCATGCCGAGCGCCTTGGTTGATGAGAACAAAGAAAGGACTTTCTTGTCGTTCATCGGGATGCTTCTGACGTCGATTTTGGTGAGCAAGGACATCATGCGCAAAGCCTGAGGGTCGACGTGACCGAGTAAGTCCAGCTTTAAAACAGAGTCATGCATGCTCGCAAATTCGTAGTGGGTTGTAAGCCATTCGGCGGTCGGGTCATCAGCAGGGTGCTGATAAGGCGTGAAATCGAAGATGTCCATGTCGGCCGGAATGACGACGATGCCGCCAGGATGCTGACCGGTCGTGCGTTTGACGCCGGTGCAGCGAGTGGCTAGGAAAGCCACCCAAGCCTTGTTGACCTTGCCCCAATCGGCATGGACCACGCGGTCATAGTAGCCATGGATGTAGCCGAAAGCGTTTTTGTCTTCGACCGTAGCGATGGTGCCGGCGCGGATGACGTGCGGGTTGGAGATAGGAAGGCCTTTCTCGATACGCTCATTCTCTTCTTTGGTTGAGAGAAGGGTTCTTGCGTAAGCGTGGGCTTTCGACTGATAGTCTGGTGGGAAGTTAAGATCGATGTCCGGAACTTTCTCGGCGTTGAATCCAAGGAAGGTCTCGAAAGGAATGCTTTGTCCGTTGGCGACCATCATCTCGCCACACTCAGGGCACTTCTTCTCGGGGAGGTCGAATCCCGAGCGGATCTTCGGATCGGTCGACCATTCGAAATGGTGACAATGCGGGCAGACATAGTGCGGCTTCAGAGGATTGACTTCCGTGATGCCGCTCATGGTGGCGACGAAAGAGGAACCGACCGAGCCACGGCTGCCGACGATGTAGCCATCCTCATTGGCCTTCTTGATGATCAAATGGGCGATGTAATAAGTGACGGAATAACCGTTTTCGATAATACCATGAAGCTCTTTGTCCAAACGTTCAGTGATAGCTGGATTTGGATGATCCCCGTAGGTTTTGCGGACATTTTCCGCAATAACCTCTTTGATTTTCTCGTCAGAATGCGGCAAGTTCGCCGATGGCGGATACAAATGGTCTTTCAAAATAACCACCGGCTCAACCTGGTCGGCGATCTTGTTGGTGTTGGCGATGACGATCTCTCGCGCCTTCTCTTCGCCCACCAAAGGAATGAAGCAATCAAGCATCTCTTTGGTCGAGCGGAAATGCTGATCCGGGTTCGGGAAGGCTGGCATGTTGTCTCTTCTATGTGGGGCCAAAGGATGGAGGATGCCACCAAGTCCTTTTGCCGAAATATAGACGTCGCGGCAAATCTTGTCGTCAGGGTTTACGTAATGACAGTCACCGGTGGCACAAACCATTTTTCCGACTGAGTCCGCGGTTGAGATTATCGATTTGACGATGGACGTGAGCCTCTCTTCGGAAAGCTCGCCCATGTTCACGAGCCATGAATAGTTCTCCATCGGCTGCACTTCGATGTAGTCATAGAAAGACATCGCGGAGGCTAATTCCTCTTCGCTCTTGTTGGAGGCTAACTCAAAGATCTCGCCATTGAAGCAGGCTGACCCGAACATTAGGTCAGCGCGGTTGTCCTGAAGTTCTTTCCTTGGGATCTTCGGAAGAGAGCCGGCGGCCAAATAGGCGGTATGGGAATCGGAAATCAAACGGTACAGTTCCTTGACGCCGGCTTGGTTCTTGGCGATGGCGCAGACATGGTATGACTTCAAATGTTTAAAGATGGCTTGGTTCGGGCAAACTAATGTCGCCAAGTCTTTATGTGTGAGGTCGAGATTGTCTTTCGTGAGAATCGGGATGATGGCTTGCCAAACGTTGTTCAAGGCTTCGGCATCGTAATCGGCTTGGTGAGCGTCGTCCTCATCGTAAACCTCAAGGTTCAAGTTGCGGGATAAAGCCCTTAATGTATGCCTTCCGGCCTCTGGGAAAAGATAGTGGGACAAAGCCAAGGTATCCACCACCGGATTGAGGCATGGCCCCATTCCGGCTTTCTTTCTGATGGCGTTAAGGAAACCCATATCGAAAGGAGCGTTGTGGCTCACGAGAATCGTGTCGCCGATGAAGTCGCTGATGATCTTAGCGGCTTCAATCTCGGTAGGCTGCCCCTTCACCATCTCATCGGTGATACGGGTCTTGGCCGTGATCTTTTCTGGAATATGGACGCCTGGGTCGATGAATTGGCCAAGGCGCTTGGTGATCAAGCCATTCTCGACGATGACGGCGCCGAACATGGTCGCGTGGTCGTAACGTGAAGATAAGCCCGTGGTTTCAAAGTCGAAGACGCAGTACTTGGCTTTTCTTAAAGGAATGTCAACGGGGTTGAAGACATAAGTCGGATAATCGAACATGTAAAACTCGCAGCCATACAAAATCTTCAAGCCCGATTTCTTGGCTGCGCTTTCGGCGGCCGGGAAGCTTTGAATGACGCCGTGGTCAGTGACGGCAAGAGCCTTCATGCCCATGTTTTTGGCAACGGCCACATAATCGTTTATTTCGCCTAAGCCATCCATGACGGACATCTTGGTGTGAAGATGAAGCTCAACGCGTTTCTCTGGCTCAGGGTCATTTCTTAATGGCGGGTTAGGAAGATGGTCGACGTAATGGACGAAGACCTGGCGGACCCCTGTTCTCTTATCATTTTCAAGGGCGCCTCTGATCTTGACGATGTTGCCCGGCCCGATGCCGTTCATGTCATCACCCGATAAACCGTTTCTGCTCTCACAGGCCCTAAGGTCGATGGCGCTGTCCTCGTCGGCGATGCCATAGGTCCCAAACATGGTCCCTTTACGGCCGAGGCGGATGTCTTTGGAGAAGATTTTTCCCTCAAATTCGACGTTTTGAAGATCCATCTCGAATAAATCCTTGATGGCTTTGACTTCGGTGTAGTCCCCTTTGCGGAAGACCATGTAGGTTGGCCGGTTGTTGTTCTCGGCCTTCATCTGAGCGATGTATTCTTCTTCGGCGGCCTTTAAAGCGGCCTGACGGGCCATTTCCTCTTCATCGTCTTCATTAGAGGAGCAAGAGTCTTCTTTTTCCTCTTCCGCAGGACTATCTTCTTCGGTGTTTTCCTCGACTTTGTTTTCTTCTTTGACTGGGGCTGGCTCTACTGGCGCGGTTTCTTCTTTTTCAGCCGGTTTCTCAACGGGCTCAGCTTTCTGAGCGGGCTCTTTCTCCTCGACGAACGGTTTGAAAGAAACCTCGTATGGGTAGCCTAGCCATTTGAGGAAGGCGTTGAAATCCGAGACGATGCCTTTGCTAGTTTTGGTGATTTCGTTTTCATCGGCGAAAACGTAAATCTCCCCTTCTTTTCCGGGACTTAGCTGAAAGGAAGGAATCCCGTGGTAAAACGAAAGATACCAATTTTGGAAGAGGTCGTCGATATCATCGAAATTAGGTTCTTTCTCGTAGGAGAAACGAATGGTGTATGGATAGGTGATGTTTACGAGCGAGTCTTTGAATTCTTCGAGCATGGAGATTGACCAAGGTGTCGATTTCCGGATGCTCATGAGCAAAGAGCCAGGATTGGATGGATCACGCCCGCAGAGGTCGAAAGACATGTCAAAACGTTCGGGGTTTGGCAAACCCAAAGAGGAAAGGAAGCGAATCATTTTGTTTTGCATATCAGAACCCCAGCACCGAAATGATGTCTTTGATGATGATGAAAACGCCGAATATCATCAACAAGGCCAAACCGATGAAAGACACTGTGTTCTTGACCTTCTCGGAGATCTTTTTCTTTCGGATTTTTTCAATCAGGGTCACCAATAGGCCCCAGCCATCAAGCCCTGGGAACGGCAGCAAGTTAAAGATAGCCAAGTTAAGTGACAGATAACTTCCGAAATAGAAGAATGTTCGTCCCCAGCCGATCGCCGAGGATGCCGTGTTGATCATGCTGCCCATCGCGACGATGGAACCAAGGCTCGAGAAGTTGAAGGTGAAGATGGCTTTCAAGCCCAAGCCGATCATCTCGAAGAAATAGGCAAAGTATTTGCAGCCTGACAAAAGCCTTTCGCCAAAAGACGGGTAGAACTGATAGGACTCAATCTGGAAGACGCCGCTTTCGCTCCAGGAATAGAAATCTCCGTTTTTGATCGAGGCCGAAGTCAGCGTGTGGCTGACCCGGTTGTTGAATTGCTCGGTCTCCGGTTTGGTGACATCTCTAGAGGCCACCTCCATGACGCTTAGATGAAGTTCAAGGCTCACGCCCTCTTTGGAGATGACGTAAGGACTTGAGGTATCCGGCATGTTGCTTAGGCCCATCTCTTCTTTGATGGCGCTGGGATAGAAGGAAGCGACCGGTTTATAAAAAGTGATATGTGTCATGATGTCGGTGCCGGAAACGCTTGAGACATCGAACATGGCGACGTATTCCTCGCCATCGATCAAAGCCTTGGAGTCCACAAGGAAAGTGGTCGAGTCATTGATTGTCGTCGTGTATGGCGAATAAAGCCTGTTGGTCGAGGAATCGAACTCATAGCTTCCGATGTTTCCTTCGCCCCATAGCGAATAGCCGACCGCCACTTGGTTCGTGGCTTCATCCACCAAGCCGGTCTCAAATCCGGCCGCTGTGTAATAGCTTGGGAAAGCCACCGCATAAATGAAGACGAAAAGAATGGAAAGGAAGAGATTGACCATGATGCCGGCGCTCAAGATGAGGGCCCGCTTCCATTTGGAGACGCCTTCTAGGCTTCTCTCGGTCGGGATGACCATGCCGTCCGGAAGCTCGACGCCTTCGCCAAACATTGAGACATAGCCGCCGAGAGGAATCGCACGCAATGAGTAGGCCGTCTCGCCGCCTTTGAATTTCTTTGAATAAATCTTTGGTCCGAAACCAATCGAATATTCCAGACAATACACGTTAAAACACTTGGCCATTATCAAATGCCCTGCCTCATGGCTGGACACGAGGATGCCAAGCATCAATATCAATACGAGTATCGTTAGGAAAATTTGCATTTTGTCAGTTACCTTTGCCCGAACATCCTTCTTACGTAAAGCCTAGCGAGGGAATCGGTGCTTAAGAGGTCTCGCAAAGTTGGCCTAATTATATTAGGAAAATTCCTTAAAGCCAACGCACAAGCCTTTTCAATGTCTAAGAAAGGGATTTTTCCTTCGAGAAACAGGTGAACGGCTTCTTCATTCGCGGCGTTGAGAACCGTCGTTTTGATGCCGGCATCCCGTAAGGCTCCAAGGCACATTGGAACGGCTGGGTAGCGTTTGGGGTCGAACTCGTGGAAATGATAAGGCCCAAAATCATGGATGTTGTCCTTGTGATAGACCTTAAACGTGGACTTGCCTTCATATAGGGCATATTCGATCGGGCCATGCATGTCGGGCTTGTTGACGTCGGCGATGTAGCTTCCGTCCTTCAATAAAAGCAATGAATGAACCTCGCTTTCATCATGGAGCAAAACCTCGATTTTATCGACGGGCCACGAGAAAAGATAATGGGCCTCGATCACTTCGAAGCCTTTGTTCATCATGGTCGCGGAGTCGATGCTGATTTTCGGGCCCATCTTCCAAGTCGGATGATTGAGGGCCATCTCTGGGGTGACGTTCCCAAGTTCATTCCTTGAAAGTTTCCTGAAGGGTCCGCCCGAGGCTGTGATAACGAGTTTGTCGACTTCCTCGCGTTTGACTTTCGAGAGGCATTTGGCAAGGGCGACATGTTCGCTGTCGATAGGATAAAGAAGGCCTTTGCCTTGTTTAAGTAGCGACTCGATGATCTCCCCGCCCACCACCAACGATTCCTTGTTGGCCAAGCAAAGTATCTTGTTGAGCCTCAGTGAGGTCACGGACGGCACAAGTCCCGAAAAACCGACGAGGGCGTTTTCGACCATGTCGCAGTTCGACTCTTCGATTATTTCTTTTAGCCCCTCGTCCCCTGAATACCAATGGATGTCGGGATGTGCAGATGATAATGCGGCTTTGTCGTTTTCTTCCTGAACGCAGACGAACTTGATGCTTGGGAAGTCCTTGAGAATGGGCTCTATTTTCTCGATGTGACGCCCAACGGAAATGGCATCAAGCGAAAAGGAATCCCTCTCTTTTGCCAGGATATCCAAAGACTGGCCCCCAATATTGCCTGAGGCCCCAAGCAACAAGACATGTCTCATAAGAAGAAGTTCCAGCCATTGGTGATAAAGATCGCCATGATGGCAACGTACATGCAGGTGAAGAAGGCACTGCCGACGCGATCGACCATCCCGCCGTGTCCCTTGAGAATGCTTCCGTAATCTTTGATCCCATAGTTTCGTTTGATAAGAGAGAAGGTCAAATCACCGAAATCCGAAATCAAGGGAACCGTCAAAGAGAGAATGACTATCCAGTACCAAGAAGAGAGGGTCAATGTCGGAAGCATCGGATAGCCAGTCCCGGCTAAAACCAAGCCAAAGACAAGGCAGGCGATGGCCCCGCAGGCCCATCCGGAGAAGAACCCTTCCCAAGTTTTATGAGGGGATATTCTTTCGTTCATGTGATGCTTTCCAAACAAGCTTCCGAAGAGATAGGCGCCCGAATCGTTGACACAGGTCCCCAAAAGCACGAAGAAGAGCAATGACGAGGAACCCCACAAAGAGAATCCGGTGTATTTGAGAGGGTCGGAAACCATCTCTGAACCCGTGACGCCCAAATACCAAACCGTCGATTTGAAATTGTCGTTGTAACCAAATAGGTAGAAAGGATAGTAACGGCAGAAGAAGAAAGCCTGAAATCCAATGCCGAGAATCAAAGTGAAAGTGAAGAAATAGGTGACGTCATTCCAACTGAACCTCGGGTCGACGATGGCGAACAAGGAATAAAGCCCAAGTGAGACGGCAATGCCGATGATGGAAACATACAAGGAAGAATAATAATTCTCCAAGGAGAAAGAATAGCTGCTCCCTTGGTCGATGTAGGCCCTGACATTGCTCTTCACGACGAACCAATAAACATAAGCAAAGACGATTATGTAGGTTATGGCTTGGATGTAATGCGGGTATTTCTTTCTTGGGGCGTGAATCATCTCATAAACCGAGAAACCAACGAAAACGGCGATGGCGACGAAGAAGACCCATCCGCCCAAGATGAAGGCGGGAACCAATAAAAGAATCAGGATAATTGCCACGATTACGCGGCTTTTGAATGAGGCTTTCTGCTGCTCAGTGATGTCGTTGACCCCGTTGTTATTCATTCTTCAATCCCCCGTAGCGTCTATTTCTGTTTTGGTATTCTTTTAGGCAGTCAATGAAGGCATCCCTTTTGAAATCAGGCCATTTGACAGGAGTGAAAACGAATTCCGCATATGCGTTCTGGTACAAAAGGAAATTTGATAATCTCTCTTCGCCCGATGTTCTGATCATGAGATCAACGTCCGGAAGCTCAGGGACATAGAAATAGTTCTTGAACGTCGTCTCATCGACGGCATCCAAATCCAACGACCCCTCTTTATATAGGACCGCGATCTTTTTGGCTGCCCTCACAATCTCATCACGGGAACCGTAATTCAGGCAGACGTTGATGAACCAGGTCGAGTTGTTTTTAGTTCTCTCGATCGCTTCTTCGCACACTTTTCTCGTCTGTGGTCTGATCCTGGAAAGATCGCCGCTCACGACGATCCTCGTCCCCACGGAATCCAGATAGTCGATTTCTTTGTGGAAGAAGAGCTCAAGATAATCCATCAAGTGATTAATTTCGTCGGCTGGACGATTCCAATTCTCGGTGGAAAAAGCATAGAAACTCATGTATTTGATTTTGAATTCTCGGCAGACCTCAAAAAGCTCGATTATTCGATTGCAGGCTTCTTTGTGGCCCAGGTAGCGAGGAAGTCCCCTAAGTTTGGCCCACCTTCCGTTCCCATCCATGATGAAAGCGACGTGGTCGAGTTTCTTTTCAAGGATGAATGGCTGGTTCATAAGTGTTTTGATTATATACCCTGAAGGGGGCTCTAGAAACGTAATAATCTAGATTGTTCATAGATAATTCTCCAACGCCCTGATGAAACTCATGAAACTTGTTTTTGAAACTTTCTTACGTGTATGATATTAACCGTGGAAAATGAAGAGAAAAAAGAAGAGACTCCGGGCGTAGCCTCAGAGAAGAAGCCTCTCGACAAAGGAACCAAAAAAGGCATCATCATCGCCTCGTGTTTTGGCGGAGGCGTTCTTGTTCTCATCTCTCTTTGCCTTGGCTTTGGAATCCCAGCCCTCCTCCACACGAGCAGCGGGAAGGTTTCCTATTGGCTCAACACCGCATCCGGCTATTACACCGAAGACGGCAATTACTCAGAATCGCTTAAGGCATCTATAAAGAAAATAGATAGCGATGGCAATCCCTACTATTCCTTGACTTCCCTGAGCGTGACCAAAGACACATCAAAGACTTTGGTGCTCCCTAACGGCTACAAAGGCGAGGACGACACCTCGGCCTTGAAGATCAAAGAGATAGCCTCCATCACTGAGGGAAACATCTTCGTCGACGGCGGAACCGAAAGTTCATTAAGCTCGATCTATGCCGAATACTATTACACCTTGATCGGCGATAACGTCTTCAGCGGGTTGGATTCCCTTTCGAAAGTGAGCTTCGCCGTCCCGAGTGACGCTTCTTTGACTTTGAAAGTCGGCACGATGGCTTTTGCGAATGATCCAAAGCTGGAAGATGTCTTCTTGCCAAAAAGTTTGCTTGAGCTTGGAAGCGGGGCCTTCTATAACGATTCATCCCTTAAAGAAATAGACTTCTCCAAAAGGAAATTGACCACCATTGGAGCCAGCGATGGCAATGGCGTCTTTGAGAATTGCACATCTCTGGAATCCATAACCCTTCCGGTCGCCGTCTCCTATATCGGAGCCAATTGTTTCAAGAACTGTTCTTCTTTGTCGACCATCAATTACGAGGGCGAGGCCTCCGCTTGGAACAACATCACTTTCGGAGACGATTGGTCGTCAAGTTCGTCTTTCACGGTCCACTGCAGCGATGCCGATATCATCGTAAACTAAAAAAGCGCGGCAGAACCGCGCTCGATTGGCGAATATAGGAATCAGATAGTCATTATCTCTTTTTGTTTGATAGCCAAGATCTCTTCGATTTTTTTGTTGGCCTCATCGACTGATTTCTGAATATCGTCTTCCACTCTTTCCTTATAGTCATCGGACATGGAGTCATCCTCTTTGAGCAAATCGAGATAGTCGCGGCGGATGTTTCTCACGCTGACTTTGCCATCTTCGGCCAAGGCTTTGGCTTGTTTGGCGATGTCTTTTCTGATGTCCTCGGTAAGAGGCGGGACGATGATGCGGATGGCATCGGCCTCGGTCTGAGGGTTGACGCCGATGTTGGCGGCGGCGATGGCGGCGGCGATGCTCTTGAGGTCATCTCTTGAGAAAGGCCTGACCAAAAGCTGTCGTGGCTCCGGCATGGAAATCGAACAAAGGGTGCTGATGTCCATCTTCTCGCCATAATAATCGCACTTGATGCCAGAAAGCATGGCGGGGTTGGCGCGTCCGCTTCTTAATTTGCCAAGGCTGTTTTCAAAGGCCTCGATCGACTTGCCCATTTTGTCTTGGGCTTCTTTTGCTAATGGATCCATAAATTTACTCCTTTGAGATTGTGCTTCCGATTTCGTGCCCCGATAGGACGCTGACGACGCTTGAAGGCGTGTCCATATTGAAGACGTGAATCACGATGTTGCTCTCTTCGAGCATGGCCACCGCCGTCAAATCCATGATGGCTAACTTCTTCTCGACGACTTCCTGGAAGCTCAGATGCTTCAAGAATTTGGCGTTCGGGTTTTTGCGAGGATCGGAATCGTAGACTCCCTCAACGCCGTTTTTGCCCATGAGGATGGCGTCGGCGCCGACTTCAAGGGCCCTTAAGGTCGCGGTCGTGTCAGTGGTGAAGAACGGGTTGCCCGTTCCGCCGGCGAAGATCACGACGCGTCCGAGATTAAGATGATGGACGGCTTTGCGTCTGATATAAGGTTCGCAGACCTGTGGGACGCTGATTGAGCTCATGACGCGGGTCTCTAAGCCTTTTTCCTCAAAGGCGCTTTGGAGGGCCAAGGCGTTGATGATCGTGCCAAGCATGCCCATGTAATCGCCGGTCGATTGCTCGATTCCGACTTTTTCGGCTAGTTTGCCGCGCCAGATGTTCCCGGCTCCGACCACCACTCCGATATGAACGCCGAGCTTGCTGGCTTCGACGATCGTCTCAGCGATGGCGGATAGTTTTTTCTGATCGAGGATTGTCTTGTCTTGGGAGTCGGCCAGGGCCTCTCCGGAGAGTTTGATGACAACCGTTTTGTATATTGATTCCATAAGATGACTCCATTATACAAAAAACGCACGTGGTTGGCGTGCGTTTTATGATTATTCAGCTTGCGCTGGGTTCTTGGCGATGCCATCGCCAAGTTGATAACGAACAAAGGAAACGACGGAATTGCCTTTTTCCTTGAGGACCTGACCAACGGTCTTGGAATCATCGAGGAGGTAGTTCTGCATATAGAGGCAGGAAACGGAAAGGACCTTGTCGGCTTTTCTTTCCACGATCTGCTCTTTGACTTGCTCCGGCTTGTTGATGAGTTTCGGATCGGCGGCCACTTCGGCTTTGGCCACGGCGATCTCTCTTTCCCTATCAGCGGCTGGGACATCGCTCAAAGCGAGGTAAAGCGGGTTGTTGGCGGCAATGTGCATGGCCAACTGGTTGGCGAACTCATCGTCTTTTTTCTCAAGGAGAACGACGACGGAGATCTTGCCACCCATATGGATGTAACTGCCGACGCCCTGGTTGCCTTCGGGTTTGATGATGGCGAAACGGCGGAGATCAAGTTTCTCTCCGACAGCCACGGCGGCGTCGGTGAAGAGGGTCTTGGTCATCTCTTTGGCTTCTTCGACATCCTTCGGCTCATTCTGCATGATGGTCGAGGTGACGCCTTTGACGAGGTCGATGAACTTGTCGCTGGCCGAGACAAAGTCGGTTTCGCAGTTCACTTCGTCGATGACGGCCTTGCCGCATTTTTCGCAGATGCTGACATTGGTCTTGCCTTCGGCGGCGGTGCGGTTTGCTCTGGTGGCAGCCTTGGCAATGCCTTTTTCGCGGAGCCAATCAACTGATTTCTCAACGTTGAAGTCGTTCTGCTCAAGGGCGTGCTTGCAGTCCATCATGCCAGCTCCGGTACGATCGCGGAGGGCTTTGATAGCTTCGATTACGCTTTTTTCAGCCATTATTTATTCTCCCCGTCTTTTTTGACGTCTTCAGGAAGTGGGGCGGCAGTTGTCTGCGGGGCCACGGCCTGGGTGTTATGTGAGGCATAGCGGGCGGCACGGTCGGCCTGCATCTTGGCAAAGCGCTCTTCACGCTCTTTGCGCTGCTGGCGGATGGCGGCTTTGCGCTGCTCATTGGCGATATCGGCGGCTCTGATGGCGTCTTTCATGGTGGCTTCTTCGCCTTCGTCTTTGGTGTAGGCGATGGAAGTGATTCCACCCTTGCTCTCGACGATGGCATCAGCCAAGACGGCGGTCAAAAGCTTGAGGGCGCTGGAAGCGTCGTTGTTGGACGGGATGACGTAGCTGGCCATATCCGGATCATCCGAGGTGTCGCAGATGGCGAAGACTGGGATGTTGAGTTTTCTGGCTTCGAGGACGGCGTTATGCTCGATCGAAGGATCGGCGACGATCATGGCCTGTGGAAGACGTCTCATCTCTTTGATGCCTTCGAGGTTGCGTGAAAGTTTGGCTAATTCTTTTTTGAGGATGGCGACTTCTTTCTTCGGGAGCTTGTCGAAGCTTCCATCGGCCTCCATGGCCTGAAGATCCTTGAGTCTTTTGATACGGCCAAGGATGGTGCGGAAGTTCGTGAGGGTTCCGCCGAGCCAACGGTGGGCGATATAGAAGGAGCCGCTTCTTGTGGCTTCGTCCATGACGATTTGCTGAGCGGAAGGTTTGGTTCCGACGAATAGGACTTTGCCACCGAGATCGACGATGGACTTCAATTTCTTATAGGCTTCGTTGACGCAGGCGCAGGTTTTGGTCAAATCGATGATGTATATCCCGTTTCTGGCTCCGTAGATGTATTTGCCCATCTTTGGGTTCCATCTGCGGGTCTGGTGTCCGAAGTGGACGCCGGCTTCGAGAAGCTTCTTCATCGTGATGATCGGAGCGTTCGGGTCCCTCATCACTTCGGCCATGGTCGGCTGGGCAGCAACGGCTGCGGCTGGGGCAGCGGCAACCGCCTCGTTTTTGATTTCGTCACTCATTTTGGTGACCTCCATTTGTTTATGCCTCCCTCGCTTCTAGCAGCTGACCACTCATTCGCTTTTTAAGCTTTTTCGCCCGAATGAGAACACGGCGCTGAATCCACGAGGTGCGTATTTGACCTTCTCGTAAAGAAAAGGCCGATGGTGATTATACCACCCGCGTACGCGTAGAGGAAGCGCGAAATCGGCTAATGGCGACTCACTTCTTTTTCTGGCGGGGAAAGAAGGTGTCGTATTGCTTTTTCATCATTTTGGAACTGACGTGGGTATAGACCTGGGTGGTGTTCAAAGACGAGTGGCCGAGCAACTCCTGAATGAGGCGTAGATCCGCCCCGTTCTCAAGCAAATGAGTGGCGAAGGTGTGACGCAATTCATGTGGGTGCAGGCCATAGTAATAGCCTGTCTTGCTTTGGATTTCCCTCATGATGTATTCAAGGTCGCGGACGCTGAGTTTGTTACCACGGTACGTGAGGAAAAACGCATCGACCATCTCTCCGCTTTTATGCTTTTGGAGAAGAGCTGGCCTCGATATTTTGTAATAGTCCTGCATGGCGTTTTGAGCGGTGATCGAAAAGGGGACAAGCCTCTCTTTTTTCTCCTTGCCGAAAACCCTTATCATCCTGGAACGATAGTCGATCTGGCGGATCGACAAAGCGCAGATCTCGCTGGCTCGCATGCCTGAGGCGTAAAGAAGCTCGAGGATGGCCTGATCACGTAAAGCCAAAGGGTCGCCCCGCTTCTTGTTGGCCTCGAACAAGGCGTCGACCTCCTCTATCGAAAGGGCTTTGGGATAACGGATGGGCGTCTTCGGGGATTTCATGGTGGCAAAAGGGTTTTTGCCCACATAGCCATGTTTCTTGCAATAATCGTAAAACCCTCTCATGGAGGACATCTTTCTTTGGCAGCTCCTTTTGGAGACGCCATTCATCAATAGAGTCGAAAGATAATCCCTGATCAAAAGGCGGTCGACCGAGTCGAATTCGGTCCCTTCTTTTGCCAAATATACGAAAAACTCATCGATGTCGCCTTCATAGGCTTTCCTCGTGTAGGCAGAATAAAGTTTCTCGTATGTGAGATGGTCTAAATACTCTTTTTCGGCCTTATTCATTGACTTGCTTCCAATAGGATTCTATCAAGGAGAGCGAGGTCAGGATAGTCTCTTCGCGGTTTTCTTTTCTTGAGAAAGGCATCAAAGCCCAATTGGCGTTCATGGGTGAAAAATAGCTTCCGGAGGCATGCAGCAGGTAGTCGATCAAGGAGCCTAAAACCGTCATCCTCGGGACCTCGAGCGGCAGCTTTCCAGTGAGGCGCCTATCAAGGTTTATTCCGGCGATGATGCCCAGGGCCGCGCTTTCGACATAGCCTTCGACGCCTGATAGCTGGCCGGCGATGAACAAATGGCTGGCCTTTTGCAAAGATAGATCGGGGTTGAGAACAAACGGGGCGTTTATGTAGGAATTCCTATGCATAAGCCCATAGGAAAGGAATTCGGCATGCTCAAGCCCAGGTATCAATGAGAAGACTCTCTTTTGCTCCGGATAGGTGAGGTTGGTCTGAAATCCGACGATGTTGTAATAATCGCCGAGCTTGGTGTCTTGGCGAAGCTGGGCCACCGCGTAGGGACGCGGATGCTCAGGCGTCTCAAGGCCAAAAGGCTTCAAAGGGCCGTGTCTCAAGGTCTCGATGCCCCTGCTGGCCATGACCTCTAATGGAAGGCAACCCTCAAAATAATGGGTGTCGAATTCATGGACGATGGTTTTCGTAGCCACCAAAAGTTCCATCACGAACTTCTGGTATTCGTTTTTGTCAAAAGGGCAGTTGATGTAGGCGCTGTCGCCTTGCTCAAAACGTGACTTGTAATAGGCCTTTGAGAAATCGATGCTTTCTTTTTTTATGATCGGGGCCGAGGCATCGAAGAACGAAAGGTTCTTGTCCCCCACCGTTTTCGAAATCTCCTCGAGCAAGGCTCCGCTGGTCAGAGGGCCGGTCGCGATGATGGCGGCCTCGGTAGGCAATTCTTTCACGTCTTCATGAATCACGTGAAAAGATGGGAAGGAATTCAGTTTGTCGGTGATGTATTTGGAAAATAGGTTCCTGTCGACCGAAAGGGCGTTGCCGCCCGGGACCTCGGAGTTTTTGGCGGCCTCCATCGTGAGGGAGTCCATCTTCCGCATCTCTTCCTTCAAGAGCCCGCAGGCGTTGTCGAGCCGGCTGCTCTTCAAAGAATTGGAACAGACAAGCTCGCCGAAATCGGCGGTTTTGTGGGCGCCGTCGTCGACTTCCGGCCGTCTTTCGTAAAGATTGACCGCGTAGCCTTTCTTCAATAGATAAAAGGCGGCTTCGCTTCCAGCTAGTCCGCCTCCGATCACTATCGCCAATTTCTCAGCCATGTCACTTTCCTGAGGTTTTTTTGTCGCTCAGCCATTCATGGTAATGGCACTTCGGGAAGTTCGTGCAGCCAAGGAAGCTGACCTTGCGTCCTTTTTTGACGACGAGGTGTCCAGTCTTGCATTTGGGGCATGGCTTGACCCAATCGGCTTCGGTATAAACCTTTTTGGTCGATTCTTTGTTTTCGGCGCCTTTGATGTAATGGCAGGCCGGATAGCCGCTGCAGGCCACAAAAGTCTGGCCTTTGCGGTCGACTCGCTCAACGAGGGGCTTTCCGCACTCCGGGCACATCTCACCAGTGTATTTAGGCTCTGGTTTCGGCTCTTTTTTGATGTATTTGCACTTTGGGTAGTTAGAGCAGGCGACAAAGCTTCCGTAACGGCTCTTCTTGATGACGAGCGGCGAACCGCAGACAGGGCATTTCTCCCCTGTTTCTTGGGCTGGGTCTTTGTACATGAGCTCGGCCACTTTGGTGTATTTGGACATGAAGGGCTCATAGAACTCGTTCATGGCGTCCAGCTTGGTGTCTTTGCCTTCCTCGATCTTGTCGAGTTCGTTTTCCATGTTCGCGGTGTACTCGGTCGAAAGGATCTCCGGGAAGTATTTGTTCAAGACGAAAGTGGTCCTGATGCCGTTCTCAGTCGGCGTGAGGACGCCGCCTTTGGAAACGATGTATCCGCGGCTGATGAGGGTCTTGATGGTGCTGGCGTAGGTCGATGGGCGGCCGATGCCTTTCTCTTCCATCAGTTTGACGACCTTAGCTTCGGTGTAACGGGCCGGGGCTTTGGTGAACTTCTGCTCATCCTTTTTATCCTGAAGGGCATAATCGGCCCCTTGTTTTAACTCCGGAAGGAGTTTTGTGTCATCGTCATCGAATTCGCCGTAGATGGCTTCGTATCCTTTGAAGAGGATGCGGGCGCCGGTGGCTTTGAAAGACAAGCCGTTTGTCGTGAAACTTGCGCTGGTCTGCTCTTCGAGCTTGTCGCTCATCAAAGAGGCCAAGGCCCTGTCGTAGATCAAACGATATAACTTTGCCTCATCCGGCTCGAGATATTGGGCGACCATCTCCGGGGTTCGGTGGGTTCCAGTCGGCCTGATGGCCTCGTGGGCGTCCTGAATTCTCTCTTTGCTCTTGTTGGCTTTGACGTGTCCGAGGTATTCCTGCCCGAATTTCTCAAGGATGAACGGTTTGGCGTGTCTAAAATAGAAGTCCTCGCTGATACGGGTGCTGTCGGTACGCATATAAGTGATAAGACCGACGTGCTCGCCGTTGATGGTCTCGCCTTCGTAAAGCCTTTGAGCGATGCTCTGGGTCTTGCTGGTAGAGAACTTGAAACGGTTATAGGCTTCCTGCTGCATCGTCGAGGTGGTGAACGGAAGCTTCGACGAAATGTTCTTTTTGACGCTGACGAGGCTTGAGAGAGCCATGCTCTCGCCGATTCTCTTCATGATGGCCTCGGCTTCTTCTTGGTTATGGATCTCGACGTTCTTGCCATCGACTTTGTCTAATGAAAGGACAAGGGGCTTGCCATCGACGATGACGGTCGCCTCAATGCTCCAATACTCGACTGGGACGAACTTTTTGATCTCGTCGTCGTTATCGACGATCATCTTGAGGGTGACTGACTGAACACGACCGGCCGATTTGCTCGACATCTTCTTCTGGAGAAGGCTTGAAAGCTTGAAGCCGATGATTCGGTCGTACATCCTTCTGGTCTCCTGCGAGTTCACAAGGTTCATGTCAATGTGCGAAGGATGCTCGATGGCCTCTTCGATGGCGGGTTGGGTGATTTCGTGGAACTGCAGTCTCTTCGTCGTCGCCACATCAAGCCCAAGGACTTGGGCAAGGTGCCATGAAATGGCCTCCCCTTCCCTATCAGGGTCGGTTGTGAGGATGACTTCATCGGCTTTCGCCGCGGTGCTTTGCAGTTCTTTGACGATGGCTTTTTTATTCGGGGAGATGACAAAATCGGGAGCGAATCCATGCTCGACGTCGATGCCTAATCCCCCTTTGCCTTTGGTGGATAGATCGCGTATGTGCCCTTGCGAGGCCATGACTTTATAATCAGATCCCAGATAGTGGGCGATGGTTTCGCATTTCTTCGGTGACTCTACAATGACTAATCTCATGGTTGTTCCTTAATTCGGCTAGTAAGATAGGTCTATTTTCTTATGTTGTCAAATGGAACGCCGCCTTTATTACCTATATATAAATAAGATATTTATAAGGTGCGAAAAGAAAAATTTCAGGAGGTCGTTTTGCCCATCATCAAATCTATGTCCTCACCGCTTTCGATGAGATAGGCTCCTTCCTTGATGAGGGTGTTGCAGGCGCTCTTCTGATCGGCTGGGAAAGGAAGGCAGCCGATCTCCTTGGTGAGGCCTAAGGCGTAGGCCACCGTGATGAGGGTCCCGCTCTTCTTGGAGGCTTCCCCGACGATGATGCCATGGCTTGAGGCCGCCACCATCCGGTTCCTCTTTGGGAAGTTCTCGGGCTTCGGTGGAAGAGAGCCGGGGTACTCGCTGATGATAAGGCCTTCTTTCTTCAGTCTCTCGTAAAGCACATTGGATGAGGAGGGATAGCAAAGGTCGATCCCCGAGCCGAGGAAGGCGACGGCCTTGCCATGCTTATCGAGACAGCCCCTCGTGGCCATCGCGTCGATCCCTCTGGCGAGCCCGCTCACCACCACATAATCCCGTTCGGCCATGTAAGCCGAAAGCTCCATGGCCATCCTAAGGCCATAAGGCGAGGCCTCACGTGAGCCGATATAGGCAACGCAGTCCTTTTCTTTCTCTAGCAAAGAGAGATTGCCGTAGTAATAAAGAACCATCGGCGGCTTATAGCAGTGTTTGAAAGACTCGGGGTAGGTGGAATCCAAGATCGTGACGACCTGGGATTTTATTTTGCCGATCTTTTCTAGCGCCTCCTCCTCACTCACCTGTTCCCTTCTTTTGACGGCATCGACCATCTTCTCCCAATCGCCCTCGTACTTGAGAGAAAGGTAAATCATTATGTCTCGACCATTCATGAAAATAGCCTCCTAGTTTTATCTAGAGGGGCTATTGATGAAATTGCCTTAGAATAGATGTCCTTGTTTGATATAGAGCTCATTCACGGGTCGGAAGCTCTTCCTATGAACCCCGTCGATGGGGCCGTATTTCTCAAGGGCCTCCATATGGAGTTTTGTGCCATACCCCTTATGTTTCTTGAAACCATACTCGGGGTATTTCTCATCCAGTTCTTCCATATAGTGGTCACGGCTCACCTTGGCCAATATCGAGGCGGCCGCCACGTTGAGGCACTGGGCGTCGCCCTTAACCATGGCGATGAGGGGGACTTTCGTGTCTTTTAAAGGCATCGCGTCGGTGATTATCAATTGATAGGGAACCTTTATTTGGCTGAGGGCCTTCATCATGCAGATCTTGGTGGCCTGATAGATATTGTATTTGTCGATATCCTCGGCGCTCACCGAGGCGATGCCATATCCTAGGGCCTTCTCTTTGATAAGAAGGAAAAGCTTCTCCCTTTCCTTGGAGGTGAGTTTCTTCGAGTCATTTATCTCATCGTTAACGAAGCTTTCGTCAAAGACGACCGCCGCGGCGTATACCGGACCCGCCAAAGGGCCCCTGCCAGCCTCGTCGATCCCGACGATGGCTTTGACGCTCTTCGAATAGAATTCCCTTTCTTTAACGAGCATCGGGGACTCTCTCCAAAGACAAACGGCCCAATAAGCCGTCCTGGAAATCCTTCGCTAGGCATAAGGCGGCTTTGGAGACGTCGGCTTTCCCACCCGGCAGCAAGAACCCCCGTTTGGTGGCGATGGCCGAGAAGACCTCGTTGTCGCTACAATTCCTCAAATCGCCGATGCCATATCTAGACGATAGGCATGAAGGATAGTTTTCTTTCAGATAGCCAAGCAAGGCCAAAGCCAGTTCGTCATTGGGAAGGACCTCTTCTTTGATGGAGCCGAGCAAGGCCAGACGGACCGCGGTCGCCCCATCGGGGTAGTTCATCGGAAGAATCCCCGGGGTATCGAGCAAAAGAAGGTCATTGCCTAATTTGATCCATTGCTCAGCCCTGGTGACGCCGGGCTTATTCGCGGCCTTGGCCAATGAACGACCGGCCAAATTGTTTATGAGGGTGCTCTTGCCGACGTTGGGTATTCCGACGATGACGAGCCTGAGAGGCTGGGGTTTCATTCCGAGTTTGGCCTCTTTCTCCCGTTTCGGCTTCAATAAAGGCTCCAGGCGTTTCGAGAAACTCGTCAGCTTTTCCACTTTGAGGTTCCCAGACATGCAGGGAAGCGAGGCCTTGGTGAAATAGTCGATCCACATCTTGGTGATGGCGGGGTCGGCCTTATCCTCCTTGCTTAAGAAAAGAAGGCGTGGCTTATTGGGGGCGATCTCATTGAGCAAAGGGTTTCTGGTCGAAATCGGCGCTCTCGCGTCGGCGACTTCCACCACCAAATCAATCAGTTTCATGAAAGAAGAAAGGCTCGTGAGGGCCTTCTTCATGTGACCGGGGAAATAATGGACGTTCTTTTGCTGGTTATTCATTTAGCGGCTCCAACTGCCAAGGCATCTTGAAACTGGTGAAGATCGGCTGCGACTTCTTGGTCTTATAAGTATACTTGCATTTGCCGAATAAGCAGACGGCTTTGCCCCCGATCATGTATGAAGGGATGGCCCCGACGCTTCTGGAATCCTCGCTGAGCCTCTTTAGGCGGTTGTCGCCGCAGAGGAAATACCCCTCGCCCGTCTCAATCACGTCCTCAGCGGCATAAGAGGAAAAGCCGAGGAGGGTGTCTTCTTTCCAAGAGGCGATCCCGTCAACGTCCATCGCGTAGTCAAGGAAAGGCTGTTCGACCAAATTGAAGATGGTCGAGCCGACTTCCTCGACGTAAAGATCGCCAGAGGCGTCGAAGTAAAAGCTCTCGCCTGGCAAGGCAATCACCCGCTTGATCTTATAAGTGGCTTCGCTATTGAGGTTGCCAGATGTGTCATAGTCCTCAGGATAGTAGGTGGCCACAATATCGAAACGCTTGATGCCATCCAAGAAACCGTCTTTGGTGTCCATCAAGCCATAATCGCAGATATAGTCGCCGGACAAATGGGCGGAACCGGCCGTCGCATATGAAAAATTGCCGTCAAAGTCCCCCCAATAATAGGCAGGCCCCAATTCCGAATCATTGCCTTTATAGGTGGTTTTGTTCGAATCGGTGAAGCTGACGTCGCGGTTTAAGGTCGGGTACATGCTCATGCCGCTCACGAAGAAACTCTCATATCTCGTGAAGTCATAGGTTATCTGAGCCGAGAAAGAGATGATGGCCGTGAAAAGAAGGATGAAGATGAAACGCCAAAGGAAGGAAAAGAAACCCTTTTTCTTCTTTTCTGGCTTCCCGCTTGGCGCTGAAAGTTCGTTTTCGGTATTCACGACGACATGCTTAAGCATACGTTTAAGGATTATACGTTTTGGAGCTTCTTTCTTCAATGAAGGCAAATTTGGGAATGATAGGAGGTAAGCGCTTCGAAATGAAAATTGCCTATTTACATTGAAATGACCCCTTGTAGAATAATCGCAAAGCAAAGAAGGGAAATAGTACCTTTGCTTCCCATGAAAGCGAGCTGCCGTTGATGTGAGGGCAGCGATGGGAACGAAGCGAACGCCTCCTGGAGCCGCAGCCTGAACCATAGTAGGGCTTGCCGGGTTCGCCCGTCACCGCGTCTGAGTGTGAAGGCACTCATAGGCCCGCATCGTGAGATGAAGGCGAACTAAGGTGGCACAGCGTTATTAACGCCCTTAGACAAAAATGTCTGAGGGCTTTTCTATTCAAAAAGCCTTCCAGATGATTTCATGGGAGGAAATAAAAAATGAAATCAAAGACAGCCATTCTATCCGTTTTTCTTCTATCCGGTCTGCTCGCTTCTTGCTCATCGACTTCTTATAGAAGTCTCGACACCATCAAGTCTTCGGGGACTTTGAGCATCTCCACCAACGCTGAATTCCCACCGTTTGAATCGGTCAGTAACGGCAAGATAGTCGGCGTCGACGCCGACATCATCACATCCTACGCCGAGTCCATCGGGGTCAGCGCCGACATCCAAGACATGGATTTTGACGCCGCCCTCACTTCCGTCAGCACCTACAAGGTCGATGTGGCCATCGCCGGCATCACCGAGAACGATGAGAGAAAAGAGACAATGGATTTCTCGGACTCTTATTTCTCCGCCAACCAAGTCGCGATCGTTCCAACTTCATCAACATATGCCTCGCTCACCAGCGCCGATGACATCGTCAACGCCCTCAATAAGAGCGGCCTAAAGATCGGCGTCCAAAGCGGCACCACCGGCGAGTCCTTCGTCGATGACAGCCTTTCAAAAGCCACCTGCGTCGGTTTCACGAACGGCGCGCTTGCCTGCCAAAGCCTCACCAACGGCCAAATCGACGCCGTCGTCATTGACCTTGAGCCAGCCAAACTCTATTGCAAATCCTTCACGACGCTCAGCTACCTCGACTCCATTTTGACCGAGGAAGAGTACGCGATCGCCATCGCCAAAGGAAACGACAGCTTGGTCGAGAGCATTAACTCCTTCATCAAAACCATCAAGGAAAACGGCACTTTGGCCAGCATCCTCAACACATATTTCGGTGAATGAGACGATGGAGAAGACAAGTAAGAAAGAATTGATCGTCCGGGGTGGGCTAATCCTTGCGGTTTTGCTCACCCTGGTGATTTTAGCCGCCGTTAATTGGGACTATCTCGTCTATTCCTTTTCGAGGAACTTCGCCAACGAGAGCGCATCAACCCTTTTGCCGAGCGGCCTCGCCAACACTTTTTTGGTGACCATCGCCGCCTTCTTGATGGGCTTGATACTAGGGACCCTCGTCTGCATCATCAACCAGTCGAAGAGCCAAAACGTCTTCGTCCTCATCGGAAAGCAGATAGCCAAGTTTTACGTCCTTTTGTTCAGGGGCACCCCAGTCGTCGTTCAGCTTCTCGTTATCTATTTCGTCATCTTTGCCTCGTATAAGGGCGAGCCGATATACGTGGCCATGCTTTGCTTCGGCCTCAATAGCGGAGCCTATGTGAGCGAATACATCAGAGGCGGCATCGGTGCGGTCCCGAAAGGACAACTCGAAGCCGGCCTTTCTTTGGGCCTCTCATACCGCAAAACCATGAGCAAGATCGTCCTGCCGCAGGCCTACAAGAACTGCTTCCCCAGCCTCTGCAATGAAATCGTCTCTTTGATCAAGGAGACATCGGTCGTCGGCTTCATCGGGGCCATCGACCTGACAAAGGCCTTTCAGAAACTCGCCACCATCACCTATGACTACATGACGGTGTATCTCGTGATGGGAGCCGTCTATTTCATCATCGTCATGATACTCACCTACCTCTTGTCCTTATTAGAAAGGAAGGTCTTCAAAAATGCTTGAACTATCTAATGTTTCCGTCATTTTCGACAAGGAAAAGATCCTTGATGACGTTTCTTTGAAGATCGAAAAAGGCGAGGTCCTCGCCATCATCGGCCCCTCTGGCTCTGGGAAAAGCACCCTCATCAAAACGATGAACGGCCTTGTTAAGCCAAGCGAAGGCCATGTCTATTTCGATGGGGTGGAGATGAATGACAAGAATGCCCCGTCCATCCGCAAAAAGGAGACGATGGTCTTTCAGCAATTCGAGCTCTTCCCCCACTTGGACGTCCTTCAAAACATCACTTTGGCACCTGTCTGTCTCAAGATGATGGACAAGAAAAGCGCCGAGAAGAAAGCCTTGGAGCTCTTACGCCAAGTCGGCCTTGAAGACAAGGCCCATGAAATGCCAAACACCTTAAGCGGAGGCCAGAAGCAAAGGGTCGCCATCGCCAGAAGCCTAGCCATGGATCCCGAAATGGTCCTCTTCGATGAGCCGACAAGCGCCCTTGACCCCGAAATGGTCGGAGAGGTGCTGGACGTCATCGGAAAGCTCGCCAGCAAAGGCCTCACCTTAGCGATCGTCACCCACGAGATGAATTTCGCGGAGAAGATTGCCACCCGTGTCATCTTCGTCGACGACCACCGAATAATCGAAGACGGGACCCCTGATGAGATCTTCCACCACCCAAAGGAAAAGCGAATCCAGGATTTCTTAGCGAAAGTCAGCCTTAAATAAGACAAGAAAAGAGCTCGTGTTCCCACGGGCTCTTTTGTCACAATGATACTTATTTGACGGCTGTCTTTTTTTCCGTCTCTTTGATACGGGCGGCTTTCCCTGACAGTTTGCGCATATAGTGGATACGGGCTCTCCTCACACGGCCAACTTTGACAAGTTCGATCTTGCTGATGGCAGGTGAATTGACGGGGAAGGTGCGTTCGACGCCGATGCCGCTGGACATCTTGCGGACGATGAACGTCTCGCTGACACCATGGCCTCTGCGCTGAATGACAACGCCTTCGTAAACCTGAATGCGCTCCTTCTTGTTTTCGATGATACGGACATACACCCTGACGGTGTCGCCGCTCGAGAACGAGGGAATGTCGTGCCGAATCTGACGGGAAGTGACTTCTTCAACGATTTTGTTGTTCATTGATGCTTCCTCCTTCGGTTATGATTTCTCTTCAGGTTCATGGCTGTGACTGCTAGCGGAGCCTGCGTAGCGTCCTAAGGACGCGATAGATATCATAATCATCAAGGGGTTAAGAATCAAGCCCGAAAATGGCTTCGTAATATCATTGGTGTCAAGCGGATTTGCTTGACAGTAAAAACATGGGGGCGTAGTATCATCCCTGGAAAAGGAGAATCTATTACCATGTCAGTCAAAATCAGATTAACTCGCATCGGACGTCATAAGGACCCGTTCTACCGCATTGTCGCGGCCGATTCACGTTTCGCCCGTGATGGACGTTACATCGAGCAAATCGGCACTTTCGATCCAGCCATTGGAGAGGATAAAGCCGACATCAACGAAGAGTTGGCCCTCAAGTGGCTCAACAAAGGCGCTACTCCGAGCGACAGCGTCCGCGCGATGTTCAATCGCAAAGGCATCCTCGACAAGTTCGCCAAGAGCAAGAAAGAAGCCAAGTAAAAATGATCGATTATGAGAAAGTCATCCACGGACTGATCGATTCGCTCGTGGAAAAACCAGACTCCATCATGATCCGTGAGCTTCCGGGCGGCACTGAAAAGGACGTCACGATCCTCATCGTCGCCGAAGACGATGACACCGCGAGGCTCATCGGCAAGAAAGGCATCGTGGCCAACGCCTTGCGCGAAGCCATCGGAATCGCCGGCAAAGCCGATAACAGCAATACCCGAATCCATCTCAAGTTTGAGAGCTTCGAAGAAGACAAAAAGGAGAATGACGCCGACTAACCTCGGCGTCCTTTCTTTATAATGGAATACATACGCTTAGGGCAGATATCCAAAAGCTTCGGGCTTGAGGGCATCCTCAAGGTCTATTCTTATTCGGATTTCGCCAAACAGAGATTCAAAAAAGACGTCGAGGTTTCTCTTTTCGATGAGAAAAGCGGCGACAGGGTCAGCATGCACATCGCTTCTTTCCGCGATGCCGGCCAATTTTACTTTTTGGGATTCAAGGAACTGAAATCCATCGACGAGGCGGAGAAATACCTCCACTACTACGTGGAGATCGACAAAGAAAAAGCCCCGCTCCCGAAAGGCTATTACCGTCTTCAGGATCTTAGAGGCTGCCAAGTGGTCGACGAAAACGACCTCAAACTTGGAACCGTCAAAGAAGTCCTTTCTTACGCCCCCACCAAAACCCTTCAGGTCGCTAGGGAAGGTGGAAAAGATTTCTATGTCCCATTCATCGATGGGGAGTTCATCCTCAATGTTGATATCGATGGCAAAACAATCAAAATAAAGGTGATGCCAGGCTTATTATGAAAATCACGATCCTCACTTTGTTCCCAAGCATGTTCGACTCTTTTTTCACCAACTCCATCATCAAAAGAGCCATCGCCAAGGGCGTGGTGAGCTTCGATGTCGTCAACATCCGTGATTACACCTTGGACAAATACCACCGCACCGATACCCCACCGATAGGCGGAGGGGCTGGACTCATCGAAAAGTGCCAGCCGATCGTCGATGCCATCAAAGCCAAAAAGAGCGAAACGAGCCACGTCGTCCTTTTCTCAGCCAGAGGCTCGACCTATAACGAAAAGAAAGCCAAAGAGTTCGCCAAGATGGATGATCTCATCCTCGTCTGCGGCCACTACGAAGGCGTTGACGAAAGGGTCAACAAATACTGCGACGAGCTTCTTTCGATCGGCGACTATATCCTGACGGGCGGAGAGGTCCCGGCCATGGCCGTCAGCGATTCCGTGACCAGGCTTCTTGATGGGGCCATCGCCGAAGAAAGCCTCGTTGACGAATCCTTCAACCAGCCATTATTGGAATATCCCCAATACACCGAGCCATACGACTATGATGGCGAGACGGTCCCCGACATCCTTTATTCAGGGAATCATGAAGCCATTGAGAAATGGCGGAAAAAGCAGGCTTTGGACCTGACGAAGAAATATCGTCCTGACCTCTTCAACAAGCTTGAACTGAGCAAAAAAGACCTCAAGCTCCTCAAGGAACTTGAAAGCGGCGAGACTCCGGATTGGGAAACGAAAGCCTTGCAAAAAGGCGCTAAGTTCATGAAAAAGCCTAAGGATTAGGCAATCAATGTCGAAGCGACGGACCCGGCGATGACGGGTTCGTTTTCTTTTCCGTTCTCAGTGAAGAAAATCATGCCAAGGCGTTTTCCCGTCTCAGCCTTCGAGTTTTGAAAGCACTTCAAAGCCTCTTCCAAACTCGTGTCCTTGCTTAAGAAAGCATAGCGTTCGTTCTTATGAGAACTCACGCCGAGGAAGGAGGAAAACTCCTTGATCTTGGCGCTTTGGGAGAGATCGATCCTTTGCCTTGAAAGAAGATAGGCGGAGATGACGTTCTCGCTGAAGACGCCCACCACTTTCAGATTGTCGTCGAGCAGCGGGACGTGGGAATAGCCACGTTCCATCATCGTCTTCAAAACGACGATGGCGTAGTCATCGTCCTTGCAGGTGAACAAAGAAGAGACCGGGATAACTTTGTCGATGGCCAAAGGAGGGTTCTCGACGAAATCGATCGTCTTCTTCAAAGTCTCGATTAGGTTTGCTTTGACGTCCACCAGTTCCTCGCCGTTGACCTTTTGGGTGTGAACCAACGTGTTCCGTAACTGCCTTATCGAGTCAAGATCATCCGCCAAATCGACTTCTTGGTAATTTTGGGAACGTCTGAGCGAATTGATGAAACGGACGATGGAGGACTCGTTTCTTTCTTCCATCTTCAAACGGATTCGCAAAAGATAATCGAGACGATTATATAAATCCAAAAACTCTTCGACGCTACTCATCACATGCCTCTGAATCCAGGCGGGACCTTTCCGCTTTTCTGATATTGCTTCATCTGCTTCATCATGTCCTTGGATTGCTCCCATTTCCTGATGACGCGATTGATGTCGGCGTTGGTCTTGCCTGAGCCTTTGGCTATGCGGCTCTTCTGGGAGAACTTCAGGATTTCCGGATGTCTTCTTTCATAGGGCGTCATCGAGTTGATGACGGTCTCGAAGTTCTTCATCTCCGATTCGGCTTTGTCCTTTTGCTCATCGCTGAGTTTCGGCATGCCTGGAATCATCTTGGCGATCGCGCCGAGGCTTCCCATCTTCTGGACCATCTTCATCTGCTTCAGCATATCCTCAAGGGTGAAGTCCCCCTCGAACATCTTCTTTGAGGCTTTCTCGGCCTCTTTCTCATCGATGACTTCCTTGGCTTTTTCGACAAGGCTCACGACGTCGCCCATCCCGAGGATCCTCGAGGCCATGCGGTCAGGGTAGAAAATATCGAGGTCGGTCAGCTTCTCGCCGATGCCGGCAAATTTAATCGGAAGGCCAGTGAGATATTTGATGGATAAGGCCGCGCCGCCTTTGGCGTCGCCATCGAGTTTGGACATGATGACGCCGGAGAGCCTGAGGTCGTTATTGAAGGCATTGGCCACATTGACGGCATCTTGGCCTGCCATGGCATCGACCAATAAAAGAACCTCTTCCGGGTGGATGGCTTTGTTGATGTTCTTGAGCTCATCCATGAGCTTTTCGTCGATCTGCAAACGTCCGGCCGTATCAAGGACCAAAAGATCATATGAGCCTTCGATGGCTTTCTTTTTGGCTTCCTCAGCGACCTTGACGGGGTCGACGTTGGTCCCCATCTCAAAGAAATCGACTCCGACTTGGCTGGCGATTTGGCTTAACTGGTCGATGGCAGCTGGACGATAGACGTCGAGCCCAGCCAAAAGGACCTTCTTGTTGAGTTTGTTTTTATGGAGATAGGCAAGTTTGCCGGCGGTCGTCGTTTTGCCTGAGCCCTGAAGTCCGACCAGCATGATGGTGGTCGGGCCGCCTTTGACGTAATTGATGGCGGTGTTGTCGGCGCCCAAAAGCTCTACCAATTCGTCATGGCAGATCTTGACGAGCATCTCACTGGGGTTGACCTTCAAAAGGACGTCTTGCCCCATCGCTTTTTCTTTGACGTCGTCGGTAAAGGCTTTGACGACTTTGTAATTGACGTCGGCTTCAAGAAGGGCAATCCTGATTTCCTTCAAAGCCGAATTCATGTTGTCTTCGGTCAGTTTGTCCTCTTTGCGCATCTTCTTGAAGACGCTCTGGAATTTCTCCGACAGTGATTCAAAGGCCATTTTTCACGTACTCCCCCAAGGCTTCGATCGCCCTGTTCTTTTTGTCTTCATCCGCTTTCTCGATATCTTTGACTAGCTCGTTAAGGTGTTTCTTTTTCTCAAGATAACCTACGCTTTTCTCGATTTTCTCCATTTTTTGCAGGGATTTCTTCAAGGAATCGGACACCGCTGAACGGCTGATGTGACGGTTGCCGGAAATCTCCGAGAGAGAAAGATCATAGCAATAGTAATCCGAATAGACCTCTTGCATGGAAGGAGTCAGAATCCCTTTGTAGACATAAAAGAGCTCGACCGCCCTTTCGTGTTGCTTCAAAGCCTCATCCATTCTTCTTCTCCCCTAATAGCAAGGCGTGCAGATATTCATCAAGGTCGAACTCCTCAAGATCGTCCATCTTCTCGCCTAAGCCGATGAAACGGACTGGGACGCCTAATTCGTCTCTGATCGAAAGGATGATGCCGCCTTTGGAAGTCCCGTCCATCTTCGTAATCACGATTCCCGTGACGTCGCTTACTTCCTTGAAGGCCCGAGCCTGGGAGACGCCGTTTTGGCCAGTCGTCCCATCGATGACGAGGAAAGTCTCATGCGGGGCGTCCGGAATCTCTTTGGCGATGACGCGTTTGATCTTCGAAAGCTCCGCCATCAGGTTGGCTTTGTTTTGCAGACGCCCGGCGGTGTCGACGATCATGAGATCGATATGATGCTCTTTGACGTATTTGGCCCCGTCATAAGCCACCGCGGCAGGGTCGCTATTGGGGTTTCCTTTGACGATTGGGCATTTGAGTCTCTCAGCCCAGACGGAAAGCTGTTCGACCGCTCCGGCCCTGAAGGTATCGCTGGCGACCAAAAGGACGCTTTTGCCTTGCTTCATGTAGCGATGGGCCAATTTGGCGATCGAGGTGGTCTTGCCGACTCCGTTGACCCCTTCGACCAAAAGGACGGTCGGACCATCCTTCACAAACTGGATTTCGTTCTTGATGCTCTCTCCGCCTTCGACATAGCCGACGAACATCATGTCGACGAGCTCTTCGTTGATCTTGCTCGGCTCGCTTATGTTCTCTTCTTTGCTCTTATTAAGGAGGTCATCGATCAATTTGACCGTCAAATTGACCCCGATGTCGCTTTCGATGAGGATTTGCTCAAGCTCTTCGAAATATTCCCCGTTTACTTCTTTGTAGCGTTTTGAAAGCTCTTCTAGCCTATCGGCGAAAGCAGCCCGGCTCTTGGAAAGGCCCTGGCTGTATTTCTCACTTTTCTCATTGCTTTTTTTGCCTGAGAATTTGTCTTTTAAGTAAGCGAATAGACCCATCTTATTTCCTCCATTCTGGGTTGGCGTTCAAGAAGAGGGAGAAAAGATCCTCTTTTGAGAGGTCGCTCAGCTCTTCGTTATGGTGGGCTAATTTTTTCAAAGCCTCACTCGCGGCCGCGGCTTTCGCGGCGTCTTTGCTCTTGCCTCCGCCCCGCCCATATTCATTGCCGTCGAAGACGACGCTGAAAACGTAATAACGTTCGTTTGACGGGCCTTCCTCGGATATCTCATGGAAGCTGACGGGCTTGGCAAGGTCGGCCTGGACGGCCTCATTGAGTTCGCCGATGGGGTTTTTCTTCTCTTCCACCACCGCGCCCGCGACGTCTTTCTCATAGACGTTACGCACGAACTCGTAGGCTTTTTCTTTCCCTTGGTCGAGGAACATGGCCCCGATGAAAGCCTCAAAGACATCCTCAAGAAGCGGATGGTTGATTTTGACGTCGCCTTTGAATGAGGGTCCGACCCTCACGTATTCGTCTAATCCCAAAGCTAGGCCATAAGAGGCTTCGCTGTCGGTTTGGATGAACTGGGCCTTCAGTTTCGAAAGATCCCCCTCTTCCATTTCTGGATGATAAAGGAAGCAAAGCTCCCCCACCACGAGCCCGACCAAAGAATCGCCCAAAAACTCCAATCTCTCATAGTCATGATGGTTGGTGTTGGCGCTTCCGTTGACCGAGGAATGAGTCAGAGCCATTTCGTATAAGGAAACATCCTTGGGGGTAATCCCAAAGGATGACAGCAATGGCTCGACTGAGGGGAAGTTCATGCCAAGAGACCTTCCTTGATCTTGCTGACGATATGGCCTTCGCTCAGGCGATAGGCTAATTCAATCGCGTTCTTGAAGGCTTCGGGGTCGCTGTTGCCGTGGGCTTTCACCACGACTCCGTTGACGCCTAGTAGCAAAGCCCCGCCGGTCTTCTTTGGGTCAAGCTGGCCCTTCATCTCGACGATTCCTTTTTTGGAGAGGAGATAGCCGATCTTGGAGAAGATGTTGCGTTTGAAAGCTTTCTTCAATAAAGAGCCCATGGCTTTGGCGCTGCCCTCGATGCTTTTGAGCATGACGTTTCCGCTATAGCCGTCGGTGACGACGACGTCGGCGTCATCGGCCAAGACCTTGCTGGCCTCGATGTTCCCGCCGAAATTGATGCGCTTGTCTTCCTTTAGAAGCTGATAGGCTTCTTTTCCTAAAGGCGATCCTTTGCCTTCCTCGCTGCCGTTTGATAAGAGCTTCACGAGAGGTTTATCGAGGTTATTGACGCATTTGGAATACAAAGAGCCCATAATGGCGAACTGATCAAGCTCGATGGCCGTGTTGGCGTTGGAGGCCCCCACGTCAAGGACGCTGAGGAAGCCACCTTTTTTGAAATTCGGGAATGAGGTGACCAAAGCCGGCCTTTGGACGCCTTCGATCTTTTTGAGGATCAAGGTGGCCGCGCTCAAGAAAGCCCCGGTCGATCCGGCTGAGACGACGCCATCGGCGTTCTCGTTCTTCAAAGCTTCGACGGCTTTGAGCATCGAGGAGTCTTTCATCCTCAATATCTCGAGGGCCCCCATCTCCATCTTCACGACGTCGGTGGCCTCGATTATCTTGTAGCCGTCCATGTCGGATAGCTCTTCTTTCTTACCAACGAGGACAAGCTCGCAGTCCGGATGGGATTTCTTGAACATTCTGACCGCGGATTTGCTCATCTCGCTGCCTTTGTCGCTGCCCATCATATCAATGATTAATTTGCTCATGGTTTTACCTAGAGAGAGTATAACTTCAAACACGCTTTCTTTCTACGCCAACGAAATGTCTTTGACGCCCTTTTCAGCCTTGAGGATGGCCTCCTCGAAGCCTTCTTCTTCCCGGTGGCGCAATATGTAGGTGGCGTCGTCTCTGGCGACCTCGTAGATCTTGAAGTCGTCGATGAGGTTGCTGTAGATGAGATCTGGCAGTCCGCTTTGTCTGGTCCCAGCCAGTTCTCCAGGCCCCCGGAGGCGGAGGTCATCTTCCGCGAT
Organism: Caryophanales bacterium UBA4951; assembly: GCA_002397465.1. Taxonomy (GTDB): domain Bacteria; phylum Bacillota_I; class Bacilli_A; order RFN20; family CAG-826; genus UBA4951. The sequence continues at coordinate 7,803 of DHAP01000028.1, read as the reverse complement.
CTTGAAGCCGTCATCATTGGAAACGAGGATCTGAAGTTTCTCCATTTCCTCTTCTTCATCCCCTTCATAAGCCAAAACGCAGTTGGCTTTTGAACCGTCTCTACCAATCCTTCCGCGGAGCTGATGAAGGCTCGAAAGCGAGAAGTGGCTCGGAGAATAAATGATCATGAGATTGGCGGGTTTGACGTCGATTCCGACTTCGATCAAGGAAGTGGCCACGAGAATTGGGCATAAGCCGCTTCTAAAGGCGAGGTTGGCGCTTTCTTTCTCTTCCTCGTTCATCTTGCCATGGAGCATCGTGACTTTGTTCGGATAGAGTTTGGAATATCTTTCGTAGACCTTCTTGACGGAGGTCAAAGACGAATCGTCCTCACCTTCGATCTGGGGGACGACGACATAGACCCTATGAGACGAGTCGATCGATTCAACGACCATCTTCTGGATTGAAGCGTCATCTGGTTTTTTGATCAATGTGGCCACGTCCCTCTTCCCCGATGGGAAACTTGAGAGGGTCGAGACGTCCAAATCCCCGTAAATCGTGAGGCACAAGGTCCTCGGAATCGGGGTCGCGGACATGAGCAAGAGGTCGGCGTGCTCGCCTTTGTCTAATAGCAAAGCCCTTTGGTTGACCCCGAACTTATGCTGCTCATCGATGATGGCTAAGCCAAGGTAGGCGTAATTGACGCCCTTCGAGAACAAGGCGTGGGTTCCGATGATGAGATCGATGGTCCCATCCTCAAGATCCTCCAAAGTCCCCCTTCTCTCTTCACTCGACATGTTGCCAGTCAATAAGCCGATCGTCATGTTCGTTCCTTTGAATAAGGAGGTGAGATTCTCATAATGCTGCCTTGCCAAAGAATCGGTCGGGGCCAACAAGGCCGTTTGCTCGCTCCTTAAATGGTTGGCATAGGCCAATAAGGCCGCCACCAAAGTCTTGCCCGTCCCGACGTCGCCCTGAAGCAAGCGGTACATGACATGCGGAGAGTCCATGTCAACGAGGCATTCGTCCATGGCCTTTCTTTGATCGTCAGTCATTTTATATGGGAGCGATGAGATGAAAGAACGGAGCTTATCCATGTCGATTTGGCGGCGATGGTCTTTGAAAAGCGAACGGTTTTCCTCACGGACGATCTGGTTTTTCAAAGAGAAAGAGAGAGCCTCTTCGTATTTGAAGAGCCTCATCCCGGCATGAACGTCATTTAAGGAAGTTGGCTCATGGACTTTTTTATAGGCCTCAAGCGGGTTTATGAGACGATACTTTTTCATGAACATCGGCGGCACCGGCTCGTCGATTGAAGATGTCATTTCGAGACAACGTTTCACCAAAGAGACGAAGCTATGGTTGCTTATGGATTTCGGGAGGGCATAGATAGGCTTCAGGCTTTCCTCAGGCTTGATCTCGCCTTTGAGGATGTTATTGAGGCTCAGACAGTTGCGTTTCTTGTCATAGAAGCCCGATAAGGTGTAGAGTTCCCCGCTCACGAGGAACTTGCCGAGATAATCGCGGTTCCAGGCCTCGACTTGGATGACCTCGCCCTCAACGCTCTCGAAATAAAAACGGTAGAGGGAACGATGCGAGAAACGGAGAGGGCGTGACAATGGGCTCCTCAAACGTCCCAAAAGAACGATCCTCTCCTTATCGACATGGAGGTCGTTTCTTGGGGTGTAGGCATAGGAGTCATACCTTCTTGGAAGATGCTTCAAAACATCCAAAGGCGTCTTGATGCCCATGGAGAGCAAAGCGAGGTTGAAGGATGGGGATTTGCTTAAAGGCATGTGAATATTTTAGCCCTTGAAAGAGGCTCTAGAAAGAAAAGAAGCCCGAAGGCCTCTTCATTCGACGCCGACTAAGAAAGAATATATCGGCTGCCCGCCGGAACGGACGTCCAAATCGATGTTCGGGAAAAGCTTCTGAAGATCGGAAGTGATCTTCTCGCCTTCCTTTTCTTTGATGTCTTCGCCTAAGAGGATGGTGAGCAATGAGGACTCATCGTTCACGAGGGCTTTGACGAGGGCATAAAGGGCTTCGTATTTGTCTTTGACGCAGCTCACGATGCCTTTGCCATCTTTCATGGCCATGTAGAAATCCTTGGTGATGTGGACCCCTTCGATGTCGGTGTCTTTGATGGCATAAGTGACGGAGCCGGAAGTCACGCCTTTAAGTGCGCTCTTCATGGCGTCATAGACCTCATCGGAACCCATGTCAGGCGAGAACTGCATGCAACTCACAAGACCCTGTGGGATGGTTTTGGATGGGATGACGCGGGCTTTGGTGTCGCTGTTCTCCAAGACGTCGCACGCCTGGGAGGCCGCCATCACGATGTTGGAGTTGTTTGGAAGGATGAAAACATTCTTGGCATGGCACTTCTCAATGGCCTTCACGAAGTCCTCGGTTGAGGGGTTCATGGTCTGGCCGCCGCTCACTAAGACGTCGACTCCAAGCTCTCTGAACATCTCGTCGAGCCCTTCTCCGGAGCTGACGGCCACTAGGCCATAGTCTTTGAGCGGGGCGTCTTCTTCTTTTTTGGTTTCTTTGCTTCTTGCGATGTTCGCGGCCATGTCGGTCGCTTTGTCGCCGTTTTGGATGTTTTGGTGTTCCTCGGACATGTTCTCGATGGTGATGGTGAGGAATTCGCCATAGTTCTGGGCATAGTTGAGCATGGAGCCAGGATTTAAGGTGTGGACGTGGACTTTCACGATGTCCTCGTCTCTTACCAAAACTAAGCTCTTGCCATGGCTTGAAAGGAAGTTCTGGAACTTCTTCTCGATGAAAGGCTTCTTGCCGTCTTCTGGTTTTCCAAGGCGGAGAATGAACTGGGTGCAATAGCCGTACCCCTCTTCGTCTTCGCTGAGTTTGGCCCCGGCGTATTCGTTCTTCGGCGTCTGGAAGATCGTGGACACTGATTCTTCCGAGGCGTTGTCGTTTCTTTCGATGAAATTGCCATGCGAAGCGCTTTGCATGCCTTCGATGACGACGCATAAACCCGCGCCGCCGCTATCAACGACGCCGACCTCTTTGAGGATCGGAAGTAATTCAGGGGTATGCTCAAGGGACTTCTTGGCTTCCTTCAAAAGGATGTCGAGGGCCTCTTCGATGGTCGTGTCTTTCTTGACGGCTTCCGCCAAAGCGGACGATGATTCGCGGATGACGGTGAGAATGGTGCCTTCGACCGGCCTCATGACGGCTTTGTAGGCGACTTCTTTGCCTTTTACGAAAGATTGGGCGAGCTGGATGGCGTTGACGGAATTCAAATCGCTCATTCCTTGGGCGATGCCACGGAATATCTGGGAGGTAATGACGCCAGAGTTGCCTCTTGCGCCCATCAATAGTCCCTTCGAGAAGGCGCTGGAGATGGTTGAGACGGCCTCATCGTTTTTGTTTTGGATCTCTTTGGCGCCAGAGGTCAAAGTAAGATTCATGTTCATGCCGGTGTCGCCATCGGGAACTGGGAAAACATTGAGCTGGTCAATTTCCGGGTAATGGTTGTAAAGATTGTTGGCGCCGCTGAGGAATAGCTGTTTAAGTTGCTGGCCGTTTATGGTTTTCATTTATTCGATTTCCTTGATGTCTTGGACGAAAACATTGACGGTCTTGAAAGGGATCTGGAATGTTTTCTCGAGGACGTAGATTAATTTCTTTTGAACTTCGCTGACGATCTCGGTTATCTTGACGCCATAGGCGACCACGATATAAACCTCGACCTCATAGTCTTCTTTTTTCTTGGTGCAGTAGACTCCCTTGACGTAATCGTCTTTCTTGAGGAGTTCGTTGATGTTCTCACGGAGAGAATTCTTGCTAGCCAAGCCGATGACGCCATAGCATTCCAAAGCGGCGTCTCCGGCGACGGAGGCGATAGCTTCATTTGAAAGATTGATGGCCCCATAGGGGGTTGATTTATCGATGACCATGTTTAAATAGGCGAAAGGGTTAAAACCCTTTTCGTATTATCCCACCATCGCCGCTTCTATGCAATTACCCTAAAGTAGGCAAAAACTACTATATTTCGTTGACAGAATGGGCAAAATGATGGTTTTCTAAGGAAATTAAGCAAAAGAAAAGCCAAGACCGAAGCCTTGGCTAGGCGGATATGCTTACTTCTTTTTGACGTCTTTGATGCTTTCGGCGATGACGTTGGCGGCTCCGCCCAAAGAGGCCATTTCGCTAGGAAGGAAGATCTTGGTGGCCTGCCCATCGGCAAGCTTGGCAAGAGCCTCGTAATAGCGAAGCGTGAGAACCGATTTGTCGGCCCCGGCTTCTTTGAGGTCCTTAAGGCCCTCCATCTCGGCCGCGCGGATCATCTTGATGCCATCGGCCTCGGCGGCTTTGGTCTTTCTGAGAGACTCGGCCTCGCCTTCGGAGCGAAGGATCTGGGATTGCTTTTGGGCGTCGGCGTCAAGAATCATCGACTCTTTCTTGCCCTCGGCGATGAGAATGGCGGATTGTTTCTCGCCCTCGGCGAGCAAGATCTTCTCGCGCTTCTCACGCTCAGCCCTCATCTGACGTTCCATGGCGTCTCTAATATCCTGAGGCGGAAGGATGTTTTTGACTTCGACGCGGTTCACCTTGATGCCCCAGGGATCAGTGGCGAGATCGAGGATTTTCCTCATCTTGTCGTTGATGATGTCTCTTGAGGTCAAAGTGCCGTCGAGATCGAGGTCGCCGATGATGTTCCTAAGCGTGGTCGCCGAGAGATATTCGATCGCGGCGATCGGGTCATCGACGCCATAGGCATAAAGCTTGGGGTCGGTCACCTGGAAGAAGATGACGGTGTCGATCTGCATCGTGACGTTGTCTTTGGTGATGACGCTTTGCGGCTCGAAGTCCTTCACCTGCTCCTTCATGGAGATCTTATGAGGGACTTTGTCGATGAACGGAATCAGGAAATGGATGCCCACTCCCCAGGTGCTATGATAGGCACCCATTCTCTCGACGATGGCTTTGTCGGTCTGATGGATCACTCGGATGTTGGCAATCAATATCACTAGTATCAAAAGAACGACGATCGAAATGACAAGAATTGCGATTTGCCAGCCTTGCATGTTATTTTCCTCCGGCGCTTAGGGCGCTGTTTTCGTCTTCGTCTATCTTAACTATCAGTTTGTTCCCGCTCACGGCCAAGACATCGACGATGCTCCCAGCTGGGATATTGTCGGTTTCGTTTTGGGCGATCGCGGTCCAGGAAACGTCGTTGATTTTGACGCATCCATGATGAAGGATGTCTATTTTCTCGGTCACGACGCCTTTTTTGCCTTTCATCTCGTCAACGTTGGAGTCGACGATGGCCCGTCTCATGAACTTATGGACGAGAGGCCTGAAGCAGCATAGGGCGGCGATGGAGACGACCAGGAAGACGATGAGTTCGATCCACCAACTCACTCCAGTGATGAAGGAGATGATGAGAGCAACCAAACTTCCGGCCGCGAACCAGATGCTGACCAAGTCGGTCCCGACGGCCTCGATGACCAAAGATATCACGAACACTGAGAGCCAGATGATCCACATCCACTCTTCAATCATTGGGCTACCTCCTTTATGAGGACGATGAGCAAGTTGCTCTTTTCGTCCCACTTCGTCTTGAAACGAAGGGCTTCTTTATCGTCTAATTTCAGACCCGTCTCTTCTACGAGATGTCGCATCAATTCTTTTGAGGCAATCCTAGAATAGCTTTTCGCCATCTTGATGTTAAGCAAAGAGTATTCATCCAGATCGCCGCGAAGAACCCTTTCTTTCGACAAAGGCTCGATGACGATGTTCCCGTCTTCGTTCAAACCGACCTGAACCTTATAGGCAAATTCGAAGGGCACGCTGGCTTCGACGTTGAGGGTGATGTTGCTCAGATAGAGCGAAGCCTGGCCCACACGCGTCTTGGCATCAAACCAATGTATCATCATGAATTTCCTCCTTCGGAGATAATATACATGAAAATACATTTATGTACAATAATAATCAAATTAATTCATTCAGTTGGTTTTTCTTTAGCTTCCGCTTTCAATAAACCATCGACAAAACGTAGGTATTTGTCACTGCTTCTCCCTAAGACCCCGCTTCGAGTGGGCTTCTTGTAGACGAAGATCTTTCCTTCGCATCTTTTCTCCAAGTCGTAAGAAGGATTGACCTTCCAATTGTTTAGCATTCCGATGGATATCGCATCCGTTGGACAGTTCATCGCGCAGCGGAGACACAAAGAGCAAGAAGATAAGAAAACAAGCTTCCCGTCCTTATAGACGATATTGTTAACCGGACAGTTATGAAGACACTTAAGACACTTGGTGCATTTCTTCTCGTCTATCTTGAAGTGTTTGCCATTTATCCTCGCGAAAGGCCATTCAATCCAGAATAAAGGGGGCACCCACCGCAAAAAGAATGGATGATGTGGTTTCTTCGTCTTTCCTTCTTTGATCAGAGAACTGATAAGCCTCGCGTATTCCTTTCCGGCAAGGTATAAATCCTCGGCTTCCTCATCCGGAAACCTTGAAATGATGTTATAAGGCATGATGAAATGCGTGTCGGATATCACCTCATAGCCCTTCTTTTTTAGAATCCTCATCGACTTGGCCCCCGCACAGTCATTGAGATGAAGCCCCTCGCCTGAGCTTTCGAACAAGAAAGCCTTCTTTTTGAGGGGTGGAAGATTCTTAAGAAAGGATACGAAAAGCTCTGGGGCCCTGAAGGCGTGGATCGGAAAGCCAAAGCCTATGACGTCAAAACCATCCATATCTAAAGTAGATGGATAAGGGCTTTTGATCTCTCTAACCTCAGAAGAAGAAAAATTCGAGGCGAAGGCTTTAGCAATCAGCATCGTGTTTCCCGTACCTGAGAAAACGAATATCAGGGCTTTCATGCGGAGATCTCGATCGGATAATAAATGTAGCTCACGCCATTCTCGAGATGGTCAAACGCGGCCCCAGATAGGACATACCCCTCATTCTTAAGGCAGTCCAAGCCCTCTTTGAAGGAGGTCTGATAATCCTCGCCCACCTCATAGACGAGATACCTGTTCTCTTTGACGTCCCACTTCACCCAGCCTTCAGGCGGGACGAAAGAAGGATCTTTGAGCTCAAAGCCCGCTAAGTAGAGGCCTTCTTTGAAATCATTCTCCCAAGGGGCGAATGAGAGCGAGAAATCGCTCATGAGGCCCCAGAATGATGGCATGCAGCCGATGAAAAGAACTGATGAGGAGACGATCTTCAGCTGATTTTCCGCTTCATTCCAAACTCTTTCGATGGAACCTGGCCCTTCTTTGGTGGAGGTTAGTTTACCAACCACGCTGAAAGAGGGAAGATTGAGGATCTTGAACGATGGCTTAGTTTTCATTGCCTTAATTATACTAAAAAAGGACCCATAAAGGGCCCATAAAAGAAAAAGCCCGGCAGCGCGCTATTCTCAGTGCTCTTTCGAGCGCCTACCTTCGCCACTGCGGTGCTTAACTTCCGTGTTCGGGATGGGAACGGGTGTGACCACCGCGCCATCGCCACCAGACTTTTTCCAGACGTGATTCAATGTTCTTTGAATACCGGATACTATCATACATGTTCTATCTTAAATTTTGTGTAAATTGTGCTGACTTAGCTTACTCATTCTACATAAGTAGAAATTAGTGAAATTAAGTCCTCGAGCTATTAGTATCAGTCTCCTGAACGCCTTACAGCGCTTACAGATCTGACCTATCAACCTCCTAACATTGGAGGGCTCTTACTTCTTGCGAATGGGAAGTCTCATCTTAGGGCGAGCTTCACGCTTAGATGCTCTCAGCGTTTATCTCTTCCGGAGGTAGCTACCCGGCCATGCCGCTGGCGCGACAA
>DHAP01000042.1:851-34698 GCA_002397465.1 Caryophanales bacterium UBA4951 | reverse complement strand
GAAACTGACGCTTAAAAAAGAAATAAGGCAAAGGAGAAGGAAGGCTCCGCCATTTCTTTTGTCGTTAAGAAAGAAAACGACGAGCAGGCCTAGTAAGGACAGAATCACATAAACAATCCTCATAGAGGAAGAATGAAAAGCGAGATTGGCCCCTATCACCATCCCAAAAAGAATCGAAGGAAGCAAAAAACGGTTTATTCGTGGAGCGTCACGAGGTTTTTGCATTTCTCAAAAGTCGAAGGCCCGATGCCAGCCACGTTTTTCAGATCCTCTAATTGGGCGAAGTCGCCATTGCTCGTGCGATAACTCACGATGGCGCTGCAGACGGTCGTTGAGAAGGACTCCACGCCTTTTTTCAAGGTTTCGGCATCAGCGGTGTTGACGTTGACCTTCGAAATCGGCGTGACGGCGCACGTGTCCCCGTTATCGTATAAAGGCGCTATGTAATAGGAAGCCTTGGCAATAAGAGACAAAGTCGTGTTGTAGCATCTCGAATCGGCATTGGAATTCACCCCGCCAGCAGAAAGGATCAAATCTCCCAAAGTTGAGGCAAGTGGCAGGAAATAGGTGCCGCTATGGCTGATTTCTCCGCTTATCGTAACCTGCAAAGAATCGTTTTTCGCTGCCGTGCTTGAGTTGGATTCCCCTGGTGATATGTCTCCGCTAACCCGGTCGACAACCGCCATAACTATCAAAACGACGATCGTAACCGCCACCACGGCCAAAATTGTTTTGAACATCTTTTCTTCCTCCTAATCTCATCTAGTGAGGGGACGGAAGAAAATGCCCATAAAAAAACGCCCTCCGTCAGGAAGGCGTGAATTTTATTTGACGGCTTCGGCTTTGATGATGTCTATTTCGTAAGGTTCATCGCTCTCGACGACGATGTGTTCGCCGGGGATTTTTCCTAGAAGAGCCATCCCTAACGGGGACTCGTTGGAAATGAGCGGATAAGGCGAGGCGAATGGATCAGCCTCGATAGTTCCGACGATTTTCACGATGTTTTCGCCGTCTTTGTCTTTATAGGTGACGATGTTGCCCAAGCTGATCTTTTTGCCAGCTTTGGCCTCGCTTGCGATGACAGCAACGTCTTTTATATGCTCAATCTCGGTGATACGGGCCTCAATTTGACCTTGCCTGTCTCTTGCCGCCGTGTAGTCGGCATTTTCCGACAAATCGCCTTGGCTTCTTGCCAACGTCAGGGCCTCGATGACCTCTGGGCGGTCGATGTCTATCAAATGACGATACTCTTTTTCGAGTTTGTCCATGCCCTCACGGGTCATTACGATCTTTTCTTCTGCCATATGTTTCTCCAATCTTTAGCCGTGTTTGATTATAGGTATAAGGAGCCTTTTCTACAAGAAAAGACTACTTCATAGAAGCGATTTTGGGGTCTTTTTCGTAAGTCTCGAGCATTTCCTGGGCTTCAGCGAATTCTTCTTCGCTGACATCCGAGAGCTCTTTCCCGTCTTTGGACGACATGACCAAGAGTGAATCCGGGTCGTTCTCGTTGTAGATGAGGTAATAGTCTTTCTTTCGCTCAGGATTGTGGTAATAGAAATAAATCTTCCAATTCTCGACGGTGCCATCCTCTTTTGTGATGGCAATCGAGTTGTCGTTGATCTCAATCATAGGTTTCCTCCCTCTTTTTGGTTAAGATAGCTTTCCAAGATGACTTGGGCGGCTTGCTGGTCGATGACAGCATGCCTTTTCTTTCTCGAAATATCGGCCTCGAGCAGCCTTTTTGACGCCACAACCGTCGTCAGTCTTTCATCGACGAGGGTAATTTTGAGCTTTGGGTCGACTTCAAGGAGCTCTTCCTTGAATCTTTCCGAACGATGGGCGCTTTCGCCGGCGCTTCCATCCATGTTGAGAGGATAGCCAAGGGCCACCTCATCGATCCCTTCATTATGAAGGAACTCGATTATGTGGGCGACCGCTTGTTTATAAGCGCCTTCAAGGAAACGGTATTCTTCCCTTCCATGGGCGATCCCAAGGACATCGCTCACGGCGATTCCACAGCTTCTAGTCCCTAAATCAAGGCCGGCAACTTTTTTCATTAAAGGCTCTCCTTGAGGATATTGTGGGCTAAGTTGATGAAATTGTCTCCTTTTTTAAGCTGTCCGGTGGCCATCTCGTTTTTGCCTCCGCCGCCACCGCCGAGCTCTTTGGCCAAGAGTTTGACGATATTGCCGGCTGAGACTTTCTGCAAGCTCTCGCCGCCCACGAAACAAACAAGTGGCCTGGCGCCTTCTTTGCCGCCGAGCAAAACGATCACGTAGTCTTGACGGTTGCTCTTCAAAGAATCGCTGATTTGGAGAAGATCTTCGCGGCTGGCGCCTTCCTTGTAAGTGATGAAGACTTCATGGCCATCGATTTTCTCGCCGCTTCCCGAAAGGGATTTGGCGTCGAGTGAGGCAAGCTTTTGCTTGGTCTCGCTCAATTCTTTGTTCAAGGATTGGTTATTGCTTTGAAGCGAGCTGATATGGGAAATGACATCAACGTCACTGGCCCCTAAAAGGCTCTCGGCTTTGTTCAAGTTATTGACACGCTTGGAGAGATATTGATAAGCCCCAAGGCTGGTTCTGGCTGTGATACGTCTTACTCCAGAGGCGACCGCATCTTCGCTTTCAATGATGAAAAGTCCGATGTCGGCGCTGTTTTTGACGTGGGTGCCACCGCAGAATTCACGACTGTACTCACCGAACTCGACAACGCGGACGACTTTGCCGTATTTCTCGCTGAACTCCATCTCGGCGCCTCTGTTCTTGGCTTCTTCGATCGGGAGTATTTCCGTGACCTCAGGGATGGATTCGACGATCTTCTCGTTGACCTCGTCGTTGATGGAGGCGATTTCCTGCTCGCTGAGCTTTCTGTTGCTCATGAAGTCAAAACGGAGGTAGTTCTCGTCGACGTAGGAACCCATTTGCTTCACGTGCTCGCCTAATACGTTCATAAGAGCGCTGTGCATAAGGTGAGTCGCGCTGTGATTTCTCTCGATGAGGCGCCTCTTTTTCAAGTCGACTGAAACAGTGACGACATCGCCGACCTTCAACTCGCCTTTATTGACTTTAACAAAATGAAGATGCTGTCCGTTCGGGGCCTTTCCGACCTCGCTGATTCTGGCGTCGACGTCTTTGTTGACGATGCTTCCGCTGTCACTCACCTGACCGCCCATTTCGGCGTAGCAAGGTGTGACGTCGAAGATAGCTTCACCCTCATCGACGATGCTCTTGACGGCAACGCCGTCTTCGAACAAAGCCAAAACCTTCGACTCAGTCGAATCTTTGTCGTATGTGAAAACGCTGTCGAGTTTGCAGGACATGAGGTCCTTGCTCTGCTTGTGGAATGATTCGATTTCTCCCCTGGCGTTTCTGGCTCTTTCACGCTGCTCTTCCATGCATTTTGAGAAACCGTCCATGTCGCAGCTGACACCGCTTTCTAAGGCGATCTCTTTGGTCAGGTCGCTCGGGAAGCCATATGTGTCATAAAGCTTAAAGACTTCTTCGCCAGTCAGTTGTTTCTTTCCAGAGAGCATCTCACGAAGGAGATCCTCGCCAGTCGACAAAGTCTTGAGGAACTTCTCCTCTTCGCCATAAATGAGCTTGCTAACCTCTTCGACGTGCCCTTCAAGCTCTGGGTAGAAGCATTTGTAGGAATCGGCCACCACTTGGACAAGGCGGTACATGAAAGCGCCTTTGAGTCCGAGCTTTTGGCCATAACGCATAGCACGTCTGATGATTCTTCTTAAGACGTAGCCACGTCCTTCATTCGAGAAGCTGGCCCCATCGCTCAAAGCGAAGGTGAGGCATCTCGCATGGTCGGCGATGACACGGAAGGCCATGAGATTGGGCTCTTCGTATTTCATCTTCGACAAACCTTCGACGTAATGGATGATCGGGGTGAACAAATCGGTTTCGAAGTTGGTCGGGGTATTCTGCAGGATGCAGGCGATTCTCTCTAAGCCGGCTCCGGTATCGATGTTCTTGCTCGGAAGTTCCTTGTATTTCTCCCTTGGGACGCCATTGACCGCGTTGAACTGGCTGAAGACGATGCCCCAAAGTTCGATGTATCTGTCATTTTCAATGTCATCTTGGAGGAGTTTGACGCCCAAGTGTTTGGGATCCCACTTCTCGCCCCTGTCGAAGAAAACCTCGGTGTTCGGCCCGCATGGTCCTTCGCCGATTTGCCAGTAGTTGCCTTCAAGGGCAATGAGGTGGTCTTTGGAAACGCCGTTATCCTGCCAATACTGAAGCGAATCTTTGTCGCTGGGGTTGTATGTCATGTAAAGCTTGTCCAAAGGCATGCCGAATCCTTTGACTGGATCGGTCAAGATCTCAACGGCCCAGGCAATGACCTCTTTGCGGAAATAGTCGCCGATGGAAAAGTTGCCAAGCATCTCGAAGAAAGTATGGTGCCTGGCGGTATGGCCGACGTTTTCGATGTCGTTGGTGCGGATGCTTTTCTGGACATTGACGATTCGGCGGCAGGGTGGAATCTCGCTCCCGTCAAAATATTTCTTGAGCCCGGTGACGCCTGCGTTGACCCAAAGAAGGGACTTGTCCCCTTGTGGGATCAATGAAACGCCCGGGAGCCATTTGTGGCCCTTGCTTTCGAAGAATTTGATCCATGTTTCACGGATTTGCTGCCCTGTTAATGCTTTCATCTTTTTTCCTCTTTTTCGAAAAATAAAACACCTCTCGAAGGAACGCATTTTCTGCGCGGTACCATCCTTCTTCACCTGAGGTGCATCTTGCTTTTCTTCTTAACGCGAAGCGCGGGGACGTTGCTCCCTATAGGAAGTGGCACGTCTCTTGGGCCTTCCCATCATGCGGCCCTCTCTTTAAAGAGACTTAATCTTCCGCGGTTATCTTAGCACCATAAAGAGATAGCGGCATCTCTTTTCGTCTATGGGCATATGAATGATTGGAGTCTTTTCCTTTAGGAAGCCCAAGCGCTAGGTGTCGTCCTATTGGCGCTGAACCATGAAGTGTCCTTCAGCTTGGTGTTGTTGTTGGTGCAGTTGATGCTCTTGGTTCCATTTGAGTCATAAGATACGACGACGCTTCCGTTGAAGGGGGCTGAATAGCCGCTGGCGCCGGTATTGCCTAACCCCGTCACATAAACGTCATTTGTGTACGGCGCGATTCTGTTGATGGCTTCTTGGGATGGGAAGGTATTGGCCGCCACCGTGGTGTATTTGGTGCTCCCGGCGCAGCATTCAAAGCAAACGGTTTTAGGCTGGATCACGCTTAATAAAGCATCCGTGTTCGCCGTGTAGCTGCCATGATGGGCCGCTTTGAACAAATCAACGGTCGGAAGTGTGTTGTTGGCGACTAGATACGACTCGCCAGAAGACTCCAAATCACCGGTGAAAAGGAAGCTTTTGCTCCCCTGTGTGAATAAAAGGCAAACGGAATAATCGTTTTCGCCACTGGCCGTATGATCGTAATAGTAATTGTAGAGAACGCTCATGCTTAGATTGTTTCCTAGATCATAGGTTCTAGAGGCGCCGCCTCCCTCGTTGTTGTAGCACTGAAGAGCAGTGAAATGTTTTGCTCCTTTATTGACGGCGTAATCCCTGGATGTCTGATAATTCGCATAGGTCGTGCTTGTGGATGTAGTCCGCGGGAAATCGATGATGGTGCCGACGTCATAGTTATAAAGGATTCCGTTATATCCGGACGCTTTGCTGGAATCGCTCACCCCAGCGAAGGCCGCGATGTGATCCTCATGGGCATGGGTGGCAATGACGTACTCGAGTTTGTTGTCGCTCACGTAATTGCCTTTTCTTGAGGAATCGCTTAAATAAGACGAGATGGTTGAGGCGCAGGAGGCGGTGCTTCCGGCGTCAATCAAGATGTCGTTATCGCCGGCTTTGATATATGTGCAATCTCCGGATTCGTTCTTGACATCGATGAAATTGAAATAGACGGGCGAGTAATTGCCGCTTTCTTCCGAGGACGTCACCTCGGGTTCCGAAGCGACTAAAAGCTTGAGGGATATCTGGAAAAGGTAAAAGTTGTTGTTTGAGGTTCCGCCATTGTTTCCGATCGTTATCCATTTTGACGGGCGCGATACATCATTAAGCCCGTCAAACGAGATGATGTTGGAGTCTTCCTCTGGTGTCTTTTCAAGGTCCATCGTCGCGGTCTTGCTTTTAAGAGAGTCCGTTTTTTCGACGATGGTTCCTGTGTCATCTCCACAAATAAAGTTAATCGAAGTTGTTGAGAGAGCTGTTCCGCTAAGCCCCGTGCAATAGATGTTGGCGCTTTGAATGACATACGCTGAATTAAAAGTTAAGGTTATGGCCCCGCTCGCGCTCCCGGTTCCGATTTTCACCGCGTATTTCGAATCGTTTGAAGCGCTTTGTTGAGTGACCGTGCCGGTACAAGAATAAGAAGACACCACAATAGAAGACACTTCCGAGTAAAAGGATGTCGAGCCACCGCTCCCAGTCAACGACCCAAAACGAATTTTCGCACATTGAGAAGTGTAAGAGCTCTCGCCGACGGTTTGTTTGGTCATCGACTCGCTGAAGACAACCGTCGCCATGCATCCGGCGATAGCCAAACTTACGAATATTCCTTTTTTGGTAGATTTCATATTCTTGATTATGAGGCCCACGCCGATGGCATCGTTCGCTTATTCAAGAACCATTGGGTCTCTTTTAATTTGAGGGAATTATGGGAGAATTTCAATTCTTCGTTTCCTTTTTCGTCATAATTCACAAGGATGTTTCCGTTCATCGGCTCAACATAAGTGGCATTAGACCATGAACCAAGATCCGTGACATAAACCCTGTCCGTATAAGGCGCGATTCTGTTGATGGCCTCTTGGGCGGGGAAGGCATGGTTCTCATCTGAGGCATATTCGTTATTCCCAGCGCAGGCGCAAATGCAGACAAGCTTAGGTTTGATCACGCTTAATAAGGCATCGGTGTTAGCCGTGTAGCTTCCGTGGTGCCCGCCCTTGAAAAGCTCGACTTCCGGAAGGGTGTTATTCGTCACGAGTTTAGCTTCGCCGGAAGACTCCAAATCGCCGGTGAATAGGAAGTTTTTGCTCCCTTGAGTGAATAAAAGGCAAACCGAGTAGTTGTTCTCGTCGCTGCTGTTGTTTTCATAGTAGTAATTGTAGAGGACGCTCATCGTGAGGTTTTTGCCGAGTTCATAGGTTCTAGAAGCCCCGTTGCCTTCGTTGTTATAGCACTGAAGGGCAGTGAAATGTTTCGTTCCTTTGTTCACCGCGTAGTCTCTAGCGGTCAGGTATGAACCGTAAACAGTCCCAGATCCGCCTGATAAATTTGTAAGATTGAAATCAATGAGAGTGTCGATATCAAAATTGTACAAAATTCCGGTTTTGCCAGATGCCTTCGAAGAATCAGATGTCCCATAGAATCCTGAGATGTGGTCTTTATGGGCATGGGTCGCTATAACGTACTCAAGTTTTCCGTCGTTTACATAGTTGCCGGCTCTGGAAGAATCAGTCATGTAACTTGTTATGGTTGAGGCCGAGGAAGCAAGACTGCCAGCATCGATCAAGATGTCGACGTCCCCCGCTTTGATGTATGTCGAGTCACCGCTATGGCCGTTATTGGCGGCGATGAAATTGAAGCTTATCGGAGCGGAGTCATCATCGCTATATGAGTATGATGTCGTCGGCTCTTCCGATGAAGATGACTGCTCAGACTTGCCAAATCCGCCCAAAGCGTAAACGACGCCGAGAGCGATGGCGGCCACCGCCACAAGTATCAAAAAAATCCATAACGGGAGGCGAACGCTCCTCTTGCCGGCCTTTATCTTTACGGTCGGGCTTTTCGTGGATTTAGAAGACTTTTTCTTTTTAGCCATTGACTAATAATAAGGTTTTTTGCCGAATACCTCAATGAATAAGCCGAAATATTAAGAATCAGATATCGTTTCTGGAGCCTAAATAATAGGTTTTGTCGATTATCCCGCCGCCAAGCATTCTTCCATCAAGATAGAAGACCGCAAATTGGCCGGGCGTGACGGCTTTATAGGGCTTTTCGTAACGAAGGACCACTTCATTGTCTTTGAAGGAGAGATAGCATGGTTGATCTGGCTGACGGTAACGGAACTTGACGCCGACTTTGATTTCGTTTTCCGGCTTGTCTCCGATCCAGTTGACGTCGCTGACGAGACAAGAATCGCTGAGCAAGTGCTCGTCCTCGTTTCCGTTGGTCACATAGAGGATGTTATTGGGGACGTCTTTTTTGCAGATGAACCAGGCGTTGTCCTCTTCTCCGGAGACTCCGCCGATGCCAAGCCCTTTTCTTTGGCCGAGCGTGTAGTAAAGCACGCCCATATGCTCGCCGAGCACTTTTCCATTGGAAATATCGATTATTTTCCCTTTTGTGGCAGGGAAATAGTTATGCAAAAACTGCCTGAAGTTCCTTTCGCCTATGAAACAAACGCCAGTCGATCCATGCTTTGAGGCCACTTCATCTAGGCCTAGTTCCTTGGCGATTTGCCTAGCCTCGACTTTGGTGATGTTCTCCATCGGGAAAAGGCAGGACTTAATCTGGTCTTCGTTGATCTGACAAAGGAAATACGTCTGGTCTTTGGCCAAATCCAAGGGCTTGAAAAGATACTCATGTCCATCGTAAGTGCCTTTTTTGGCGTAATGCCCCATGGCGATGCAATCAAATCCATGTTCTTTGGCGTACTTCAGGAAAGAATCGAATTTGATGTACTTGTTGCATAAAACATCGGGGTTTGGGGTTCGCCCTTTTTTATATTCGGCGAGGAAATAAGAAAAAACCTCATCCCAGTATTCTTTGACGAAATCGACCCGCAATAGAGGGATTCCAAGCTGCTCAGCGACTTGTTTGGCGTCTTGGTAGTCTTTCTCTTGCGGACATTGCGAGTCATTGACGGTGGGGTTGCCAAGATAGTCGTTGTTGAGCATGGCGTCCCAGTTGCGCATGAAAGCGCCTGTCACTTCGTAGCCCTGCTTCTTGAGAAGGTAGGCCGCGATGGCGCTGTCGACGCCGCCCGATAAACCCAAAAGGACCTTCATTTGTTGAAAAGCTCCTTGCTGTCGAGCCAAAGGGTGAAGGGCCCGTCATTGATCAAAGAGACCTTCATGTCGGCTCCGAAAACGCCGGTTTGAAGATTCGGGATTCTCTCGCGGAGTATGTTGTTCCAATAGGCGAAAAGGGGTTTGGCCTCCTCAGGCCTCATGGCGTTGATGAACGAGGGTCTGTTTCCTTCTTTGGCTGAGGCGTAAAGGGTGAACTGGCTGACTGAGAGGACTTCTCCCCCGACATCGCCCAAAGAAAGATTCGTTTTCCCGTTTTCGTCAGGGAACACGCGAAGTTTCAAGACTTTGTCGACCATTCTTTTTATGATGTCCTCATCATCTCCGGAGGTGAAGCCAACGAAAAGAAGAAAGCCCCTGGCGATGGAGCCGACTTCTTTGCCTTCGATCTTGACCGAAGCGCTTAAGACCTCTTGTACCAATACGCGCATGGATTACTTCTTGATATAGGCGTGGACGATCGGATGGACGACGACTTCCTCGTCGCTGAGGCAGAAAGCCTCATGAATGTCATGGAGGACTTCTTCTATTCCGGTCTTGTTGGTATGGGCGGTCGCCAAGACGTCGCCTTTATTGACATAGTCCCCGACCTTCTTGGACAAAACGATGCCAGCCGACATGTCTATCACGTCTTTCATCGTTGCTCTTCCAGCGCCGAGCTTCATCGCGGAAACGCCGATCGCCATTGAGTCGATTCTCTTGACGTAGCCGCTTCTTTCGGCCACGATCGGAAGCTGATATTTGGCAAGAGGGAACTTCTCTGGGTGCTCAAGATAGGAGATGTCTCCGCCCTGGGCTTTGAACAAGGCCTTTTGTTTTTCGAATCCGCTTCCATCGGCGATGGCCTTTTTGATGAGGGCGACGCCTTCATCGTGGTCTTTGGCGATGTGGGCCTGTTCGAGCATGATGGCTCCGGCTTCAGTGACAAGTTCGACGAAATCACGAGGTCCTTCGCCATGCAAGGTGGCGATGGCTTCTTTGACTTCCAAAGCGTTTCCGACGGCTAAGCCAAGCGGCTCGTCCATATCGGTGATGATGGCTCTGGTGTCACGCTTCAAGGAATCGCCGATCTCCACCATGGTCGTGGCTAGTTCTTTGGCGGACTCGATAGTTTTCATGAAAGCCCCACTGCCGAACTTGACGTCCAAAAGGATGGTGTCGGCGCCGGAGGCCAATTTCTTTGACATGATCGAGGAAGCGATTAGAGGGATGCTCTCGACGGTTCCAGTCACGTCGCGGAGGGCGTAAAGCTTTTTGTCGGCTGGGTCGATCTCGCTCGTCTGGCCGATGATGGCGATGCCGATGTCATTGACCTGCTTGATGAATCTCTTCTCGTCGATGGCGATGCTTGTTCCAGGGACGGACTCCATTTTGTCGAGGGTTCCGCCGGTGTGGCCTAAGCCACGTCCGCTCATTTTGGCCAATTTGGCTCCGCAAGCCGCCACGAGAGGCCCTAAGGCCAAAGATGTTTTGTCCCCAACTCCGCCGGTGCTATGCTTGTCGACTTTGATTCCTTTTATCGAAGAAAGATCGATTGTCTCACCCGAGTGTTCCATATTATCAGTAAGCGCGGCAATCTCATGTTTGTTCATGCCTCTCCAGACGATGGCCATGGCCAAAGCCGAAGCCTGATAATCAGGGATGTCTCCGTTCGTGTAGCCTTTGACGAAGAAAGCTATTTCCTCATCAGTAAGGGCCTTGCCATCCCTCTTCTCCTCGATGATGTCAACCATTCTCATAGTAAATAAACCTTTGCTCTTTCTAGGGGGTATCCCTTTTTTATTGATTTCATTATAATGAATGCATGGATTTTCGGACATCATTAAATAACTATCTCCCACAAACTGAGGTCGATTCGTTAATTAACTCCATTGAAAATGGCAAACAAACGCACGCGCTTCTTCTAAACACCAAGAAAATGAGCGATGAGGAATTCCTCTCTCGTTTCCCTAATGTCAGGAAGCATCCTTTCGTCGAACACGCCTATCTTTATGACAAGGACGAATACGAGTTCGGCAAAGACATGCTCTATGATGATGGCGTCTATTCCATCGAAGATGCCTCAGCCATGATGGTCGTCTATTTTTTGAAACCGCAGGAAGATGACGTCATCCTCGATATCTGCGCGGCCCCAGGCGGAAAATCCATCGGCGCCAGCCTGGCCATGAACGACAAAGGCGTCATCGTCTCGAATGATATCTCTTACCCAAGGGCCAAAGCCATGTCCCAGAACGTCGAACGCATGGGTCGAGGCGACATCATCGTCGCCTCCAATGACTTCGTTTTCTCACACATTCATTTCCATTCATCTTTTGACAAGATAATCGTGGATGCCCCGTGTTCCGGTTCTGCAATGATGAGGAAAAACCCTGAAGCCAAAGCCGATTGGCGCTACGAAAAAGTCAAATCCAACGCCAGGAAGCAACTCGACATCCTTGAGTTAGCCTATGACATGCTCAAAGAAGGCGGGACGCTGGCCTACAGCACCTGCTCTTTCTCTTTTGAGGAGGATGAGCAAACGATCATCACTTTCAAAGAAAAGCATCCTGAGATCGAAATGATCGCTCTTCCAGAGGATCCATCCTTCTACCATAACGAGAAGCTTCCGGAGGCCGTCCATCTTTTCCCGAACCGCTTTGAGGGCGAAGGACAGTTCATTTGCCTCTTCAAAAAGCCAGGAACCATCGTAAAAACTCCACATAAAATCATCTCAAACCAACGCTACAAGGAATTCTTGAAGGACTATGGCTTGCTTGATAGAAGCAATGAGATGATGCGCTCGAAGTTCTATAGCCTTTACCAATCATTCGACTCAACCCATTTGAACATCTTACGTTATGGGGTCAAGCTCTTTGAAATGAGGGACATCTACATCCCCGACCACCACTTAGCCCATTTCTTGGGGCCCGAATACTCTTTGCCGATTTCTTTGGAGGAGGCTAAAGCCTACGTCCATGGCGACACCTTCAAAATCGACAAGCCGGATGGTTTCTACATCGTGAGCTATGATAAGCAAAACCTCGGCTACGTCAAAGCCACCCAAGGCGTTGTCAAAAACCACTACCCCAAAGGCCTGCGCCGGGAGTGGTAATCGTCTTTATTCAATCTTCAAAGGTCCCTTGCGCAAAGGGATCTTTTCATATCCCTTCTCGAAATAGAGGCGGTCGATTTCTTTTTGTCTGTCGACTTCGTTTTGGATCAGCTCATGGGCCTTGTTCGCGTAAGCCACGGTGTCCATCTTCTCATAGTCTTCGTAAGTGTCGGGCTTGAAGAAAGTGAACTGAAGCAGATTCCTCTTGTAGTCTGGGTTGGAATGGAAAGGTCTGAAAGTCCCGTAAATGGATACCGGAAGTATCGGGGTTTGGCCGAGATAGGCCGCTTTGAAAGAGCCGGGCCTAAATGGGGAAACGCCAGTGACGGCCGGTCTTTTGTTCCTCGTTCCCTCAGGGAAGATTATGTAAGAGCAATGGCCCTCTTTGAGTTTTTGTTCCACGCCTCTGATGACCGTAAGCGATTGTCTAAGATCATCGCGGTCCATGAAGAAACCGTCCAAGGCTTTGACGGCCGTTCCGATGAAAGGCATCTTGGTCGTTTCTTTTTTGGCGACGAAGGAAATCGGCTTCTCCGATAAATAGACCAAAGCCAAGGGGTCAAGGTCGCTCATGTGGTTCGGAGCCATCAAGAAAGGCTTCGATGAGTCATTGAGGGCTTTGAGGTTTTCGATCCCCTCGATTTTCCAGTCGATCCGGAAATGGTCGAGGATGTAGATGATGAGAGAACGGACTTTGGCATATCTTTCCTCGATGCTGTAGCGTTCGGGGTGCTTGGCATAACGATTGATATAAAACGTGAAATCGAACAATAAACGCCAGCCAGCCGTCAATAAAATCCTTGGGTATTTGAGCATATTGGGTATTCTAGCATATAAAAAAGCCCCCATGAGGGGCAATTTGCGTCAAGGCCTCGAGACTATTTCCTCCAAGCCCTTTTTGCTTTTGAATATTTCATCCTGCTCATCGATTATGACGATCCCGAGCCCTTCGATCTGGGTAAGCCTCCCTTTCACGAAGGCCAAGGTCCCGCTCGGCTCGGTTTGGATGAGGGAAGTCCCAACCATGACATATACCGGGTAGCGGTAAGTCTTGAAGACGCCAGCCCCTAGTTCCGTGGTCTTTGTCTCATCTATCTCAATGTATCTGATCCTGCCATCCGTTTCGGGGACTATATCCCCTAATCTTCCGATGATCGTCGCGCTTGTCAGCATGAAAAACTCCTCCTTTGCTGGGGGTTCCTTATATAGATGGTTGCCAATATGTGATCAAAAAGAGGCGACGCCGAAGAACGAGTGCTTAGGAACCACAAGCTCGTTTTTGGGCTCGGAAGGTTTCTCCAAGGCCCCGCTGGTGTCGATGACGACCGCCCGCGGCGAAGGGAAGTTGATGGTGAGTTCCTCGTCCGTCACGTTGAAGTAGAAATCGACCTCCTTATAAGGCGCGGTTTCGTTGTGATCGGAGAAATGAACGTGAAAGGCTCCTTCTATCTCGTTGAGGTCGACCATCGGGGCGATGGCCCGGGGGTCGTAAAGATGAAGGAAGCGATGCTTCTTTCTAAAGCTGACTAGGCTCCTGAAATAATCGTACATCTCTTTTCTCTCGTCGAGGAGACGATATGAAAAGCGGTTATAGACGTCCGGGAGGTTATAGGTGTTGTCTTTCCCCCACTTGCTTTGGGCGATTTCCTGCCCCATGTGGACGAAAGGAACCCCGAATGAGAAAAGGCACAAAGCCAAAGCGACTTTGGAAAGGGCCAGGCGTTCTTTCTCGTCCAAGTCCCCTCTGATTGAGGAAAGATAATCGTAGAAAGTGGCGTTATCATGGCATTCGACGTAATTGATGCTTTGGTTGGTGTTCAAGAAAAGAGGGTGGTTTCCGGCATATTCCATCGAAGAGCCCAAAAAGGCAAAACGCAAGCCATCGCTCACCGAAAGATCACCTGAGAGATATCGCTTGGCGTTCTCGCGGAATTTGTCGTTGAAGAAGGCGTATCCCGGCAAAAGCTTGTAGTTCGACATATTGCCAAGGGGGATGTGACATTCGCTGCCCATGTTCCATCCCTCGCCATACACCATGAAAGATGGGTCTTTTTTCTTGCCGTAGTCCTCGATTTCCTTGAGGGTCTCGACATCAATGATGCCCATAAGGTCAAAACGGAAGCCATCGATGCCATAGAAGTCGATCCACCACTTGCAGGCATCGACGATCAGTTTGTGAACCATCTTCCTTTCAGAAGCCACGTCATCGCCGCAATAGGACGTATCGGCCATTCTACCGTTCGCCTTGTGGCGGAAATAGTAATTCGGCACCACTTTCTCAAACGGCGAGAAAAGGTATTCATAAACGTGATTGTAGACGACGTCTTGGATGATTCTGATTCCGGCCTTGTTGAAAGCGTCCACCATCTCCTGAACCTCGATGAGACGGTTCTTGGGGTCGGCGACATCGCTGCTGAAAGAGCCTTCGGGGCAGAAATACTGGACAGGGTCATAACCCCAGTTATAGGAAGAGAAAGGATTGAGCTCATCGACGGTTTTGAAATCGTAGATAGGCTGAAGCTGCAAATGGGTGATGCCCAAAGAGCAAACATAGTCGAATCCGGCGGGGTTTCCGTCATTTGTCTTTCGATTGGGTTCAATAAGCCCGGCATAAGTTCCTTTTTTAAGGATGTCCGTATGCTTGTCGATGCTCAAATCCCTGACATTGGCCTCGTAGATGATCGCGTCGCTATAGCTAGATAGGACTGGGAGGGCCTCTTTATGGAATCTCTTCTTAAGCTTTGAGAAATCGATGACGACGCTCTCTTTGGAATTTGGGGTCGAGGCTTTGGCGTAAGGGTCGGTGGTTGAAACGGTGATTTCGCTGTTGGTGACCAAATAGGTGTAAAGCATCCCGTCGAAATCGCCATTCAAAGACAGCCTCCAGACGCCTTTTTCGGTTCTTTCGAGGTTTCTTAAATGCCATCTTCCTTCGTTAGGGAGCTTGAATTTCAGCAAAACGGCGCTCGCAAGCGGAGCCCAAAGGGCGAAAGAAGTCCGGGTCTTGGTGCAGTTGGCGCCCAAATCATCGCCGTCATAGGCGTATTTTGAATCGAAATCAGGGAAGGAAGTGGCTTCGTTGACGTCGAGGGCGATCCTTCCGAAGTCCCGGATGGCAACCATGTAAGAATGGCCTAGCTCAAGAGGGCTTGAAAGATGATAGTCGGCGATGAGGACGCTGGCCATCGAAGACATTTTCAAAAGGGACAATTTGCTCTCTGAAGTTCTGTCTTTTATCAAGAAAGCGTCAAATTTCTCATAAGGGACGCTCGAAAAAATAACGAGCCTTATCAAATCTTCGTTTACGAGTCTGGCGCTTAGGAATGTGTCTTTCATGCTAATACGACGCTTATCGCGTAGCCTCCATCGTGGGATATCGAAACGGAATATTCGTGGCCCTCATAAGTCAGGACCGGCGCCCCTTTTTCATCATAGAGCACCTCGATTTCGTTGAGCCTTGCCCCGCTTAGCCCCGTCCCGACGGCCTTGAGGAAGGCCTCTTTGGCCGCATAACGTCCAGCCAAGAACTCGGCTTTGTCGTTTCTCGAGTCGAAGATGGCCCTTTCTTTTGGACTTAGGACACCTTTGATGAAGGACTCTTTCGTGACGGGTATCCGGGAAATCATGACGATATCGGTTCCGACTCTCATTGTTTGTCGCCTTCCCCGCTAGGAGTGTTTCCCTCAGTCGCGTTGGCATTAAGGGCCAGACTTGCGGCGTCATGGATAAGAACGCGGCATCCTTTGCTTGATGAGGCGCTATCCGGAGCCATCGAGACGATTCCCTCTTTCTGCAGCTGGGCAAAGATCTTGCCAGCCCTCGGGAAGCCGATGCCATAAACTCTTTGGATCCTCGATATCGAGGTGTATTCCTGGCTCATGACGTCCTCTTTGATCATCGCGTATTTGTCATCGCCCTCCATGGCCCTGAGTTCGCTCTTGGAAAGAGCCGGGGCCGCCAAAGCGGCGGCTTTGGCTTCAGCTTCGTGGTCGACAAGATCGACGAAGGCTGGGTCATATTGGACGGTTTCTTGGTTCTTGATGAAATCGACGACGTTGCGTATTTCCGAATTGTCGACAAAGCAGCCTTGGCAGCGGGTGAAACTGTTTCGGGCTACCTGAGGGCAGTCGACGAGCATGTCGCCATGCCCGACGAGTTCCTCGGCTCCGGCATATCCTAGAATCGTCTGGGAGTCGATCTGGGTGTTCATCGAAAGAGCCACACGGACTGGCAAGTTGGCCTTGATGACGCCGGTGATGACCGAAACGCTCGGCCTCTGGGTGGCGATGACGAGGTGAATGCCGGCGGCGCGGGCCTTTTGGGCGATTCTGACGACGCTTTCGCCGATGTCTTTGCAAGAGTCGACCAAGTCGGCGTATTCATCTATGACGACGACGATGAAAGGAAGCTTTTTGACGCCATAAACCGGCGCGTAGTCTTTGTTGAACTGGCGGATGTTGCTGACGCCGGAATTCTCAAAGACGGTGAAGCGTCTCTCCATCTCGGCAATGAGCTTTTGGAAACAGACCTTGGCTTCGCTTGGCTCTTTGATGATTGGGCAAAGAAGATGCGGCAGATCCTTGTATTTGCCCATCTCAACCCTCTTGGGGTCCACCACGACAAGCTTAAGATCCTCCGGACGGTTTCTCATGATGAGGGACATGATCAATCCGTGCATGAAGATGGACTTGCCGCTTCCGGTCGTGCCGGCTACGAGCATATGTGGGAAATCGCTGAGGTCGGCGGAAATGTATTCGCCGCTGATCGATTTGCCAAAAGGAATGAACATGTTGCACTTCTCACCGACTGGGAGGTGCTCAATCATCTCATCAAGGGAAACGATGGTCGTCGTCTTGTTGGCGATTTCGAGGCCGGACGTTGACTTTCCTCTCACGACTTCCTCAAAACGAGCGCCGACGCCGCCTAAGCGGACCGAGATGTCCTGAACGTATTTGCCAATCGAAGCCACCGAGACATCAGGGTTGGTCTGGATGTCGTAACGAGTGACGGCTGGGCCGATGGTATAGCCGACGACCTGAGCTCCGACATGGAGGTCATTGAGGGCGTTGTTAATGAGTTCTTCCCTTTGGCGGCACTCTTCTTCTTTGGCGGCCTGGTTGGTTTCGTTCTCGTAGCTCTTCAAAAGAGTCAAAGGCGGCAAAATGTAAGGCGGCAAAGGCGAGCTCTTGGGCTGAGCGCCTTCGAAAGACTGCTCTTCCTTTGGCTTTTCTTCCTTTTTCGGCTGCTCCTGAACTTCCACAGGGGCCACAGGGGTTTTTGCTTCTTCCTCTTGTGGGACATCGACGGGCTTTTCTTGCTCTGGGATGGTGAAGATATCCTCTTTAGGTTCCTCTTTTGGTTGTTCTTTGACTATCACTGGCTCGACGATCGGCGCTTCCACATTCTTCTCAACCACTTCGACGGTTGGAACTGATGAAGCGGCGACGCTCGCTTGAGCTGTCGGCTTAACAAAAGATGGCTCCGGCGTTTCGTAAGCATGCTGAACTGGAGTCTCAATTGGGGCGGAAGGCGCGGCTTTTTCTTCCTTTTTTAAGGAATCGATGGATATTTCATTGCTTTCTGGCGCGTTGGCAGCCGGGGCGATGCCCACCACTGGCTTTCTTTCTTTCAAAAGCTGCTCTTTGTATTCTTTGGCGCTTCTTTCGTCAGGGATGAAAACCGCCTCTTGAAGGCCGGCATGTTCCATCTCGCGTGGTGAAATGAGAGGCTGAAAGGATGGGTTTGGCATCTCTTTTGGAAGGCTCGATGGCATTTCATCGACGTATTTGTCGCTTCTGGAGGCACCGATGAAGCCATCTCCATGCGTCTCAAGGGTCGGAGCGGCCGCCGATTCTTTTCTCGGGGCTTCGATCTTGAGGGTCGGCTCGCTCGCGCTGGTGCTGGCGATGAAGAATCCCTCGTTGGCTGGCACGTCACTTAGCGGGACATTGTTACGTTCTCTTTCTATGGACGTTTGTTGCTCCTCATAAAGGCGCTTGGTCTCTCTGATTGAGGCGTTTTTGGCTTTTTGAGCTCCGATAACGCGTGAAAGGAAACCGATGAAACGTTTGATATAGCTTAAGAAGATCAAAACCAAAGATCCGACCAAGACGATGAAAGATATCGAAAGCAAGAGGGCCCGCCCTCCAGACATAAGGAGGCTGGCGCTGATGAATCCGAAAAGTCCGCCGCCGAGTTGGCTCGACATGAACAAGGAGCTGGCATTGTCCCCTTGATAGCCTTTCATGATATTGAAGAAATAGTCATAATCGCCGGCAAAACTGACTTTTGAATAGGAAAAATAAGAAAGGAGGCATCCTAGCGAAAGGGAGAAAAAAAGAGTCCCGACGTAAAAACGCCACGAGAAGAATGATTTGGGAAGCCTTCCAAGGAACGTCAGAAGAAGCCCGATGATAAAGAGCAATGGCAGGAAGAAATAGCCCGCCAATGATCCGAAAAGGAAAAAGAAGCCATAGCCTAGCCCCCATAGTCTCGTAGCAGGCGAGACGAAAGCGACAAGGGTGAACAAAACTAAGCCCATCCCTAGGGCTTGCGCGATATTTTTAGTGCTTTTGCTGCCGTTTCTTTTACTCATGATGAAGACCTGAGAGAAACGGTTAGGCGATTTCTATGATTAAGGGGAGAACCATCGGTTCTTTGCCGGTTTGTCTCCTGATGGCCCTAAGGCATTTGTCGTATACGTCATCGCGTATCTTATTGACGTCATAAGGCGCTGAGGCCAAATCATCGTTCAAGGTGGTCAAGAATATCTTGCTGACGTCGCGCAATATGGCATCGCTGTCCTTAAGGAAGACGAGCCCTCTGATTTGGACGTCTGGACCGGCCACGATTTTGCGGCTGCTCTTAGAAACCGTCGCTGCCAAGATCACTACTCCCTGGCTGAGTTTTTCACGGTCGTTGATGACTTGGGCTCCGACGTCTCCCACTCCGATGCCATCGATTAAGATGTCGCCATGGACGATGCCCTCGTTCATCAAATGGCCGCCGGTCTCGTCAAAGAGGCAGGATAAGCCGTTTTCAAGCAAGAACACATTCGAATGGTTGAGGTTGATGCCCATTGAAAGGGCGACCTCGGCATTTCCAAGAAGGTCTTTGTAGAAGCCTTTGATCGGGATGTAATAAGTCGGCTTGAGAAGGGCGATCATCATCTTGAGGTCCTCTTCTGAGGCATGCATCTTGAGGAAATGTTTCTTTGGGACATTGAGAACAGTGCAGCCGCTACGATAGAGCTCATCGAGAGAATCGGTCGCCTCTATTTCGGTGTTGTCGTTGCTTGGGCAAGCCGAGATGAAAGTATCGGTGGCATTGAGCATGACTTGCTTCGTTTCGTTTTGACCAGCGGCCAAAAGGGCGATTTTGCCATATAGCCTCACGCCATATCCAAGCATAAGAACGATGATGTCCTGGGCTCTATAGCGATTGAGGTCATCAATCGGGGCAAAGTTCTCTCTTGGGATCAGGAGCTGACCGCAGTTTTGCATATTGGAGATGGTTTCGGCTGTCTCCTCATCGTAAGGGATGATTTTCTTTCTAGTCGAAATGGCCAAAGCGATGACTTCGTCGATGTTATAGAAGTTGGCGCTGAACAAGGCGACAAAGACACGGCCTGGGGCGTCTTTCACCGTTTGTTCGATGATCGGGGTCAGTTTGTAATCCGGAGCGGTATAGCCGGCATGGGAGGCATAAACGGACTCACTTAGCAAAACGAGGGTAGGATCTTCGGCTATCTTGGCGATGGCGTTCATGTCGTGCAGATAATTCGGGTTGGCGTTGTTCTCGACGACAAAGTCGGATGTGAAAATGATGTTTCCTTTGTCGCTGGAAATGGCAATGCCACTGCTCATCGCGATGTTATGGGCGGTTCTGAAGAAAGAAATCTTCCTTCCGGCGACCATGAAAGTCGAGGTAGCCTCGACGATGTGCAAATCATAATGCGAAGGATCGATTCCGACGTGGCGGCTGAAGCTCTTGAACATTGCCAAAGTCACAAGCGAGCCATAGATTGGGGCCGGGACGTCCTTGTAGAGATAAGCCAAAGCTCCCATTTGGTCATCATGGCCATGGCTGATGAAATAGGCTTTAACCTTGTCTTTTCGGTCTTTTAGGTATTGGAAGTTCGGTATCACATAGTCGATGCCAGGCATCGTTTTGTCAGGGTATTTGATTCCGCAGTCGACAACGAAAATATCTCCGTTTATCTCGACAACGGTGCAATTCTTGCCGTCCTCATCAAGGCCCCCTAAGGCAAAAATCCTGATTTTATCGCTCATAAATCATTCTCCATTCATTATTTTCAAACATATAAAAATTCTCTAACCCATTATAGGCAAAACGCTCTTATAAAACTATAAGTTTTAAGACAAAATCGGAAGTTTCTTTAAAACGGACCCATTGTCAAAGTCGATTATTTGGGCCTCTCCGTCTTCAATCAGCGCGAAGCTCGGGGGATTCATGTTCTTCGGAAAAGAGATGGATCCGGGGTTGAGGTAAACGATTCCGTCCTCTTCCTTCAAAACGTAGATATGCGTATGGCCTGAAAGAAGGATGTGGCCTTTTTCTTTCTTAAGATTCCTGAGTGAGAAGTCATCTCCGTGATAAAGCTCGAATTTCATGCCATCAAGTTCGATGCTTCGATTGTCCTCAAGCTTAAAATCCAAGAGGGTGTCGTCGATTCTTGAGTCGCAGTTGCCACGCACACCGATGATTCTCTGGGCGTTCATGTTCAAAAGTTTGCTCACTTCCATCGGGTTGTAGTCATCTGGAACCCCATTCCGCGGGCCATTATACAAATAGTCGCCTAAAAGGATGATCCTCTCCGGATTCAATTTGTCGATCCAAACGTTAAAAGCTTCCATCCGATGGAGTCTTCCATGGATGTCGCTGGCGACCAAAATCCTCATCAGGCTATTTTCTCCATGTCACGGCAGCTAACAACGTCGACGCCGGTTCCGCAAACGTCTTTGATGACGACATCCCCAATATGAACGGGGGCCTTAAGACGGACCGCGTTGATTGACACCATGACGTCAAACATTTTTCCTTTGCTGACGGCCTTGGCGGTCTTCACTGGGCAAAGCGGAAGCTCAGCCCCGTCGATGCGGACGGTCGAAGTGACGGTCCTCGTCGGGTTGGTGACCTCTTGTTTGCCATAGGCGGCGCCTCTTGGGCAGAAGTTTCCGGTAACGTTGAGATTGTCATCTACTTTGAGGTGGCATCCTCTTGGGCAATTGATGCAAATAAGTTCTCTTTCAGCCATACTATGCCTCCTTTTGAACCAACGAAACGTTGATAGTTCCTTGGTTGGTTTTTAGTAAGTTTTTAGGAAGTTGTTCGATTTCCATTTCGCTAGGTATAATCACAGGTTTGAACACTTTCTTAATTATGTCGCCATTAAATTCGTATTGAATATAAACGTTCTTGCTTGGCTTGCGTACCCGGAACTTGAAGAGGATGTTATCCTCCGCTTCCTTTAGATCGATTTTCTGAGGGACGACATATCCGATCCCGTCCCCTGGGTTGCAGACGATTGCGTCCTTGTCCCTCGGAAGTTTTCCTTGTATGTAATAGGCTGCTCCTTTGCCGGCTTCCCTTGCTTCGCTGACGACGTTGTCAACGAGGTCGTGGACGTGCAAAACATTTCCGCATGAGAAGATGCCATCGATGTCGGTTTCGAAGTGATCGTTGACGACTGCGCCTTTGGTTCTCGACATGCTGCAGGATATGCTGTTCAGCAAGCTGTTATTCGGAATTAAGCCGATTGAGAGGATGAGCGTGTCAACGTTAAAGGATTTCTCGGTTCCGGGTATGGCGTGCATTGTCGCGTCTACCTGGCTGATTTCGATTCGCTCGACTCTTTCTTTCCCCACCACTTTGCTCACCGTATGTGAGAGATAAAGCGGGATGTTGAAGTCATAGAGGCATTGGACCATGTTTCTGTTAAGACCGTTGCTCCAAGGCATGATTTCAGCCACGCCAAGGACTTCGGCCCCTTCAAGGGTCAAACGTCTCGCCATGATAAGCCCAATGTCGCCAGATCCGAGAATGAAGACTCTCTTTCCGACCAGATACCCGTATTCGTTGAGGAACAGCTGAGCCTGGCCAGCGGTCAAAACTCCGGCAGGTCTATCGCCAGGAATTCCGATGGCGCCAGCATTTCTTTCGTAGCATCCAGTGGCCATGACTATGGCTTTGGCTTCGACTTGGACGACGCCATCAGTCGAATTCGTATAGGTTACGACTTTGTCTCTGGTTAAGGATGTGACTGTGCTATCAAGAACGTATTGGATGTTTCTTTCCTTCACTTCTTTGATGAAGCGAGAGGCAAATTCCGGTCCCGTCAACTCTTCCTTGAATTCCGTAAGGCCGAAACCATTATGGATGCACTGATTGAGGATTCCCCCTAAGAATGGGCCTCTTTCGATAATTAGTATGTCTTTGACGCCCTGGTCATAGGCTCCGACGGCTGCGGCCATTCCGGCTGAGCCACCGCCTATGATGACAAGATCTTTCTTGATCATGATTATTTGCCCTCCTTCTTGACTTCTTCGACGACGAGTGGCGAATTGAGCTTGTCATAGTTCACTTTGTCGGGCGTCGTATGATAATACTCGGCCAACAGTCTCACGATTGAAGGCTGGCAGAAACCGCCTTGGCATTTGCCAAAGCCGGCTCTTGTGCGTTTCTTCAAAGCCTTGACGCTATAAACCGGCAAAGAACGTGACATAACGTCTTTGATTTCTCCAAGCGACACTTTCTCGCACTGGCAAACCATCATGCCGTAATCAGGATGTTCTTTGATGAGGGCGTTTCTCTCTTCCAATGGCATCGTAAGCGGTTTGACGTAAGGTCTTACTTTTGTTTCGTAATGGGCTTTTTTCTTCAAAGGCAAGACGGCCCCCACTAATTTGTCAGCGACGTATTCGCCGATGGCCGGTGAAGAAACCAAGCCTGGCGATTCGATTCCTGCCACGTTGATGAATTTGGAGTTGCTCTTGGCGGGCTCGATGATGAAATCATGGGTTGACGGAGTGGCTCTTAAGCCGGCGTATACCCTGATCTGCTGATTGAACGGGATGTTCGGAACCAGGCTCTTGGCCTGGGCTTTGACGTCCTCAAGGGTCATGACATCGGTTGAGACGTCATCCTTTGAAGGAACGAATTCGCTCGATGGACCGACAAGATAATCGCCTGAGGTCGTCGTGGTGACGAGAACGCCTTTTCCTTTGCTTGAAGGAAGCGGGAAAAGAACGTGATTGACGAGTCCCGGGGCATAGTGGTCCAAAACGTAGTACTCGCCTTTTCTCGGATTGATGCTCCAAGAAATCGGTTCGATCATCTTGGCGACGTCATCGCTATGAAGCCCAGCTGCGTTGATGACGACTTTCGCTTCGTATTCATTGTCTTTGGTTTTGACGACGAAACCATCTTTTTTGCTCTCAATTCCGGTGACTTCTTCGTTTAAGGCAAGTTTGACGCCGTTGTCCATGGCGTTTTCGAAGGCTCTGGCCACCAAGAGGAAAGGATTGACGATTCCGCCGGTCGGGCAAAGAAGAGCGCCTTTGACTTCAGGATTGATGTTAGGCTCGGCCTTGATGACTTCATCATGGCTCATGAGTCTGGCCTCGACGCCGTTCTTTTCGGCGCGGAGCTTAAGATCCTCAAGGGTTTTCAGCTGAGAATCCTCAAGAGCTATCGTCATGGTGCCGATTTTCCCATATGGGACGTCAAGTTCACGGCAGACCGTCGGCATCATTTTGTTGCCGGCGACGTTGAAGATGGCTTTTTTGGTTCCTGGCTCAGGGTCATAGCCTGAGTGGGCGATGGCTGAGTTAGCCATGCTGGTAACGTCACCGACGTCGTTTTCCTTGTCCAAAACAAGAACTTTCAGCTCATAAACTGAAAGTGAGCGGGCTATAAAGGCGCCGACGGCGCCAGCCCCAATGATAATTACGTCTTCCATTTGAGTTGTCTTACCTCTAATTGGCTTTATCTTAGCACAGTTGTGTCTCTTATGAGACAAATAATACTTAGTTTCCTCGGCCTACGGCCGATAAATTGGCATTCGAGCAAAAGAAAAGGCCTCCCCATCGGGGAGACCTAAACTTTATCGATTAGTGACGATTGCCGCCTCTTCCGCCACGGTTTCCACCATGGAAGGAATTGTGTGGCCTGTCTCCGGCCGGACGCTCTGGGCGTTCGACGTAATCGGCTGGCTTCTCGAGGAATTCGCGATGGCTGAGTTTGACTTTGCCTTTCTCGTCAAGCCCGATGACGACCACTTTCATGGTGTCTCCGACTTTGCAGAAGTTATTGGCATTGTCGATGTATTTCCAGTCAAGACGGCTGACATGGCATAATCCGTCGGTATCTCCGAAGAGATTGACGAAGGCGCCATATTCTTCGACGCGGGTGACTTTGCCTTCATAGATCTCCCCGACTTTGGCTTCGCGGACGATGTCATCGATCATGGCCTTGGCCTTTTCGATCATGGCCTTGTCGGTATGGTAGAGAGTGACTTTGCCACTGTCTTCCACGTCGATCTTGACCTGATTGCACTTGGCGATGATGTCATTGATGACTTTGCCGCCGGTGCCGATGACGTCTCTGATCTTGTCTGGGTCAATGTTGAAGGTGACCATCTTCGGAGCGTATTCGCTGACTTCTTTGCGTGGCTCAGGGATGGCTTTCTTCATGGCTTCGCGGATCTCGGCTCTGGCTTTGTGGGCCTGGGCTAAGGCTTCGCTGAGAACCTCACGGGTGACACCATGGATTTTGATATCCATCTGGAGGGCCGTGATACCAGTCTCGGTTCCGGCACACTTGAAGTCCATGTCACCGAAGTGATCCT
The DNA here is from genome assembly GCA_002397465.1 of Caryophanales bacterium UBA4951. Classification (GTDB taxonomy): domain Bacteria; phylum Bacillota_I; class Bacilli_A; order RFN20; family CAG-826; genus UBA4951. Next base: position 9,679 of record DHAP01000042.1, on the reverse strand, counting down.
CTAGACCCTGAATGTCGGTAAGAATGGTGTAGTGATTGCTCTTTTTGTCTGGCGAACGGGTCGGATCGTTGGTGATGAGACCCATGGCAATGCCGCTGACCATGGCTTTTAACGGAACGCCGGCAGCCATAAGCGACATGCAGCTGGCGCAGATGGAAGCCTGGCTGGATGAGCCATTGCTCTCGACGACATCAGCAACGCAGCGGATTGTGTATGGGAAGGAATCAACATCTGGGATGACGTAGCTCAAGGCTCTCTCGCCTAAGGCACCATGGCCGATTTCGCGGCGGCCTGGAGTGCCGATACGTCCGATCTCGCCGACTGAATAAGGCGGGAAGTTGTATTGATGCATGAACCTCTTCTCGGTATCGCCGGTGAGGTTGTCGATGATCTGGGCATCAGAGAGAGGCCCTAAGGTCGTCGTGGAGATGACCTGGGTCTGACCACGGGTGAACATAGCTGAGCCATGGGCTCTTGGGAGAAGGTCGACTTGGGCGTCAAGAGGACGGATTTCGTCGACTTTGCGGCCATCAGGTCTGACTTTGTCTTCGATGATGAGACGACGGACCTCTTCGGCCACCATCCCTTCGAGAATGTCGTTGACCATCATCATGGTCTTGGCATGGATTTTCTCGTTGTCGTATTTTCTTCCGTCGTAATCGTCGATGATCTCTTTCTTCAAGCTATCGACGGCATCCTGACGGGTGAGCTTGTCAACGATGGAAATTGATTTGACAAGGCGGGTCTTGATGCGGCCTTCGATGTCTTCCTTGATGGCTGGATCAGGGGCGTAAAGGTCAATGTGGCGTTTGGCTTTGCCAACCGCTTTGATGATAGTTTCTTCGAAAGCGCAGAGTTTCTTGATGGCCTCATGACCGAACATGATGGCATCAAGCATCTCTTCTTCTGGGACCTGGTCGGCTCCGGCTTCGACCATCATGATGGCGGAGGCGGTTCCGGCGACGGTGAGATTGATGTCGCTCTTCTTCTTCATCTCTTCGTTCGGGTCAATGACGAATTTGCCATCGACGCGGCCGACGTAAACGCCGGCGATCGGGCCATCGAATGGGATGTCGCTGATGCAAAGGGCCAAGGAGGCTCCGAGCATGGCGCTCATCTCCGGGGTGTTGTTTGGATCGCAGGACATGACGGTGTTCACGAGCTGGACTTCGTTTCTGAAGCCATCGGCGAACAAAGGACGGATTGGGCGGTCGATGAGACGGGCACTCAAAGTGGCGTGCTCATCTGGGCGGCCTTCGCGGCGAAGAAAGCTTTGCGGGATTTTGCCCGAAGCGTATTGCTTTTCGACGTAATCGACGGTGAGCGGGAAGAAGTCCCCCTCTTTTGGAGTGTCGGCACAGCAGGCGGTCGATAGGACCACGGTGTCGCCAAATCTGACCAAGACGGCGCCATCGGCTTGTTTGGCGATCTCTCCGGTCTCGATTTGCAGATGCCTGCCTTCGAACTCAAGTTCGAATGTTTGTTTCATTTTTTTCCTCTTTTCCTCTTATGGATAATGAATTAACGCGGTTATCTTAGCATACTTGCGCGACGTATGTGAGCAGGAACGTAGGGAAGATAGAAAAAGAAAAGCGGCACCTCCCTAACGGGCAGGTCCGCTTTTTTTCCGTAACGACAGGCCGGCGGTTTTCCCTCGGACAACCCCAGCTCCGTCTAGAATAGTAACTTTGGCTTAGTCCGTCAATCCTAAGTTTCATGTTTTTACAATCAAAGATATCTAAATAATATAACAAAAACTCACATTTTGTCGAATATTTTGATAGTTACCGATATGAACTATTTCGGTATTTTCACAAAAAAAGCGCTGAATTTCAGCGCTTTCATAATTTTTCAGAACCTTATTTGCGGATGCCAAGAGTGGCGATAAGCTTTTCGTAACGGGCGTGATCGCTCGCGGCTAGATAATCTAGCAAGCTGTGTCTTTTTCCGACGAGGATGAGCAAGCTTCTGCGGGCATTGGCGTCTTCGCCATTGCTCTTAAGGTGCTCAGTGAGCTCAGCGATACGTTTGGAGAGTAAGGCGATCTGGACCTCGGCGCTGCCGGTGTCTTTCTCGTTCTTGCCATACTTCTTCACGATGACGTTGATCTCTTCTTTTTTCAAAGCCATAGTAATTCTCCTTTCTTTTTTCGTTCACGGCGGTGACATTGCCAGGTCATGGAGTACGGCCTTGACGTAGTCACGTCGCAAGGAAGACTATATGCCAAAAGGCTAGCCTAGGCAAGAAGAAACAACCTCAGGAAAGCTTTTCGCCGAATAATTTCTCATATTTGGCGTAGACGTCGTCGAAATCGTGCATTTTGAGAAAGGAATGGACCTTTGAGACTTCCCACTGCTTGACGTTATAAATCTTGAATAGAGGGAAATAGACGACGCCTTTGCAGAAGTGTTTGATGACGGTCGTCTTCTTGACGCTTCTTTGCTCATTGTAGTCCATCGGCATGTAGACCCTTTGGCTCGAACATTGATAGAGGGCGCTTTGATCGGCGAAATACAGTTTCTTTTCTTGGAGGAGTTTTATCGAGCGCTCCAAAAGACCGCTCTTCCGGCATTCCTTCAAATTGAAGTAGATGACACCGGCGTTGAAATAGTCTTTCCTAATCCAAAAACGGCCCATGTAGTCGAGACATATCGCCAGTTCCTTGCCTTCGATGTCAATCTTGGCAAACTCCTCAAGCGAATTGTTCACCATCGTGTCGGCGTCTAGGTAAATGAGCTTGTCGCCATCGATGTAACGGTCTGAGAACAGCCTTATCAAAGTGTATGGCGAATATTTAGGATGGCGGTTCGGAGTGTCATCGAACGCCTCAATGAAATCCTTGCTTACGTCTATCAGGCTGAGTTCGTTTTCTGGATTTGTCTCTTTGAGTAAAGAAAACAACGGCGCGAAATCCTCTTCTTGCAAAGGAATGCCCATCTCCCCATCCCCATAAGGACGGAGATCCATGGTGAAAACATAAAAATGAATCGGGGCTTTCGTATGCTCAAGCGCACTTAAAATATTGAGGCGGATGCCTTTTTTGACCCCCGCGTTCCCACTTAGCAAAACATTGATCATTTGGCTTCTGAGGCCTCTTTCTTTTCTTTGCTGTTTCTTCTTCTGACCCTGGCTTTGTACCAAAGGTATTCAAGGAAGCTCAAGAGCATGAGGAAATAGTAAGTCAAAGCCCTCCATAAAAGCATGGCCCCGCTGACGACTGAGGCGTTGACCCCCACCGCTAAGGCCGAGAAAATCATCGTGAAGGCCATTTCAATACCGCCGGTTCCGCCCGGGGTAGGAACCCAAACCATCGTGGTGATGGCGAACGAGGAAGCCAAGATGAAGAGATAGATTTGGCTCCATTCTACATGGACGCCCAAAGCCCTCAAGATGAAGAACGGAATGGCGTAATAGAAGACCAAGTCGACGAGTTTGATCAAAACGGCGGACATGAAAAGCCATTTGTGGGAGAAAACCTCTTTGGCGGCCAACTGGGCGTTGTCGCAGTATTGCTCGAACATCGGGATGGCTTTCGTGAGATGCTTGCCTATCCATTTGACTTTGCAAAGGCCTTTTAGGGCAGCAGTGAAGACATCGCGGACCCATTTGCAGGTGGCCATGCAGATCATAAAGGCCAAAGTCAGGAAGTTCATGACAAAGCCGAGGATGATGATCCACTTGGTCGAGGAATTGAAATTGACCGAGAAGTCGCCATAGAAGAACAAAGAGGCGATGGCAAAGGCGTTGGTGGCGATCATATAGGCGATGAAATTCATCAAAATCATGCCAGTCGAATCGGCCGCCTTGACGCCAACTTTCGTATAGGCATAAACCTGGAACGGTTGGCCGCCGGTCGAAAATGGGGTAACGCCATTGAAGAAATGCTCGGTCCCACCAATTAAATATGTATCAAAAGGCGTTGCTTTTATTTTTTTGACCCTAGCAATCAAGACAAGGGAGAGCGGCCAGATGAGCATGTAGACGATGATGCATCCGGCGGCGATCCACATATTGGTTCCCTGAACCTTGGTGATCGCGTCCCATACCTCATTCAAATCGGTGAACGAGAAAATGATCGAAAAGGCGATGACGGTTATCAAAAGGAACAACGCAACCTTGTAGGCCACGCTTTTTTTCGAGAACTGTTTCTGATTGGTTTCGTCTTGCTTTTTTTCTTTGTCCTCAGCCACTTCGGCCGGCGTTTCAGCCTCGGCTGGGTTTTTCTCAAGTTTTTCGTCTTCAGATTGTTCTTTGCTGTCTTCTATTTTTTTGTTTTCTTCTTTGTCCATATCGCTTCTAGGCGTTATCACGCCCCGAGTCCCGCACCTATTCTACTTTACGAAACGAATTTTCACATCAAAATAAGGCTAATTTTCTTTATTTCTTCATTTGAAGAAGCGCCTGGGCTTTTCTTATGCGATAATCTTAGCATGATTTATGATTTTTTAGTGGTCGGAAGCGGCCTTGCCGGCGCCTCCTTGACCAGGATGCTTCTTGATTCCGGACACAGTGTCATCGTCGTTGAGAAACGCCACGAATTCGGCGGAAACGTCTACACGCACGTTGAGGATGGCATCATCCTTCATGACTATGGCCCCCACATCTTCCATACATCGTATGAGGACGTCTGGGAATTCGTGAACAAACACTGTGAGATGTACCCCTTCGTCAATTCGCCTTTGGCCAATTACCACGACGAGCTTTACCATCTTCCATTTAACATGAATACCTTCCATGAGCTTTGGGGCGTGAAGACTCCTGAAGAAGCCATGGCCAAAATCAAGGAAGAGAGCGAAATAGAACATATCGAGGAGCCCAAGAACCTTGAGGAACAAGCCCTTAAACTCGTGGGCCGCACCATTTACACGAAACTGATCAAAGGTTATACGGAAAAACAATGGGGCCGGGACTGCAAGGATCTTCCGGCGTCCATCATCAAACGCCTCCCACTCCGTTTCACTTATGACAACAACTACTTCAATGACACCTACCAAGGCCTTCCGAAAGGCGGCTATAGCGTTCTGATCGACAATCTCCTAAAGGGCGCCACCTTGGTCAACGACACCGATTATCTCAAAGAAAAGAACAAGTTCGACTCAATGGCCAAAACCATCGTCTACACCGGACGCATCGATGAGTTCTTCTCGTTCGAGGACGGCCATTTGGACTATCGAAGCCTCCGCTTCGAAAAGAAGAAGCTTGACGTTGACGTCGCCCAGCATAACCCCGTCATCAATTTCACGGCCCGTGAGGTGCCTTACACAAGAATCAACGAAGCCAAATTATTCGACCCCTATTGTGAGAACAAAAACTCGACTTTCCTCACTTACGAATACCCGGATACCTTCCAAGAGGGCAAGATCCCTTACTACACCCTCAACGACGAAAGAAATACCAATCTCTACAAGAATTACGCCGACAAAGCCTTGAAGTTAGCGCCCCGTTTCCTTTTCTTGGGGCGCCTTGCCAACTATCGTTACTTCGACATGGACGACACCATCCTCGAAGCCAAAAAGCTTTTTGACCGTCTTAAATAAGACCTAATCCCCTCTTTCTAAAGAGGGAGGCTCATTATTTTTTCTTGCGCATACGCGCGTATAAGACTATGATTTCACACGGATTTCTTTAAAGGAGGAACTTACCATGGACATCAGGAACATTGCGATCATCGCTCACGTTGACCACGGGAAGACCACCCTCGTCAATTCTTTGTTGACCTCAAGCGGCACTTTCAGAGCCAACGAGGCCATCCAAGACCGTATGCTCGATTCCAACCCTTTGGAACATGAAAGAGGCATCACCATCTTGGCCAAGACCACTTCCATCCACTACAAAGGAACGAAAATAAATATCGTCGACACTCCGGGGCACGCTGATTTCGGAGGCGAGGTCGAGCGTATCATGCACATGGTCGATGGCTGCCTTTTGCTTGTGGACGCCTACGAAGGAACGATGCCTCAGACACGTTTCGTCTTAAAAAACGCCCTTGAGAACCACATTAAGCCCATCGTCGTCATCAACAAAGTCGACCGTCCAAATGCCAACCCGAAAAAGGCCGTCGACGAAGTCCTCGATCTTTTCATTGAATTAGGAGCCCCCGATGACTTATTGGACTTCCCAGTCTGCTACGTCTCCGCTTTGAATGGCACTTCTTCAATGTCAGCCGATCCAGCCAGCCAAAAGCCGGGCATGGATTGCCTTTTCGATCTGATCATCAAAAACATCCCGACCCCAAAGGCCGATCCGAATGGTCCTTTCCAGTGGCAGAGCGCCCTACTCGATTACAACGATTTCGTCGGACGTATCGGCATCGGAACCGTGAGGCGCGGAAAAATCAAAGTCGGCGATTCCATGGTCGATGTGAAACCGGATGGCGAAAACGAGAACTTCAAAGTCATGAAGCTTTATACCTTCTATGGCATGGAGCGTGATGAGGTGAACGAAGTCGAAGCCGGAGACATCTGTGGCATTGCCGGTCTTAGCGACATCGGCGTTTCCGACACGGTCTGCGATCCCTCGAAGTTGGAGGCTTTGCCACCGCTTCGTGTCGACGAGCCGACCTTGCAGATGGAATTCGGGACCAACTCCTCGCCTTTAAGAGGGCAGGATGGCAAGAAAGTCACCGCCCGTGTCATCGAAGAGCGCTTGTTCGAAGAGACTCAGCGTGACGTTTCGCTTAAATTCCGCCGCGTGCCAAATGCCGAAACCTGGATCGTTTCCGGACGTGGTGAGTTACATCTCGGCGTTCTCATCGAGACCATGCGTAGAGAAGGCTATGAACTTGAGGTCAGCAAACCCCAAGTCATCATCAAGACAATCGATGGCGTCAAATGTGAGCCATATGAAGACCTTCAAATCGATGTCCCGAACGAATTCGTCGGGGATATCATGACCACTTTGGGAAACCGCGGATCGCAACTCATCAATATGGACGACAACGGAACCAACACCCGTCTTGTCTACGTGATCCCTTCACGTGGACTCATCGGATTCGTCAGCAACTTCCTTACGATGACCAAGGGATATGGCATCATCAACCATGAGTACAAAGAGTACCGTCCGATGTATAGCCACGACCTCGGCGAGCGCAATATCGGCGTCCTCGTCTCAACCGACAAAGGAAGCGCCACTTCATATGCCTTGCAGAAAGTCGAAGAGCACGGGACGATGTTCATCGTTCCAGGCGACGTCTGCTACGAAGGCATGATCGTCGGCGAGCACCGCTACCCCGTTGACTTAGCCGTCAACTGCACGATGTCCAAACCTATGACCAACGTCCGTTCCTCCACCCGTGAGTTGATGATCGTTCTGAAGGCCCCTCGCAAGATGACGCTTGAGGCTTGCCTCGACTACGTCAACCTCGATGAGCTGGTCGAGATCACCCCGCATTCCATCAGGATGAGGAAGAGGATCCTTGACACCAGTGAGCGCAAGAAATACGATGCCCATAAGAAGGCTGCCGCTGAGGCGATGGAAAACGCCGACTGATCCTAACGATTTCCGTTTGATTCAACCAACAAAAAAAGCTCTCGTCCGCATTGGACGGGAGCTTTTGTTTTAGATGAGTCCAGACTCCTTGACGACTTTCTCAACGTCCGTGTCCTTAATCTTCTTAAGGGCGAACTTGAGCGCCCATCTTTCGATCGGCTTCATCTTGAGGTCTTTCAGCTGTTTCTTATCAATCGCGTAGTATGAGGCTTTCAAGAGCTCGCGGACGTCATAGACGCTTCCCCAAGTCTCTGGGACTCCCCTATACACGTTCATGAGGGTATAGACGGCCTCCATGCCGGTGCGGATCGAATATTCGGTCGTGAAGATGGTGTCTCTCGGGGTCTCGGCGAACTGGCCGATGAAGGCGAAGTTGACGGATCCCTCTGGGACCACAAGCGGACGGTCCTTGACTTGGCGCGGCATGAAGAAGGCGTTGATGTAAGGCATAAACGAGGTGGTCGTATTGCAGTTTTTGCTGGCATATTCCTTGATCTCGCTGACTGGGAAGCCAATGTGGTAAAGCCACTCTTCGCAAATCTCCTCGCCCGTGCAGTCTCTCATGGCCTTTTTGACGTAATTGCCAGGTTTGTTGGTGTAAAGTCCGTAAACCCAGACCAAGACATGGCCTTTTGGCTGTGAGGCAAACTGAGGTTGCCTATTGATCGTCCAGGAAAGGAACCAGCCGTCTTGGCTGTCTTTGACGCTCACGATGCCGCCGGTCGTCACCTTGCCTTCACGGGGATCTCTTTTGCAGATCTTCATCATGGCTTTGATGATTTCCTCGTTGCTTGTGTCGATGGTCGCGCTCATCCAGTTTGAGGCCTCGACATCCCCACAGAACTTCTCCGGGTGTCCAAAGTTCTCGTCTTGGATGGCGATTCTCTTCCACATATCCCAGCTTTCGCCAGAGCAATTTTTGACTTTGCTGAGATCTGGGGCGTGGTTTTGGTCGCCATAGCAAGTGGTGTCAGTGCAGCATCCGTTGGTGATGAAGACCAAATCGTCTTCGAGCAAATCAACGGATTCTTTTTTGCCGTCAGGAGTCAGATAAACGATTTTCTTGGCAAGTTTTTTGCCATTCTTCTCATCGAAGATGACGTTTTGGACATTGAAGCCGAATTCGAATTTGACCCCATGGGCCCTGAGATAATTCTCAAGAGGGAGAATCATGCTCTCATATTGGTTGTACTTGGTGAAACGAAGGGCGCTGAAATCAGGAAGCCCATCGATATGGTGGCAATAGCGCTGGATGTAACGTTTCATCTCAAGCGCGCTGCTCCAACGTTGGAAAGCGAACATGGTCTGCCAATAGAGCCAGAAATTCGAGTTCCAGAATT
>DHAP01000042.1:549-770 GCA_002397465.1 Caryophanales bacterium UBA4951 | reverse complement strand
GTCTGCCAATAGAGCCAGAAATTGCTGTTCCAGAAATGATCGTCGAAGCATTCGCTGATCTTCTTGTCTTCCAAATCCTTGTCCGAGCTCATGAAGAGTTTGATCAGCTCTTTTTGGGCTTCGCTGTCGAGTCCGAATTTGCCATCGGTGTGGGCATCCTGGCCTTGATGGACGGTGGCTCTGCAAAGCGAATAGTTAGGATCATGCTTGTTGAGCCAATA
>DHAP01000042.1:0-375 GCA_002397465.1 Caryophanales bacterium UBA4951 | reverse complement strand
GCACTCGAAATGGTTGTCCATCTCACGGCCGCCTCTCATGTAGTAGCCTTTGTCTGTGAGCTCTCCGTCGCATGAGCCACCGCTGCGCGGCAGTTTCTCAAGGATGTGAACGTGTTCGCCTTTGAGTTGGGCGTCTCTCACGAGATAGAAGGCCGCTGATAGTCCAGCTAAGCCGCTTCCGATGATGTAGGCGCTCTTTTTGTCGGCGTCTTGGGGCTTCTCCGGATGGGCGAAGGCCTCATAGTTTCCTGCTGAGTAATACATTTCGTTGTCCTCCTTCTTTTGTGGACAAGCACAATGTAAGGCAAAAAACTTGAGCCCGCTTTCGACAAAAAGAAAAGAGTGACGAATAATCACTCACTTCTTTTTATTTAT
>DHAP01000044.1:31755-53087 GCA_002397465.1 Caryophanales bacterium UBA4951 | reverse complement strand
TACGTGCACCTAGGAGTTTTATTCCTTATATAAAGCAGCATATTTAAAAGCCTCAAAATAACAATTTCCAGTTGGCAAAACGCCTTCTTTTACCAATTGTGTCCAAAAAATGACAGTTTGTGCATAATCGGTTTTTTTAGAAAAAAGAAACCGCTACCATTGGGCCATAAATAGGGAAAATAGCGCTTTTTTAGCCAAGTCCCCGGAGGAAGAATATGGCTCTCAAGCATGCCGATGTCATCGAAAAGATGAGTTTAGACGAAAAAGTCTCTTTGCTCTCTGGCAAGGACTTTTGGCAAAGCGTCAGTTACCCCAAATACTCCATTCCCGCGATGTTTCTTTCAGATGGTCCGACGGGCTTAAGAAAACAAGCCGCGGCCGCTGACCATTTAGGCCTCAATCCATCGATTCCGGCCACGTGTTTTCCAACTAGCGCCACAAGCGCCAACTCCTGGGACCCCTCCTTGTCCCAGTTAGTTGGGCAAACCATAGGCGAAGAAGCGGCTGTTGCCCGCGTCTCGGTGTTACTGGCACCGGGCGTGAATATGAAAAGGAACCCACGCTGTGGGCGCAACTTTGAGTATTTCAGCGAGGATCCCTACCTCGCGGGCAAGATGGCCGCGGGCTACATCAAAGGAGTCCAATCCAATGGCGTGAGCGCCTGCATCAAGCACTTTGCCTGCAACAACCAAGAAATCAAACGTATGTCCAGCGACTCGGTCGTGGATGAGCGTGCCTTAAGAGAAATCTATCTCACCGCCTTCGAGATCGCCGTCAAAGAAGCAAAGCCCGGCTGTGTCATGTCGGCCTATAACCGCATCAACGGGACCTATTGCAATGAGAACGAACACCTCCTTAAAGACATCTTAAGAAAAGAGTGGGGCTTCAAAGGCCTGGTCGTCACTGACTGGGGCGGAGACAACAACAGGGTCAAAGGACTCGAATGCTCGAATGAGTTAGAGATGCCATCCACCGACGGCGAGACCAACGAAGACGTCAAGAGAGCGGTCCTCGAAGGATTGATCCCCGTCTCATTGGTCGATGAATCAGTTGATAGGATCATCGAGAGAGCCATCCTTTCGAATGAGGCCCTCAAGAACGCGCCCAAGAGTTTTGATAAACAAGAGCACCACGACAGAGCCTATCACGTCGAGCAAGAATCCATCGTCCTCCTTAAAAACGACAACGATATTTTGCCTTTGAAAAAGAGCGCCAAAGTCGCCATCATCGGCGACTTCGCCAAGACCCCACGTTATCAAGGGGCCGGCAGCTCGATGGTCAACCCTCTCAAAGTCGAGAACGTTCTCGATGAGGTCAAAAACTACGATCTCAAGGTCGTCGGCTATGAGCCAGGCTTCAAGAGATTCGGCAAAAAGAGCCAGTCTTTGGTCAAAAAAGCCTGCAAACTCGCAGAGAAAGCCGATTACGTCCTTCTCTTCATCGGACTCGATGAGTTCTCGGAGACCGAAGGAATCGATAGGAAAAACATCAGGCTCCCTGAGAACCAGAGAATCCTTATCAGCGCGCTTTATCATATTGGCGTGCCCGTCATCGGAGTCCTCAGCTGTGGCTCAGCCATCGAAATGCCGTTCATCGACCGTCTTAACGCCTTGGTCCATGGATATCTTTCCGGAGAGGGCGGAGCGAGGGCCATGCTCGATGTTTTGACTGGCAAAGTCAACCCATCAGGCAAACTCGCCGAGACCTATCCTTATGGCTATCTCGACGTCCCATCGGCCGACCACTTTGGCAAGAACGACACCCAGATTCAATATCGTGAATCCGTTTATATCGGTTATAGGTATTTCTCGAGTGCGAACGTCGACGTCCGTTACCCGTTCGGATATGGCTTAAGCTACACAAAGTTCAAATATTCGGCCTTGAAGGTTGATGAGAAAGGCGTGAAGTTCACCCTCACCAACATCGGAAAAGTCGAAGGCAAGGAAGTCGCCGAGATGTACATTGGGAAAAAAGACAGCAAGATCTTCCGTCCTGCCATCGAGCTCAAGGGCTTCCAAAAAGTCAATCTCAAGCCCGGCGAGAGCCAAGAAGTCAGCATTCCTTTCGATGATTATTCATTCCGTTATTTCAACGTCAAAACCAACTCTTGGGAAAAAGAGGGCGGGACCTATGAAGTCTATGTCGGACCCTCCAGCGCCGAACTGACCCTTAAAGGCCGTCTCAGCGTCGAAGGCACAACCGAGGTTCTCCCCTATGAGAAGAAGAACGTCCCTCATTATTTCGACGGACACGTTAGAAGCATCTCCAACGAGGAATTCGAGGCCTTACTAGGTCACCCTCTCCCGGAGGACAAAAATCTCAAAGGCAACAGGATCATGGTCGATTATGAGACCTCGGTCTCCGATTGCCGGAAAGCCAAAGGATGGTTCGGAAGATTCTTTGAAAGAGTCCTCCGTCATTTGATCTGGTTCCTTGCCCACATCGGGCAGAGGGGGACTGCCAACACCCTTACCATGGGCGTTTATTACAATCCTCTCAGGAACATGTCGAGGATGTCGGGAGGCATGATCTGCTGGAAGCAGCTCGATGGCCTCATCCTCATGTGCAACGGCCACTTCTTCAAGGGACTTCATAAGTTCTTTAAAGAGGGAAGACTCCGGAAGAAAGAAAAGAAAGCCGCCAAGAAAGCTTTGGTGGAAGGAAAATAGAGGTGTCAAAACATGATTGAACACAAGAAGCTCTCCAAAGAGGAGAAAAAGAAGGTCATCGCCGAATATAAGGCGAACAAAAAGGCCGAGTTAGCCAAGGAACGGGCGGAAGAGAACGCCAAGATCCAGGCCAACAAGAATCTCAGCAAAGAAGAAAAGAATGCTTTGGCGAAGCAAAAGAAAGAAGACGCCGCCAAACAAAAGAAAGACTACGCCGAGAAAACTGCCAAAGAAAAAGCCGAGAAAAAAGAAAAGAAAGCCCAAGAGAAGGCCCTTCTTCAGGGCATGAGCAAAGAAGAACGCGAAGTCTATAAAAAAGAGAAGAAGGCCAAAGAGGACGCTTACGTCGCCTCAGCTTTTGCCGAGTACAAAAAGAAGCACGACGAGGCCGTCGAAAAGAAACGCGATGAGCTCAACGCCCGTTATGACTTCTGGGGCAACATCCATCGTTTCTTCTTCAACCTCGGACAGTCGAAGTTCTGCCAAGGCTATATGAATTGGTGGAAGAAGTTCTCAATCCGTCACCCTTGGGGCAGCCATCTCATCTATCAGCTGTTCTATTTCATTGTTTTCTCCGAGGGCGTCACCATCGTCCAATTGTTGATCATGCTCTTCTTGCCATACGCTTTTGGCCTGTCGCTAGCCCAGACCCCGTTTGTTTGGCCAGCCGTGCCGTTAGGCCTTTATGACACCAACGGAAGCGAGCTCTTCTTCGCCATCTTCAACGAGCCGGTCATCGACGCCAACAACAACCAGATCGCCGCGACTGGCGATCTCAGCCAAGGCGTCATCGGCGGTGGCTTAGGCAACTTCATCGCTTTCGAGATCGCCGTCTTCCTCGCCCAGTGCATCAACTTCCCACTCCAGAGGAACATCACCTACAAATCCCATGGAAATCCTTACTGGCAAGCCATGTGGTATTTCATCGGATGGGTCGCTATTTCCCTCTTCGTGAATGCCGTCTGGGGCATCGTGAACCCACTGCTTATCTACTGGCAGTGGAACGCCGCGATCAAGAGCTTGTTAAAAACATTTATAACAGGTGGCCTCTCAATGGTGATATTCTTCTTCATATTCAAAATCATCTTCCCTGCAGGGGAAGCGACCCAACAAAAGGAATAGCGTTATAATTAATAGAGTATGAAGCAAGAACAGACTTGGGAAAAAGGACTGGAGACTACACAAAAGCTGATCACTTTCTGCGTACCGGCCTATAATTCAGCCCCCTTCTTACATTTCGCGATCGATTCATTGCTGCCTTTCGGCAAGCAGATTGAGGTCATCATCATCGACGATGGCAGCAAGGACGACACCGGCAAGGTGGCGGATTCTTTTGCCGCCGACCATCCGGATTTCATCAGGGTCATCCACCAGAAGAACGGCGGACATGGCGCCGGAATCAACCGTGGCATCCTCGAAGCCAAGGGACTTTATTTCAAAGTCCTCGACAGCGATGACTGGGTCGACCAAAAGGCCTTGGGCATCCTTCTTTCGGAGATCAGCTTCGAGACCGAACCCATCGATTTGTACATCACTGACTATCAATATTGGAGGGGACACGACAAGAAAGGCCAATACATCTCTTATCGCTATCTCTTCAAAAAAGGCTGCTCCGAAGGCGGATGGGATGATTTGAAGACTTTCAAATACTCATCCAATCTCACCCTTCATTCGACGATGTATCGCACGGAAATACTCCGTCTTTCTGGCGTCAAATGCCCAGAACACGTCTCTTATGAGGACAACTATTTCGTCTATTGCCCGATGCCATACGTCGAGAAGATCAGATACGTCGAAGTTCCTTTGTACCAGTATCTCGTCGGCAGGGAAGGCCAGTCGATGGAGAATGACACTTGCATCCGCAAGTACCATGACTTCATTTTGGATGGCACGCTCATCTTCGATTCCCACGACATCATGGCTTATAAGAAAGACTATCCGGGACTATACCGCGCGATGAGACATCATCTCTTATTGAATATGGTCATGGTTCCGACCTTCGCAAGGCTCAAGAACACCAAAGAGAGCAATGCCAAGCTCAAGGAGTTCTGGCTCCATTGCAAGAAGGGCAATTACAAGCAATACCGCAGCCTTCGTAAACACGTTGCCATCTTCACCCTTATGTTCCCTGGGCAGATCGGCATCACCAACGTCAAGAGCTGCTACAAACTCTCGCATCTTTTGGTCCGCTACAACTAAAGCGCTTTTACGTTTATCTATTATTCTCATAGCCGTATAATCCAACTATGTTTAAGATAGCTTTTTTCGATATCGACTGGACCCTTTTTGACCATAAGAACCACGTCTGGCCCAAAAGCGCCGTCTCATCATTGAAGGCGTTAAAAGAAAAAGGCATCAAAGTTGTTCTTTGCACCGCGAGGCCTTATCACTCGATGGAGGCTTTCGGCGTCTTTGACCTTGGCATCGATTTCGATGGCTATATCTCTTCGGCGGGCGGCGTCGCTTATTGCGATGGCGTCTTTGCCTTGAAGAATCTCATGAAGGGCACTGACGTCATCTCCTTCTGCAATAAGGCCAAGGAGAAATCTTTGACCCTCGAGCTCGTCGAGGTCACCACCAGAAAGCTTGTCTTCCCGCTCACTGAATATTCCAACACCTTCTATGAGGCTTTCCATGAGGTGGTCCCGCCCATGGGCAAATACGAAGGCGAGGAAGTGGTGGGGATCAATCTCTTTGCCCCCGACTCAGTCGACAAAGAGTTCATGGACGCTTTCCCTCAGCTTATTTATTCCCGTTATTTCGAGACCGCGGTCGACGTGATGGGGACGCCCCATCTAAAGGGTCTCGCCGTCAAAAGCGTCCTTGAGCATTATGGCTACAAGAAAGAAGAGGCCATCGGCTTTGGCGATGACCTTCAGGATATCTCGATGGCGGAGCATGTCGGAAGCTTCGTCTGCATGGGCCAAGGCAAGGACGAAGTTAAGAAAATAGCCACCTATGTGAGCACCCCGGTCTGGGAAGACGGTGTCTATGACGGGCTCCGCCACTTTAAGTTGCTATAGAAGCGGACGGTTCCGCAATCACCCCTTGCGTTACAACCTCTTTTCTCTTGCCTAAGATGATGTCAGCAGGAGGCAAGAAAGATGAAAACCAGCTACCAAGACATCCCCATGACCAGAACCCATTCCGTGGACTTCAAGGACCCATTCGCCCTTCAACGTTACCTCGAAGAGAAAGCCCTCGAGGAAAAGGTGAAAGCCAACTATTATAGTAAGGACATATGATCGACTTACCTGTCGTCGGAAAAAAGATCGCTCTGCTTCGGACTGACTGCAAGATGTCCCAAGACGAGCTTTCAGAGAGGCTTTGCGTATCCCGCCAGGCCATCAGCGCTTGGGAGCTTGGCAAAAGCGCCCCCTCAATAGATAACGTCATCGAACTGAGCAAGATCTTCAACGTCTCATTTGAGGAGATCCTGTGTCTAGGCGAGGTGAAGTATGACCCAGTCGACCCCTTCAAGGGGCATGAGCGGTCCTTCATCATCAAATCAGTTCTCTCTGGAAAGATCAAAACCGACATCAACGCGTTGTTTTATGAATGCACCTACGAAGAAAGACTTGCGCTTTGTAGGGGAATCAAGGATGGGCGCATCGCCTTATCTCATTCCCTTGACCCCAATAAACTGACCGGCGAGGAGATAACCCTCATCGGCACGAAAGGAGACAAATAACATGGACGTCAAATCAATGATTCCTTTTCTTGATGATGATGAGCTGTTTAGCTTGGCCAACAAGATAATCGATAGCGAGGACGGCACCTATGGGGACGTCAATCTTAAACAAATCATCCCATTCATCGACGATGATGATCTTCCTAAGCTCCTTGCCAAGGCCTACAACAAGGGCATGGACGTGACATTGTTCTATCCCTTCATGGATGAAGACGATCTCGCGGGCTTCATGAAAATAGTCCTCGACAGCGGCCGCAAAGACTTCAACTTCCGGCCCCTCCTTCCGTTCCTAGATGAGGATGGCCTTGATTACATTGGCGAATATCTAAAAAACGGCGGAGACCTTCAAGGCATGAGCCTAAAGGACATCTTCCCTTTCTTAGACGATAATGCGGTGGACGCCTTATTCTTAGAAGCGGCCGAAAGGAATGATCCGGAGCTCTCAAAACTTGCGGTCTTCGTCAGCGATGATGGCTGGCATCAGTTGGCCAAAGGGTTCGTCGAAGGCAAATACCAGAACCTCGATCTCAATTCTCTATATGTGTTCATGGATGATGACGACATCAAGCTCATCTTCAAAAAGATGATGAACGACTAAAGGCCCGAAAGGGTCTTTTTTAGTCACTAAAACAATATTTACAAGATTGTCTATTTTCTTGATATGACGGGTATTTGCGGGCTAATTTTCATAATGCAAAAGGAAACCTAGAGGTTGACTCGTTTATCGATATACGGGTTATACTGGCCATATAACAGCGGACATCCCTAGCAATAGGGGGAGCCCAAGAAGGGGAAATAATGAACAAGAAATTTACTTCCATTTCTGGTATGACTCTACTCGCCATCTCCGTCGTTGCCGTCGGTGTTTTCTCAGCAGAAGAAAAGACCAATCTCGTAAACGGCACCTCGACATCCTATTCGTTTATTTTGAACGCGAACAGAAAACTGAATGACGTCAGCGGGAACGAACAGACCGGCACCCTCAAGACTGACGGTGGCGGTGATTTGGCGTTCAAATACAGCAATGTCGCCGCCTTGGCCAATGGATTCGGGACCATCGCTGCCGGCGGATATGTCTATAACGTCGGGGCCACTCCGATCACCGGCATCACATCAATCGTTCTGACATTCGGAGAAGGAACTCCAAACATAACCCTCGCGGTTGGATCGATGACCGTCTTTTCGCCAGTGGAGACTTTCTCCATCACCTCCGGAACATCGTATACCTACACCGCACCAACCGATGTTGACATCCGATACTTCAAGATCGCCGCGTTGGCGGATACCCAAATCTCCAACATCGCCATCTCTTATAGCTGCGTCCAAGGGCAAAGACACTTCTACATAGGCGAGTATCCTCAGACGGTTGTTGAGGATGCTTCCTTAAGTTCTGCGATCGCTACTAATGGCGTTCTCGGCACCGATGGATACTATTCCTATAACGGCAAAAAATACGCTTTACAAACTTCAAATAAGTACTACAAATCAGTATCGACTAATTTAACATTTTCCGAGGGTTCACCATATTACTTTGAAGTTGAGCCTGTCGAATGGATCGTTATCACCGACACCAACTCGACCACTTGCCTGTTATTGTCGAAATACGTCTTGTCTGCATATTCCTTTTTCGATGGTTCGTCATCGACAAGGAACATTGATAAAAAACTATCTATGCAAATAACTACAAGTATTCGAAAATTAGGGCATATCTTAATGGATATGATGGATCTAGTTATTCCGCTGGCAATTTCGATGGGGTGGGATTTATAAACAAGTGCTTCGCCAGCGACGAGCAAGCCATGATCCCCGTTAGCGATGTGGATAACTCAAAAGCTTCATGCGGCAACTCAAATTATTATTGTGATGATACGCAAGACAAGGTGTTCATGCTTTCTTATAAGGATTATTCCGGCATCTCCTCGAAAACAATAGCTGGGGTAGCCACCGATTTCGCAAGATCGAGTAACCTCTCTTTGAACGGACTCTCTGACGGCGACTATGCTTATGGCAACACAAATTATTGGTTGCGTTCTCCTCAGTATATGTATTCTTCGTCTTACTCCAATTATGCTTTTGGAGTGGCGTATAACACCAACATAGGAATCAAAGAAGTTAATGCTTCAAATTATGGCATTCGTCCAGCCATGAATCTCACTCATCCAGCATAGTTAATCTGGCCCCTTCCGCAAAAGGCCTTTTGGCGCACCCCCTCGTACCTTAAGGCCTTTTGTTTTTGTCTTGTTTATGAAGGCTATGTCGGCCTCTTTCGTTAGCGTATGAAACCACGTGTTTTCTTTGTGGCGTTTCCTTAAAAGACAACTAAGTTGGGCATCGTCTTTTTTTCTTATGTTCACCTTCTTTTATTGCGTGTAATATATGCATTGCAAATATGGGAAAATTAGATCAAAGCAAGACGCCTTACATCGACGCCTTAAAGAAGTACGTCTCTGAAGACGTCTCACCTTTCGACGTTCCGGGCCATCACATGGGGAACATCGATAACGCGGCCACCGAATTGTTCGGTCACGAGTTATATCGTTGTGACGTCAATGCCCCGTTAGGCCTCGATAACCTAGCCAAGCCAACCGGCGTCATCTATGAATCCGAGCGTTACCTCGCAGACGCCTGTGGCGCCGACGAGGCTTTCTATTTGATCAACGGCACCTCAAGCGGCATCATCGCCATGATCTTGACCGCGGTTAAGGCAGGGGAGAAGATCATCCTTCCCCGCAACGTCCATAAGTCCGTCATCAACGCCCTCATCCTTTCAGGAGCCGTCCCGGTCTATGTGATGCCAGTCATCGATAACGAGATCGAGATCGCCGACCAGCCTTCTTTGGAGGACTGGAAGAAAGCTATTTTGCGTAACCCATCCGCCAAAGCCGTCTTCGTCATCAACCCAACCTATTTCGGCTCGGTCGGACCGCTTGAGGATATCGTCAAGTTCGCCCATGAGCATAAGATGGCGGTCCTCTGCGACGAGGCCCACGGAGCCCATTACTATTTCAAATGCAAACACTGCCCGGTGTCCGCGATGGCGGCCGGGGCCGATATGTCTTCCGCGAGCTTCCATAAAACGGTCGGTTCCCTTACCCAGAGCTCCGTCCTTTTGATGCACAACAAGATGTTCTCGCGTGAGGACGTCCAAAAGAGCCTCAACATCATCAACACCACTTCGCCTTCGGGCATTCTCATCGCCTCAATCGACGCGGCGAGAAGCTACATGGCCTCCAAAGAAGGGGCCAAAGCCATGGAAGAGACTTATGAGCTCGCCGACTATGCGAGAAAAGAAATCCATAAGATCCCGGGCTTCATCGACTATGGCCGCGAGCATTTCTTGGCTCACGGGTCCTATAACTACGACGAGAGCAAGCTCGTCATCGAACTAGACAAACTCGACATCGACGGCTTCCAGCTCTACCGCCTTCTCAAGACCAAATATGAGGTCATGATGGAACTGGCCGAGACCTATGCGATCCTTGGCATCTTCGCCATCGGCACCAAGAAGGAACACGTCGATCATCTCATCAACGCCCTCAAGGACATCTCCAAAGAGCATTACCATCCAGAGACCGTCTACCCAGCCCACCATTTCGACAACAATTTCCCATTCATGCTTTTACGTCCCCGTGTGGCTTTCCACGCGCCGGGCAAAGTCAGCAAGGTCACCGACTGCGACGGAGCCATCTCCAAAGAGCAGGTCATGATGTACCCGCCGGGAATCCCTCTTATCGTCCCAGGCGAGGTTTGGAGCAAGGAATTGATCGAAAGAGTGAAGCATTACGAAGATATCGGCATCACTTTGCTATCCTCTTATCACGATGGATACGAGGTCGTCGACACTTCAAAATGGTCACGTTACCCTCTTTATGAGAAGAGGCTCGCGGACTATTACATCAACCGCAAGACCACCGTCGAGGCGGATGGCTACCATCTCCCATTCGAAGGATTGAAGCATCAAAGAACCTTGATCCTCATGCCTTTCAGAAGCGACACCTGGAGGAATAAAGCCATCCCAGCCCAAAAGGCTTTCAAAGACGTCATCATGGCGATCGCCGAACATGAGAATGTCACGGTCGGCATCCATCCGGCCATCTATAAAAAGGTCGCCCCGGAATTCGAGGACACCCCGAACGTCGAAGCCGTCTCCATCCGTTACAACGATTCATGGGCCCGCGACAACATGCCTTTGTTCGTCACCAATGGCAAGAGCGTGCGTTCCGTCGATTTCCGTTTCAATGCTTGGGGCGGAAGCTACAACGGCTTATACCGTAACTACAAAGACGACGACCATTTGGCCGCCATCATCTCCAAGAGGATGAAGCTGCTTTCCTATTACCTTCCTAACTTTGTCTTGGAAGGCGGGAGCATCGCGGTGGACGGAGAAGGGACCTTGATCACAACCGAGGCCTGCCTTTTGTCCAAAGGAAGGAACCCGACTTTCCGCAAGAGCGAAATCGAGGAAATACTCCGCGACTTCACCGGAGCCGAAAAGATCATCTGGGTCCCGCATGGAATCTATCAGGATGAAACCGACGAGCACGTTGACAACATGATCGCCTATATCCGCCCGGGCGAGGTCGTCATGGCCTGGACCGATGATGAGGATGACCCACAGCATCAATATTGCCTTGAGACCTATCGGGCCCTCGAAGAGGCCGTCGACGCCAAAGGAAGAAAACTCATCATCCACAAGATGCCGCTTCCTTCGCCAGCCCTTTACCTATCCGCTGAGGAAAGCAAGGGATTGGTCAACCGCTCATCGACCATCGAAAGAAGAAACGCCGGAAGACGTTTGGCCGCTTCTTATGTAAACTATTATCAGGGTTCCGATTTCGTGATCATGCCAGCCTTCGGCGTCAAAGAAGACGAAGAAGCCCTCAAGATCATGAAGGAGCTCTATCCAGGCAAAACCATCCATCAGATCTACTCCAAAGAGATTCTCTTGGGCGGTGGGAACATCCACTGCATAACCATGCAGGTGCCTTGCAAGGAGGAATAAGATGAAAGCCGCGATCACCCAGTTCAGCATGTCTTCCTCATATGAGGAGAACATCAGCAAAGCCGACTCCTTAATCAAGAAGGCCGTCATTGACGGGGCGGAGCTCGTGCTCCTTCCTGAGTTATTCGAAGGCCATTATTTCTGCCAAGTCGAAGACTATGACAACTTCCTTCTCGCAGAGGAAGCCTCTAATAGCAAAACCATTTCCCATTATCAGGAACTGGCCAAAAAGCTTCACGTGGTCCTCCCGATCTCTTTCTTCGAGAAAGACGTCAATTGTTTCTATAACTCCCTCGCGATGATCGATAACGACGGCAGTCTTTTGGGCATCTACCGCAAGAGCCACATCCCGACAGGGGAGTGCTACGAGGAGAAATTCTATTTCACCCCGGGCGACACGGGATTCAAGGTCTTCAAAACCAAGCTCGGCAAGATAGGCATCGGCATTTGCTGGGACCAATGGTTCCCGGAAACCGCAAGAATCTTGGCCCTCAACGGGGCGGAGATGTTGCTCTTCCCGACCGCGATCGGTTCTGAGCCGGTCCTCGACAAAGACTCCAAGGATCATTGGCAGAACGTCATGAAGGGACACGCCGCGGCGAACATCATGCCTGTTTTGGCCTCTAACCGCGTTGGTCTAGAGAAAGCCGGGAACAGCTCGATGAAGTTCTTCGGCTCATCATTCATCGCCAATGAATATGGCGAGAAAGTCCAAGAGATGGACCGTCTCGAAGAGGGCTACAAGGTGGCGGAGTTCGACCTCAAGGCCATCGAAAAAGAACGTTATTCATGGGGCGTCTATCGGGATCGGAGAGTTGATCTCTATGGCGACTTATTGAAGAAAAGCCCTAAGTAAAACGATTTGGCTCAGCGATGCTGGGCCTTTTCTTTAGATGTTGGCAAAAACCAACATCGCCACCAAAACGCCCATCGCGATGATCGCCAGGCAAATCGGGAAGACATAAAGAGGGTCAAACTTTTTCTTTTTCATCTGTTAACCATATAGTACAATCAACCTCGCACTTTATGAACTGGATTTTTCTTTCCTTCGTCTATGGCTTGGCTCTCGCCATGGACTGCCTGGCCCTCTCGATAACGGACGGTTTGGTCTATGAGAAGATGGAAAAAGGGAAACAGCTTTTCATCGCCGGGGTCTTTGCCTTAGGGCAGGGACTGTTCCCTTTGATCGGATATTTGTTAGGCGTCGCTTTCTCTGAATGGATCGACCAGTACGACCATTGGATCGGGTTCGCCTTGCTACTCATCATCGGCGGCAAGATGGTCTATGAAGGCATCAAAGGCACCATTCACCCAGAGGTCAAAGATTCCTGCGAGGTGACCGGTTCCTGCAAAAAGTTCAGCTATGGCGAAGTCCTTCTTCAAGGCGTCGCCGACTCGATAGACGCTTTGGCGGTCGGGATTACCATCACCGCCAACATCGGCCTTGTCGGGGTTGAGGTCACCTATCAGCCATACGTGGCTTTCCTTATCATCGCCCTCGTGACGTTCGTGGTTTCCATGATTGGACTCATGGCGGGCAAAGGCATCAACAAACTATTAAAAGGAAAATACGAAATCTGCGAAGTCATCGGTGGCGTCGTTTTGATTGTTTTGGGATGTCTGATCCTTTTCTCCGGACTGGGTTGGATTAACCTTTAATTTGCTTTATTATGATTTGCTATGAAAAATAGGAATTTATTCTTTTTGCTAGTCGGATCAATGATCCTCTCGGGATGCGTAAGCCCATCCACGAGCTCCGCCCAATCATCAGAAGAAGTCTTTTCTTCCTCGCTCCCCAGCGAGTACACCATCTCGCCGACTGAGACGATCAAGGCTGACACCACGAGCTTCTCCGATTCGAATGGAATGGAATACTCGCTCGGCACCCACTTGGTAGATGATGGCATCTTCACTCTTGAGCAAGGGGGATACCTCACCAACACGGTCGCCTATCAGGAATTCACCGGCATCAAGGTCGACTACTTGAAAATCGGCGAATTCGGGTATTTGACCACCAAGGCTTCCTACTATCCCATTTCCTCTTTTGAGAACGGGGCGTATGAGCTCACGGGCGACACCAAGTTCACTTTCCCGAACAACGAGAGCAAACGCTACTTCTCGATCTATGCCCCAATCGGCACTTTCCAAATCAACAGCATCACCTTATATACCGCCTCTAACGAAGTGGTGGTCCCAACCGACAACTCTTTGGACATCTACACGATAAACGACACCCACGGGGCCGATGAGTATGAGGCTTCGAGCTATCATAACGGAATCGAGAAACTCTCCGGCTATATCATGGGCAAGCAGAAAGAGGCGCCCGACAATGTGGCCGTCCTTTCAAGCGGCGACATGTGGCAGGGCTCAGCCGACTCCAATATGACCCACGGCCAGATCATGATCGACTGGATGAATGTGGTGGGCTTTGAGTCGATGGCCATCGGCAACCATGAATTCGATTGGACCGCCGACGTCATCGCCGAGAACTCCGGCTATGCCAACTATCCCTTCCTTGGAATCAATATTTTGGACAGCAACGGCAATCGTCCGAGCTGGGCCAAAGCCAGCACGACGTTCTACCGCGGCAAATGGAAGATCGGCGTGGTGGGAGCGATTGGCATGCTTGCCAACTCCATCGCCGTCTCATCGTTAGGGGATTATTCATTCTCTTCGAATTACCCAGCCTTGATTGAAGCCGAGGCCAAACGTTTAAAGAGCACCGAAGGCTGTGACTTAGTTGTCCTCTCCATCCATAACGGAGGGTATACGACAACGTCCGGGACCGCGCTTGACGCCGTCCTTGAAGGACACACCCACAAGAGCTACCAAGAGATTGACTCAAACGGGATCCCACACGTCCAAACATACGCGAATGGCAGTGATTTTGGCAAACTTCACTTCGTTGAAAAGAACGGAAAACTCGTCTATTCCTCGGTCGAGGACGTCCCTTTCAAGACGATATCCGCCTCCGAAGACGAGCCGATGACCTCCGGGGTCTATGGCTTTTACTCAGGCCAGATCGACACCATCAAAAACGAGGTCCTTTGCCATAGCGACAACGAACTCAACACCGAGGCCATCCAGAACCTTGCCGTCCAGACGATGTACGAGCATTACCGTAATTCCAGCTGGTCGAGCGTCTTGGCCGGAGCCTTCATCAACAGCGGGGCCGCGAGGCAGAAGATACCGGCCGGCGACATCACTTATGGTCAGGTCTATGCCGCCCTTCCTTTCGATAATGACAACGTCCTCTGCACGATTGACGGGGCTTCCTTGAAGAACCTCATGAAATCGTTGGTCTACTATGCGCCGGACTACACCGATTCGAATAGCATCGACTCTAGCAAGACCTACTATGTGATGGTAATATCCTATGTGAGTGAAAAGAGCCAGTACGATGGCATTCTGAACGAAGTCAAACGTGACAATTATCGTATCAGAGACATCGTGGCCGACTACTTCAGGACCCTTAAATAACATGTCAAAAATTGCCGTTTGCATTCAAGGTGGTGGCTCAAGGGGGCTTTATAGCGCCGAGCCCTTGGACCTCCTCAATGAAAATGGCATTGTGCCCACAGAGGTTTTCGGGACCAGCTGCGGTTCCATCATGGGGCTCAATTATGTGAGCGGCGATTTAAAAAGAAACCGCGCGATGGCCCTCATCCTGTCCTCCGACAAAGATTACTTTAATCCTTTCGACATCTTCTCCAAAAAGAAGACGATGTTCGATTACGACCATCTGATCTTTGAGCTTGGCAAGAGCAAGGACCTTCCTTTTTCCTTTGACAAGTTTGCCTCCAACCCCGCGAAGTTTTACGCGGTCGTCTCTTCATGCGTCGATGGCAAGACCCATTACCTTGAAAAGAACGAGAAGAGCTTCTTACCAGGAGCGATCGCCGCTTCGGCCGCCCTTCCTTTGACCAGCTATCCGGTCTATGTCGACGGGGTTCCTTATCTTGATGGCGGAATAACCTGCCCGATCGGCTACAAGAAAGCCATGGAAGACGGCTGTGACAAGATCATCGTCATCGCCACCAGGGCCAGAGGCTACCGAAAAGGAAACATGAAAGCCATCCAGTGGCGCCTCGTGAAAAGAATGTATCATGATTTCCCAGTTTGGCTTAAGAGCTATGAACGTAACTGCGAGATCTATAACGAAGAGATGGATGAGCTCGACAAGCTCGTGGACGAAGGCAAGGTCTTTTGCCTTTACCCCTCGATCCCACCCAGTGTTGGGCATGCTGAAAAGGACGCTGAGAAGCTGAACGTTTTGATGGACCAAGGCAAAAATGACGCCTTATCAGCCCTTCCACGTCTTAAAGAGTATCTATCAAAGTAAAACTTTGATAAGATAGTCTCATCATGAACAAGAACGACCATAAACGCCATAGAAGCCAAAAAGGCCTCATAGATCCTAACAAAACAAAAACGTATCTCGTTTACCATGAGACCGACCTTCTGACTTTTTTGTGTGAGAAGATAACATCTCAGAGCAAACATAACGTCCGTCGCATTATCGCCAATCACCAAGTGGCCGTCGGTGGGGCCCCGGTTTCTCTATTCGCCTACAAGCTCTACCCGGAAGATGAAGTCACCGTCTCTTGGACGAGAATCCAGAAGAGGGAAAGGCATGACCTTCCGATCATCTACGAGGATGATGACATCATCGCCATCAATAAGCCATCCGGCCTTTTGTCGACCGCCAGCGAACGGGAGAAGGGGAGAACCGCCTACCGTCTGCTCACCGACTACGTCACCCAAAAAGATCGGAACTCGAGGATCTTCGTCGTCCACCGTCTTGATGAAGACACCTCAGGCGTCCTCATTTTCGCCAAATCATTCGAAGTCAGGGAAGCCCTCCAAAACTCGTGGCAGGACATCGTGACCAATAGGGCTTATTACGCGATCGTCGAAGGGGAGGACATCCCCGAAGAAGGGACTCTCAAGGACTACCTTGCCCAAGATTCCACCTTCACGGTTTTCGTCACGAGAAACAAAAGCAAAGGCAAACTTGCCATCACCAAATACAAAAAGATGGCCTCAAGAAACGGCTACTCGCTTTTGGACGTCCATCTCGAAAGCGGACGCAAAAACCAGATCAGGGTCCAGCTTGGCCACATCGGCCATTACGTGATTGGCGACGATAGATACGGCGAGCCATCCGACCCACTGCATAGACTCGGTCTTCATGCCTATGAGCTGGATTTCAGCAATCCGCTTAACGGCAAGAAATACGAAATCAAAGCCCCGATTCCGGAATCATTCAAAAGAATGTTCTGGCGGAGCGACAAGGAAAAGAAGCTTCTTCGGAAGCCCGCTGAAGGGAAGCGAAGGTAAATGCCATCTCTCCACAAGCGCTTAATTCCACCCTACCTTCGCAAGGTTTTTGATTCGTTTTTAAGCGTCATACCGATCTTGGTAGTCGTTCTTGTGGTTTACTTCGTCGGGATCGACCCGAACTTTTCCTACTCCCACGACATTTCGACATATGGCTGGAACAGCGAGCTTTGGGCCTTCATCTTCTGTGCGGTAATGGTGGCTCTTGGCTTAGGACTTTTCTCTCTTGGCGTCGATCAGTCCCTTTCGAAAATCGGCAATCTCATCGGCTCCTCGCTCACAAAGAAACAGAACGTCTGGCTCCTCATCATCTGCACCTTCCTCTTGGGTTTCTTGATCAGCGTGGCCGAGCCTGACCTTTGGATTCTCGGCGATCAAATCGGCGAGAGCTACAAATGGACCATCATCATAACCATCTCGATCGGCGTGGGCTTCTTCCTCATCGTCGGCACCCTCAGAATTCTCTTCCAACTCGATTTGAGTCTTGTCTTCATGGCTGTCTATGGATTGATATTCATCTTGGCTAACTTGGCCAGCAAGGAATTGATACCTATCGCTTTCGACTCCGGCGGCGTCACCACCGGCCCTGTCACGATTCCTTTCATCATGGCCTTTGGCATGGGCGTGGCCTCCTCGAGAAAAGGCTCCCACACCGGAAGCGACGACTTCGGCTTGATAGCCCACGCGACGATGGGCCCGATTCTGGCCATCATTCTCTTAGCCATCTTCACCAATACGGGCAGCTCGCTTTCATATGAGGTGTCCACCCCATATCTAGCCTTCTCGGTCTCGCATTATCTAGCTTCATTTGGTTCCTCGTTATTAAGCGTTTTGTTCGCGGTGGTTCCGATTGGGCTGTTCTTCCTTGTCTATGACCTCGTGGTCCTTCATCTCTCGTTCAAGGACGTCCTCAAGATCTACGTCGGACTTCTTTATTGTTATCTTGGCTTGGCCCTTTTCTTAAGCGCCGTCCAAAATGGTTTCTCGCCGGTCGCCCAGTCAATCGGCGCGGCCTTATCGAGTGCCAGCAAGATGCCGATAGCGGTTCTTATCGGGGCCATATTCGGCTGCTTTGCCGTCTTGGCTGAGCCAGCCGTCGCGGTCTTGGTCAGCCAGATTCAAAGCGCATCCGAAGGCTCCATCAAGAAAGGCGGCTTCATGGCCGTGATGGCTCTATCCATCGCTTTGGCGGTCGCTCTCGCCATCATCAGGGCCTACTATGGCTTCTCGATCATGTATTACCTAGTCCCGGGCTACATCTTGGCTTTGGGGCTGACTTTCGTGGTGCCGAAGATTTATTCATCGATCGCCTTTGACGCCGGCACAGTTGCCTCAGGACCGATGGCGGCTTCTTTCACGATGCCTTTTGTCATCGGGTTTGCCTCCGCGGTCTATTCATCGAATGGCTTATCGGGACAGAGTTTCTCCAATGCCGTCTATGAGAACGCTTTTGGGGTGGTGGCCATGGTCTCGATGATGCCTCTTATCGTCGTCCAACTCGTTGGCTTATACGCCGGAATCAAGCGAAAGATCGTTTACCGCAACGCCAGAAAGAGGCTTGTCGGCGCAGACGATTTGCAGATAATCCATCTGCCGGAGGACTGACATGAAAAAGAAAGAGAAAGCCGACTCCTTGCCAAATAGGGAAGAGACGCCGAGCAAAGCCCCGTTCGACAAGACCCATAAACTTGAGAATATCGACTTATTGGCTGCGGTGGTCCCAAACGGCCAAAGCGAGTACATCGTTGATTTACTGAACGAGAACCAAGCCGCCGTCTGTTTCGTGAGCCACGGGAAAGGGACGGCCCCTTCGTCTTTCTATGAGGTCATGGGCTGGGGCGAGAACAAAAAGCAGATTATCTTTTCTTTGATAGTCCGTTCTAGCTGGGCCAAAATTAAAAGCAGTCTTTTGACCCGTTTCCAAACAAGCGACTGGAGTCGCGGAGTGGCCTTCACTTTGCCATTGGACTCCATATGCGGAGTCTCTGCCTACAACATGCTGGTCAACAATAGGGGAGATAATAAAAAAGAGGAAAGCACCATGGAAGAAGTTAACAAGAAAAGCGACTATGAGATGGTGATGGTCATCGTCAACGACGGCTTCACCGACCTCGTCATGGAGGCCGCCAAAGAAGCCGGGGCCAAGGGCGGGACCATCTTGACCGCCAGGGGCACTGGCAACAAGGACATCGAAAAGTTCTTCGGCGTCGTCATCACCCCCGAAAAGCAAATCGTCATCATCCTTGTCCCAAAGACGATCAAAGACAAAGTCATCTCCAACATCTATAAGCAGGCTGGCTTGAACACCAAAGGCCAAGGCATCTGCTTCGCCTTAAGCTGCCATGATGTCTGCGGCATCGTCGAAAACGAAGAAGAGGCCAAACCTCAACTGGCTGATTAAGATGGCGGACGAGAACAAAGACAACCAAGTTTCTTTGTCGGAGCTGAGGCAAAGCCCGTCTCCGTTTTCAAGTTTCTTCAAAAAGCACCTTGGGTTTTTGTTCAATCCCCAGAGTCTTTTCTATTATGGGTTGTTCATCTTCGTCGTCGGGATTCTTTGGTGCGTGTACGCTCTGTTCACCAATAGCGGCACCACGCTCTATAACTGGGACTACAATTCCCAATACGTCACGATGACGTATGACTTTTGGAATACGTGGCACGATTTCTTCAAGACGGGAAAGTTCCTCTTATATGACACCACGACGTATCTAGGAAGCGACAACATCGGTTCGAATTCCTACTATGGCCTCTTCGATCCTTTCCTGTTTATTTGCTATATCTTCCCGCGTTCATGGATACCTCAGACCTTCACCTTTGCCACCTTCTTCAAGGCCATGGCGAGCGCTTTCGCCATGAGAGCTTACCTCAAATACATGAAGGTCAGCGAATGGAGTTCGAGACTTGGCGGCTTGATTTTCGCCTATAGCGGATTCGTCAATTTCTTCGTCGGCTTCCCAAGCTTCGTCTCGATGGCGTGCTGCGTTCCGTTAGTGATGCTAGGCATCGAAAAAGTCTTGAAGGAAAAGAAGATCACCTGCCTTGTTTTCTCTTTGTTTTTACTGGGCATCATCTCTTTCTTTTTCCTCGTGGTCATTTGCATTTGGGGCGTTATCTATGCAATATGGCGTTATTTCTGGACGCTGAAAGACCGGCACTGGAAGGATAATCTCCTCGTCATCGGGATAGGCGTTCTTTCCTTTGCGATCGGTATCGCCATGTCAGCGTGGACGCTTCTTCCATCCATCAGAGAGACTTCCCTTTCTGGACGCAGCATCTCAGTCGGCAGGGCTTATCTGAACTCCTTGGCCAAGGCTTTTTCGAGCCAAGACATCGGGAGCATCTTCTCGATGTTATTTGAACCAGTCGGGAGCTCGACCGGACGTGAGCTCGGCGGGCTTATCTCTTTCTTCTTCCCGACCTGCAACTACACCTATCTTCCGCTTGCGGGCTCGACGGGTCTCATCACTGACGTCGGAACCAAATACGACGCCTGGACCTCTTCCTTATTCTGCTACACCCCGATGGTGATCATGTTCTTCACCGCCCTCATATCGTCGATCAGACGAAAGGAGTGGCAGCCTCTTGTTGCCATCCCATTATGCTGCTACCTCTTGTTCACGACCTTCGCCTACTATTTCTTCTTTGCCTTCGCTGGCGATGGCTATGGAAGATGGTTCATCGTCTTGGTGCCTCTCATCATCCTTTATGGGACAAAGGAGCTGGACCGTCTGAAGGACGAACCCAAGTGGGTGCTTCCAACCGGCTCTTTCTTAGCGGTTATTTTGACCGCGGTGACGGTTTTGCTTTGCTACTATCTCCTTCAGGGCAAGAAATTCGACTCGGTCGGTACCTATTTCATCACCTCCTACAACGTGCCGGCCGTGGTCTATGATTCCAACAAAATAGCCCATTCCCTCTTATGGCTGATTTTCTATCAGATGGCCTTGGTGCTCATTGAAAGCATGGTCATCATCTACTTCCAAAAGAGGCCATCGCTCAGCAAGATATTGATGGGTTTCGTGACTCTTGAGATCGTGGTGGCTGGCAACATTTCCTTCGCCTATGGCGCTTTGTGGAATTATCAAAGCTGGTTCCTTGGCGGCGTCTCGACATCAGAAAAACTGACCGGGGTTTTCTCTAACATCGACGAATATGACCCCGACTCTTATTACCGTTCTTACACCGACAGTTATCCGAACACCAACTCCAGCATGGCCTTCGGCTTTAACGGCAGCGGCTTCTTCCATTCCTTATATAACTACTCGACCGCTTCCTTGTCCCATCAGTCCCACATCGTCGGTGACGATCGGGTCTACACAAGATACGATGAGAGCATCCACGCCCCAAGTTGGTCAGGCTGGTATGGCAACAAACGTTATGGCTTAGATACGGCCTTCGGCATGAAATACTACGTGATCGCCAATGAGGGCTATAGTGACTTCTCCTATCAAAAGGCCAACGTTCCTTTCGGTTCGGTCGAGGTCCCAAGCCTCTCGACTTCGAGCTATCGCGTCTATGAGAACAAGAACGCGGTTGCCCTCGGGCATGGCGTCGACACCTTATATCAGGAGAATAAGAAAGAGAACAGCAACAACAGCGACTTCTATGGCACTTATTCCTGGAGCTC
>DHAP01000044.1:0-31511 GCA_002397465.1 Caryophanales bacterium UBA4951 | reverse complement strand
CTTTCCTCAACCCAGCTCAGCTATGTCGCCTTCTCTGGCAAATACATGACCACGAGCTATGGCTATGAGGATACGAACGCCCAGACTAATTATTCGCCAACTTATTTTCTCGATCACTTGGATGATTCCTCCATCGTCACCTCCACACCGGTGGAACAGACTTCCGGGAGCATCCTCAACCAATATGGCAAACAGGTTTATTACCCTTATGGCAATTGGGGCGGTTACTTCAACTACGATCCAGACGGAGCCTATTTCGTCATCACGATACCTAAACTTGACGAGAAGGCCTATCGGGCCCCGATCATCACTTTCATCGGCGACACTTTCGAAGAAGATGGAACGACAGTCAAAGACGAGAACGTCGTCCTTTCTTATGAGTACTCATCATTGAACAATTGGCACAACCTCGAAAGGACTTGTGACTCGACCAGCAAGACCTTTGGCTTTTATCCGGAAGGAAGGGTCAAGTACATCATGATGTCTTTCAAGAGCAACGGGAGCAACAAGACCTCGAGCCTTGAGACTCCTGTCATCTATTATTGCGAAAGAAGCGTCATCGACACGGAGAACAAAAAACTCCAGAGCCAGGAATATGCGTTGACGGATGTCACTTACGATACCGACGTCTTCACCTGCAAGAGCGACTTCTCCACTTCCAAGATGGTGGTCACGACCATTGGCTATGATGAGGGATGGAAGGTTACCGCGGTAGACGAAAATGGAGAGAGCAGCCAATTGGAGACCTACAATCTCGATGGGGGCTTTGTTGGCTTCATTGCTCCTTCGGGAAGCACTTCATACACGCTGAGGTACGAAACGCCATATCTAAAGAGTGGCGTCATCCTTTCGATGGGCGGCACGGCCATTTATGTCATCTATGAAATAGGATGGTTCTATCTTGA
Organism: Caryophanales bacterium UBA4951; assembly: GCA_002397465.1. Classification (GTDB taxonomy): domain Bacteria; phylum Bacillota_I; class Bacilli_A; order RFN20; family CAG-826; genus UBA4951. Next base: position 30,606 of record DHAP01000044.1, on the reverse strand, counting down.
GACGAAGAAACTCCGGAAAGAAAGAGGCCTCGTCTACGTGAGGAAGAACCGGAAGAATAAAAAAGAGAAAGACAACCCGAACGCTATTTGAGGTTTTTGAGATAGAGATCGTAGACGCGCTTCTTGTTTAAACCATGTTCTTTATAGACTGAGCTGATGGCGTCTTTCGGTGTCATTTCAGTTAAAGCATCCTTCAAAAGGACGATGATATCCTCATCGCTGAGGGCTTTTTGCGGCGATTTATTGCCTTCGACCACGATGACCATTTCTCCGATCAACGTGGATGCGTCTAGTTCATCAAGGCCTTTTAATGTGTCACGGATGTATTCTTCGTGGGTCTTGGTGAGCTCGCGGCAAAGACAGGCACGCCTATCTCCGCCAAGGATGCTAGAGAGATCATCCAGGGTGTCTTTGATACGGTGTGGCGACTCATAGAAGACGATGGTGTTCTTGAAACCCACGAGGTCTTTGAGCTCTTTCTTTCTAAGGCTTGGCTTCGAGGGCAAAAAGCCATAGAAAAGGAAATGTTCGTCGTTGAGGCCAGAGCCGGATAAGGCACAAAGTAGGGCACTGGGCCCATTGATGACGGCAATCTTGATGCCATTCTTGATGGCCTTCTCGGAAAGCCTTTCGCCCGGGTCGCTCAAGGTTGGGTATCCGGCGTCGGACATATAGGCGACTTTTTTGCCGCTTAGCAATAAGGAGATGATTTTCTCCGAGGCCTCTTCCTCGTTATGTTCATGGCAGGAGATGAGGGGCTTGTCGATCTCGAAATACTTCAAAAGGATTCCGCTGTTGCGGGTGTCTTCGCAGGCAATGTAATCCATCTCTTTCAAAGTGGATATCGCGCGTGGGGAGAACTCCGAAAGATTCCCGATCGGGGTGGCCACCAAATATAGAAGCGGCCTTTTTCCTTCATAGTTCAGCTCACGCTCAACCATAGAGGTCAATGCCTTCCGTTCGTAGGGGTTGTAGATGTTTTGGCGAGGGATTTTTTGACGATGTCGTTATACTCGTCGAGCGAGATGAATTTGATTTCGTTCTGAGAGGCGAGTTTGACGCTTCTTGAAAGGATGTTGTAGCCATCGACGGTGAAGTCGACGCCGTTTTGGTGGATGACGCTGCCGAGCCTTGGAAAGTCTTTCTTGGCTTCGGTGTACATGTCGTCCTCAAACAAAAGGCAGCAGATGAGTTTGCCGCAATGCCCCGAAAGCTTTGGAATGTTGAGGGTCAGCATTTGGTTCTTGGCTCTCGAGATGGAGATGCCATCGAACTGGCTGAGGAAGGTTGAGCAGCATAAAGGAAGCCCGCAGATTCCGATTCCGCCGATCATCTTGGCTTTGTCTCTTGAAGCTATCTGGTGAAGCTCGATGCGGCATTTGAGCTGAGGGGCCAAAATGTGCAAGAGTTCCCTGAAGTCGACGCGGCTCTCGGAGGTGTAGGTTATCGTGACTTTGCTTCCATCCAAGGTGTAATTGGCTTCCAGAAGGTTCATCGGAAGGCCGAGCCTTGCGACTTCCTTCCTTGTGATGTCCAAAGCCATCTTGGCTTCTTTGAGACCGAGATTGTAGTCGGATAAGTCTTCGCTGTTGGGCTTTCTCACGATGGGCTTTAACTCAAGGTTGGAGTTATAGGAGGCGGTGGACATAATAGGCGTGGTGACCTCTCCGATCTCAAACCCGGCGATGGTCTCAACGACGACTTTGTCCCCGATTTTAAGGTCATCGAAATCGGTTGAGAAATAATATGATTTATTGGTCCCCGCGAATTTGATGCCGACGAAATACTTGTATGCCATTTCCATAGTTAGAACTCCTTGGTGATGTAATTGAACAGATGCTCGACGAGAAGGGAGACTGAGATATTGAGATCAAGTTGGCCTCTCACTTTCATGATTTCCAACAAGCTTTCTTCCAAATGCCCAAGCTTATTCGCCAAAGGCATCAATAGTGTAGCATAACTGGTTAGCTTGATTGTTTGGCATTCTCTTAAAGATATGAGGTCTTTGAAACATAGAGAAAGCATGTCGAGGTAATATCTTCCGTCTTCCTTACTGGAAACGTTTGGAAGGATGTCATGCTCACAGGTGAAGATGGCGTCGCTTCTTTCTTTCGAGAGGGCCTCAAGGGTTTTTAAGAAAGCCCCTTTGGCTTCAAGATAGTCGTCAGACTTGCTTTCCAAAGAGATGAGCTCCCCGGAATTGAGAAAATAACTCAAAAGTTCGGCGTCATCGAGACTGACATTGAGTGTGGTGGCGTCTCTGATGACTTCTTCCCTCGGGAGCAAGAGCATCCTCATGCTTTCGCAGCGGCTGATGATGGTCGGCAATAGCCTCGCCTCGTTTTGGGTCGTGAGAAAGGCGTAGGTGTTCTTGGTCGGTTCCTCAAGGAACTTCAAAAGGGAATTGACGGCCTCGCTGGTCATGTTTTCGACGAGGTGGATGATGTAGATCATCGTCTTTTTCTCTTCTAGAGGCGTCTTCGTGAAGTCACTGACGATCTCCTGAACCGAATCCTTCTTTAACGAAGACTCCGCCCCATCGAGTATCAAGAGGTCGGCGTAGTTGCCATGGTCGACCCGCACGCAGGTGTTGCATGTCTCGTCCGCCAAAGGGGATGGGTGGTCGCAAAGGATGGATTTCGCCAAATAGATGGCTGTTTCTTTTAAGGGTATCCCAGCCTCCCCGGAAAGGAGGTAGGCGTGACTCAGGCGATTGTTCTTAAGCGCATTCGAAAAAGTCTTGTAGACGATTGGCTGTGACTTTTCGAGGTATGCGCCGATATTGATCATTTTCCCATTCTTTCCTTGATGGCCGAGTAGGCTTCCTCGGAGACTTCGGGCACGCTCTTGGAGGCGTCGATGACGACGTAACGCTCAGGGAACTCTTTTGCTAGTTCATGGAAGGCCTCACGGACTTTCTTGTGGAACGAGAGTTGCTCGACGTCGAGGCGGTTAACTTCCCTTCCGGCGTTCGCGGCTATTCTCTTCAAGCCTTCTTCGGGGGCGATGTCGAAAAGAATCGTGAGGTCAGGCAATAAGCCATCAGTCGCGAACTGGTTCATCTCATAGACTTCTTTGATGCCTAGTCCTCTCGCTCCGCCTTGATAGGCCAAAGAGGAGTCGAGGAAGCGGTCGCAGAGGACGACTTTCCCTTCTTTGAGGGCCGGGAGTATTTTCTCGACGATGTGCTGGCGTCTGCTGGCGGCGTAAAGAAGCGCCTCGGTCTTCGGGTCCATCATCGTGTTCTTTTTGTCGAGGATGATGTTCCTGATTTCCTCTGATATCGGGGTGCCGCCTGGTTCTCTCGTAAGAACAACCTGGTAGCCCTCTTTTTCTAGTTCGGAGACGATGTGTTTTATGACGGTGCTCTTGCCAGAGCCTTCTCCGCCCTCGAAAGTGATGAACATTAGATCTTTTTCCTTCCTTCGAAAGCTTTCGACAAAGTGAGGGAGTCGGCATAGTCCAAAGAAGAGCCCATCGGGAGCCCATATCCAAGGCGGGTAACGGTGACGCCTTTTCCCTCTAAGAGTTTGGCGACGTACATGGCGGTCGTCTCTCCGTCTAAGGTCGGATTGGTCGCCAAGATCACTTCTTTGACTTTGTCTTCCTTGACCCTCATAAGCAAAGAATCGATATGCAAGGAATCGCATCCGATGCCCTTCGAGAGGCTGATGAGGCCGCCGAGGACATGATAGACGCCATGGAAGGCGTTCATTTTCTCAATGGCGATGGCATCCTTGGGCTCGCTGACCACGCAGATGGTCGTATGGTCGCGATTCATGTCGGAGCAAATCTCGCATTTATCGTCCTCGGTGTAGAGACCGCATATCGGGCAGTGGTGGATTTTGTTGCCGGCGGCGAGGATGGCTTTGGAGAACTCCTCTTGGTCTTCTTTGGAAAAAGAAAGGATGGCATAGGCCATGCGCTCGGCGCTTTTGACGCCGACGCCCGGCAGTTTGCCAAAGGAGTTGATCAAAGATGTGATGGTGGGGAGTTCTTTCATTTAGAAAGGAAGAGCCCCTTTCTGACCGGTCAGTTTCTCGTCGATGGCATCGCTCTCTTTTTTGATGGTCTCAACGGCTTCGTTGATGGCCATGGCGATGGTTTCTTCGATCATCTCTTCGTTATCTGGGGTGAGGGCGTCTTTCTCGATCTTGATGGAGGCGACTCTCTTGCTGCCTTTCAAGGTTACTTCGACGATCCCGGCCTTCTTGACGACATAATCCTTTTGGTCCAATTCGGCGTGAGCCTTCACAAGCTCTCTTTGAATTTTCTGGGCCTGCATAAGCATCTGTTGCATCTGATTCATTTTTCTTGCCTCCTATTTCGGCAAATTGATATCTTGGGCTTCCGATTTCTTCGGGAGCTTGCCAACCTGGTTTAGATTGTTGAACATGGTGATGAGGCGGTTGCGGTCATTGGGGTCGATCCCATAGACGAAGACTTCTCTTCCATCGTCCAACAGCTTGCTCAGAAGCTCTGATAACGGCTTCTGGTTCGCTTTGATGTTGCACTTCTTTTTGAGTTTGCTGAAGTCATAAGTGAGAACGATGACCTCGTGGCATAAGCAGAAGGGATGGCCTTCGCTTAAGAGGGTGGCCAAGTTGCCGAGCTGGGGGTGTCCGCGAAGGGCATCCAAGCGGTGCCACTTCTTGACGAGGGCGGTCCTTTCGGGCTTGTTGGCGCTCACGATGATCTTCATGATCTCCTCATCCGGCATCTCATAGGCATCGCCGTCGAGGGCGATTTCAGGCTTAAGAATATTCGATGTGTCAAGCGGCTCATCGGGTTTGACGATCTTGATGGAGGTCGTTTTTCTTTCGATGGGTTTATTGATGTAAGTCGGCTTGGCCGGTTCTTCTTTCTTCTCGATTTTTTCAGCCACTTCGATTTTGCTGTCATCTTGCTCAAGCAGGAAATCAGGGATGGCTGATCCGGCGGGCTGCTCGATAGGCGCAGCGTCTACTTTCGGGGCGGGAGCTATAAGAGGTTCTTCTTTCTTCTCTTCGACTGGCGCGGCTTTTTCCACTACTGGGGCCGGGGTTTCTTTGATTACGGGCTTTGGCTCTTCTAGAGGGGCTTTACGGGCTTTTTCCTCGCCAACCTCGCTTTGTTCGGAGGCTAAACGGAGAAGGGTGAGCTCAAAAAGGCTTCGTACGTCATTGACGTTTTTGAAGTCGTTTTGGGCGGAGATCAAGACTCCGATCATCTTGTTCGCCAAGGAGGGTGAGACTTCTTTGCTCAATGATTTGGCATCTTCCTCGTGGATGTTTTCTAGGAGGGATGGCATCCCGGTTTTCTCATAGACGAGAAGGTCTTTGAGGATGGCAATCAAATCGCCGACCAACCTTCTGATGTCGATTCCGGCCGAAAGCATGTTCTCGCTTGTCTTCATAAGGAAGGCGACGTCGCCCATCCTTATGGTCTTGATGAGATTTATCTTCTCTTCTTTTGAGGCTAGGCCAAAAATCGTGAGGACGTCACTCTCGTGCAGTTTGTTTCCTGAGTAGGCCAAGACCTGGTCAAGGATGGACAAGGAATCCCTCATCCCTCCATCGGCCAAACTGATGACGGCGTTGACGCCATCATCGTCATATTCGCTTCCTTCTTTATTAAGGATCTCGACGAGCTTTCCTTTCATCTCTTCGTCGCTCAGTTTGCCAAAGTCGAATCTCTGGCAGCGCGAAAGAATGGTCGGAAGGACTTTGTAAGGTTCGGTGGTGCAGAGGATGAAAATGACGTTCTCCGGCGGTTCCTCAAGGGTCTTGAGCAAGGCGTTGAAAGCGCCGGTCGACATCATGTGGACTTCGTCGATGATGTAGATTTTGTATCTTCCTTTGATCGGGGCGTATTTGACTTTCTCGACGAGGTCACGGACCTGGTCGACGCCATTGTTGCTCGCGGCGTCAATCTCGATGACGTCTGGATGTGAGCCTTCGCTGACGGAGAGGCAGTTGGAGCATTTGTTGCACTGATGCCCGACTCCTTCCTCACAGTTGAGGGCTTTGGCGAGAAGTCTCGCCATCGTTGTTTTTCCCGTTCCGCGAGGTCCCGCGAAAAGGTAGGCATGGGCGATTTTTCCGCTGGCTAAGGAATTCTTTAGCGTTCTGACGATGGCTTTTTGACCAGCCACCTCCTCAAATGTTTGAGGGCGGTAAGTTAAGTAAAGGGCTTTGTATGACATATCTTGGCTTTGATTATACCTTCATAGTCTCTTTCTCACTAGTGAGAAGATGGCCTTTCCTTCCTATTAAATAGAGGGTCCCCGTGCTATAATCGCCACGCATCGAGGTCATTTATGGAAGAGAGCATGCGGAAAAGGCTGGAAGCCACCAAAAAAAGATTCGCCGAAATCGAAGAAGAACTAGCAGACCCATCACTCCAAAACGACATCGCAAAACTCACGTCACTTTCAAAAGAAAGGGCGTCTTTGGAAGACTCCAACGACGAATACGCCAAATACCTTAAATTAGAGAACGACCTCAAAGACGCGAATGAGGCGATCGATGGCGGCGACCATGAACTGGCCGAACTCATGAAAGAAGAAAGAAAAAGAATCGAAGAGGAAATGGTCACGCTTGAGGAGACCCTCAAGACCGAGCTGATCCCAGTCGATCCCAATGATAAGAAGAACATCATCGTCGAGATCAGAGGAGCCGTCGGTGGCGACGAAGCCAATATTTTCGCCGGTGACTTATTAAGGATGTATACCCGCTACGCCGAAAGCCAAGGCTGGAAGATCCAGTATCTTGATGGCGAAGAAGGGGCGGCCGGTGGCTATTCCTATGTCTCTTTCATGGTCAAAGGCGAGAACGTCTATTCAAAACTGAAGTTCGAAAGCGGCGCCCACCGCGTTCAAAGGGTCCCAAAGACCGAGGCCTCGGGCAGAATCCACACCTCGACCGCGACCGTTTTGGTGATGCCAGAAGCCGAGGAAGTCGACATCAAAATCAATCCTGATGACCTCAAGATCGACACCTATCGTTCACAAGGCGCCGGCGGACAGAACGTCAACAAGACCGAGTCAGCCGTCCGTATAACCCATATCCCAACAGGGATCGTCGTTTCATGCCAGACCGAAAAAGCCCAACTCCAAAACAAGGAAATCTGTATGAGGATGATCAGGGCCAAGGTCCAGGATTTCTATCAGTCCCAACAGGATAACGCCAGGGCCAGCGAGAGAAAACTCAAGGTTGGCACCGGTGAAAGAAGCGAGAAAATCAGAACCTATAACTATCCCCAGAACCGCGTGACCGACCATCGAATCGGCTTCACCGTCAACACGCTTGACCGCGTGATGGAAGGGGAGCTTGAGCCGATCATCGACGCCCTCGTTCACTATGACCAGGAAATGAAGATCTTGGAGGAAGAGAATGCCGACCATCGATGAAGCGATAAAGAAAGCCTACCAAGAAGGAAAGAAAAACGGCATTTTGCCGATTGACCTCCGTCTTTTGATTATGCATGACGAAGGGCTTTCTGAGCCGATAGAGGTCCTTTATAAGAAGGATGAGGAAATGAAGAACTATCCTCTTTTCTTAGAACAGGTCCAAAGACTCAACAACGACGAACCGGTCGAATACATCATCAACGAAGCCAACTTCTTAGGCAGAAGGCTCTACGTCGACCATAACGTTTTGATACCTAGAAGCGAGACCGAAGAACTGGTGGCCAACATCACCGAGAACATCTCCGACTACTATGATGCCAGAAACTATCTTGTCTGCGCGGACATCGGAACCGGAAGCGGGGCGATTGCCCTGGCTCTGAAAGACGCTTTCCCAAACTGGATCATCGTGGCGTCCGACATCTCCGAACCCGCTCTCGAGGTGGCCAAAAGAAACATAACCGAATCAGGCAGTTCGATCGAGACATACCTAGGCGATGCCCTTAATCCATATATAGAGAAGAAGACGAACCTGGACATCATCGTCTCCAATCCCCCTTATATAATAGATAAGGATAGCGCCCAATCATCAGTCCGGGATTTTGAGCCTTCCAGCGCCCTCTGGATGGAGAAGGGCAAAAGCGTCTACGAGTCGATATTCAAGGACTACAAGAAGGTCAAACGCGGGTCGTTATTGATGTGCTTCGAGATATCTCCCGACCTTCAGGACTGGCTCATCGAGATGATGAAAAAGTATCTGGAAGACTATGAGTATCGCTTCATCGACGACCTCAATAAATTGACGCGTTTCTTGTTAGTCTATTGCAAATAGAGGTAACACATATGTTGAAACTAGACGAGAATGACGTGGATATCGCCGCAAAAATCCTTCAAAACGAAGAGGTTTTGGCCTTTCCGACAGAGACCGTTTATGGGGTCGGGGTCGTCTATGACAGCAAGATTGCCTTCGAAAGATTGGTGACTCTTAAACGCCGTCCTCCGAACAAGCCGTTCTCCTTGATGTGCTCATCACTCGAAGAGGCTTATCGTTACGTCGAAGTCGGGCCGAAAGCCAAGAGACTCATGGATGCTTTCTTGCCTGGCGAACTGACCGTTTTGGTTCATGCCAAAAAACAGCTTCCTGAACACGTGACTTTAGGCACAGGCATCATCGGAATCAGGGTCCCGGCATCGAAATATGTCTGCGAGCTGATCGCCAAAGTCGGAAAGCCATGTCTCGTCACCTCCGCGAACAAATCCGGAGAACCGACATCCACCGATTACGAAGAGACGTTAAAGGTGTTCGACGGCGAGTGCGGCGGGATCGTCAAAGGCGAATGCACATCGTTCATTCCCAGCACCATCGTGGATATCACAAACGAAGATGAGATAAAATTAATCAGGCAGGGAGGGATTCCCTTCCAAAGCCTTGAGGATAATTGGAGGAAACAATAATGGTTATCGCCTTAGGATCAGACCACGCCGGCTTCGAGCTAAAGGAAGCCATCAAAGCCTATCTAATCAAGAAAGGCTATGAGGTTCTTGATGAAGGAACCCACTCGCTTGATAGGGTTGATTATCCTGTCTACGGAAAGGCCGCGGCCATGGATGTGGTAAGCGGCAAAGCCAAATACGGCATCGTCTGCTGTGGTTCAGCCGAAGGCATCTCCATCGCTGCGAACAAAGTCAAAGGCATCAGATGTGGAATCGGCTACAACGATGACGTCTCAAGGCTCATCAGGCAGCATAACAACGCCAACATGATTGCCTTTGCCGGACGTTTCATGAGCGTGGAAGAAGTCCTTCCTCGCGTCGACCTCTTCCTCAACACCGAGTTCGAAGGCGGAAGGCACGCCGAGCGCGTCCAAGAGATCAGCGACATCGAAAACTGCTAAGCATGGCCCTTTTGGGAGATACGTTTCCTAAAAGGGTTTTTATTTGGGCAAAAGACGAAATCGCCTCCTATAGATAGATGTGGAAACGAAGAGCTTCGTCTGCCCGAGATGTGGGAACTCCGACCTTCGCTACGTGGGCTACCGGAATGGAGAACCGTATTGCCGCAAGTGCATAAGCTTTCACGGAGGGAAGGCTAAGCGCTTGGAGCATAAGCCGCACCAAGTTGAGGCGAACCTGCATTACTCCCTCACGGAAGAACAGGCTCTTTTGTCCACGAGGCTTGTCAAAAATTTCATCAACAAGATCGACTCTCTTGTCTATGCCGTCTGCGGTTCAGGCAAGACCGAGATCAGCTATGGCGTCATCGCCTACGCTTTACGACATGGGCTTCAAGTCGGGTTTGCTCTTCCAAGACGAGACGTCGTCATCGAGCTTTTCTGGCGAATAAAAGAAGCCTTCCCCACCGAAAGAGTGGTCGCCGTCTATGGCGAGCATTCTTACCTTTTGGAGGGTGACATCATCATCTTGACCACCCATCAACTCTACCGTTACGTCAAATATTTCGACCTTTTGGTAATGGACGAGATCGATGCCTTTCCCTTTAAGGACAACGACACATTGGCAAGCCTCTATAAAGCATCTTTGAGAGGGAACTCCGTCCTTCTTTCCGCTACCCCGTCAAAAGAAGTGCTCGATGAGTACCATAAGCCTGGCCATGAGGTACTAGAACTAAGAACCAGATTCCATCATCATGAAATCCCAGTCCCAAAGATCGTCCTCAAGCCAGAACTTCTCCACATTCCTTATCTCGTAAAAAAGATAAAAGGCTATAAAAAGAAACGTCTTCCTTGTTTCATCTTCACGCCATCGATCGCCAAAAGCGAGGAATTATTCTCCGTCCTTTCCTTGTTCGTTGAAGGCGGCGAATTCGTCAATTCAAAAAGAAACGGAAGAGAGAAAATCATCAGCGATTTCAAGAAAGGAAAATTCGCATTTCTATGTACGACATCCGTCTTGGAAAGAGGCGTCACGGTGAAGGATCTTCAAGTGATTGTCACTTCCGCAGACGAAGAGAAAATCTACGACCAAAGCTCACTTATTCAAATTTCCGGGAGAGCAGGAAGAAAGATGGAAGCCCCTGACGGAGAAGTCATTTTCTTAGCCAGAAGCGAATCGAAAAGCATGAAAGGAGCGGTGGAGGAAATTGTCTACTGCAACTCTTTTTTGTAAGTTGTGTTTCAAGGAAATCCGTTCGGTTTCTTTGTCGAGGTTTTTGCATAACGACATTCCTCTTTGCGAGAAGTGCCTAGCCTCTTTGGAACCGAAAATGATGGTCCAAAAAATCGAAGGGTTTGAACTCACCTCGCTCTATGAATATAACGAAGCCGTGAGGTCGCTTCTATTTCAGTTCAAAGGATGCTTTGACATTGAGCTTAAAGACGTCTTTCTCGCCTATCAGCTTCCATTATTGAAGGCCCGTTATCATTCATGTCATTTGGTGTGTGCCCCAAGCTATCATGAAAAAGACGAAGAAAGAGGATTCAACCACGTCCATGAGATGTTCTCTTCTTTGTCGTTTCCGTTCATAGACTGTTTAAAGAAAACCAGCGACTTCAAACAAGCCCTCCACAATAAGCGCGGAAGAGAGGAAATATCCAAGCACATCATCTATGATTACTCTGGTTCCATCGAAGGAAAAAACATAGTGTTGGTCGATGATTTATGGACGACTGGCGCCACGGCATTATGTTGCGCCAAATTGCTTAAAACCCACCATCCGAAAAGCGTGAGGATCCTCGTGATGGGGAAGACTATGCCACATACGGAAACTGAAGAAAACATGAGCCAAGAAAAATGAGTTTTGGCTCTATTTTCGTCCTTTTCAAAAACATACGAAGAGGCTTGCCAACATGCATTAGAATTCGTCATGCCGATGGCTTTTAGAGACAAATTGTAAACAAAGCGGGGCCTTCACGCCTAGTTTCGTTGCTTACCATTAATGGTAATGGTATTATCTTTAAGACAATTTTAGGGAGTATAACGTGGCTAATTTCATTGAAAAACTATTCCGCATTGAGGAAAGAGAACTGAACCGATACGCTCACGAAGCCGATCATGTTTTGGCATTGGACGAACAAATAGGGAAATTGAGCGACGATGAACTCAAAGCCAAAACGCCTTATTTCCAAGAGCTCCTTAAGAACGGCGCTTCCTTGGAATCGATCAAATATGAAGCTTTCGCCGTGGCGAGAGAGGCCGCTTGGAGGGTTTTGAAACAGAAGCCTTTCAAAGTCCAAGTCATCGGCGCCTTGGTTTTGAATAATGGCGACGTCGCCGAAATGAAGACGGGCGAAGGAAAAACCTTAACCGCCACGATGGCCGTTTATCTCAACGCCCTCACTGGCAAAGGCGTCCACGTCGTCACCGTCAACGAATATCTAGCCGAACGTGACGCCAACTGGATGGGACAGATCTATCGCTTCCTTGGTTTGAGCGTCGGCGTCAACCTCGCCAAGAAGACGACTGCCGAAAAGAAGGAAGCCTATCTTTGCGATATCACTTACACCACGAACTCGGAGCTTGGATTTGATTATCTCCGTGACAACATGTCCCCGTCTTTGGAGGGCCGTGTTCTCAGAGGGCTTCATTTCACCGTCGTCGATGAGGCCGACTCAATCTTGATCGATGAGTCGAGGACCCCGCTTATCATTTCCGGTGGCAACAGGGCCGCCGCCAGCCAATATCAGGTCGCCGACAGATTCGTCAAAGCCCTCAGAAAAGACGTTGATTTCACGATCGACGTGAAAGACAAGGCCGCTTCTTTGACCGATGAAGGAAACGACAAAGCCGAAAGAATGTTCGGAATCCGCAATCTCTACGATCCGGAGAACAACGATCTCGTCCACCGTATTCACCAGGCCTTGAAAGCCAACTACATCATGTCCAGAGACGTTGAATACATGGTCGACAAAGACCATCAGATCCAGCTCATCGACCAGTTCACCGGCCGTGTGATGCCAGGCAGAGAATACAACGATGGCTTGCAGCAGGCCATCCAAGCCAAGGAAGGCACGGAAATCAAACAAGAGACCGTCGTCCTTGCGACCATTACCTATCAGAATTTCTTCAGGCTTTATGAAAAGCTCTCCGGCATGACCGGAACCGCCAAGACCGAGGAAGAGGAATTCCAGACCATCTACAACATGAAGGTCGTCTGCATTCCAACCAACCGCCCGGTTCAAAGAATCGACGATACTGACCTTATCTTCGCCACCCACGAAGCCAAACTGAAGGCCTTGGTCGGCGCCGTCAAAGAAAGATATCAAAAAGGCCAGCCTGTCCTTATCGGCACCGTCTCGGTTGAGAGCAACGAAGAGATTTCCGCTCTCCTCACCGCAGCCAATGTCCAACACGAAGTCTTAAACGCCAAAAACCAGTTACGCGAGGCTGAGATCATTTCTCACGCCGGCGAAAAAGGCGCGGTCACTTTGGCCACCAACATGGCCGGCCGTGGCACTGATATTAAATTAGGCGAGGGCGTCAGGGAGCTCGGAGGACTTTGCGTCTTCGGCACCGAACGTCATGAATCCAGACGTATTGATAACCAGTTACGCGGACGTTCCGGACGTCAGGGCGATCCTGGCTATTCCCGTTTCTTCGTTTCTTTCGACGACGAACTCATGAGAAGATTCGCTCCGGAGAACCTCAGAAAGCTCTTCACCGAGAACCTTCAAGAGGAGAGCTACGAGAACAAGATGCTCACAAACGCCGTCACCAATGCCCAAAAGCAAATCGAAGGAAAGAACTTCGATATCCGTAAAAACCTCAAGGATTACGACGATGTTTTGGCTAAACAGAGAGACATCATCTACAAGAAGCGTGATGCCATCTTGATGGCGGAGGACATCGTTAACCTCATCCATGATTTCTTCAAGACTTCCGGCGCCTTCTTGGCCAAGAAAGCGGTGGACCCGAACTCCAGCGATGGCCTCATCCTTGGCGAATCGCTCAAACGTTTGGTCGAGCCGCGTTTCATGCCAGAAGGAAGCCTCAACTACCAAGCTTATGACGGCGCCCCGTTCGAAGAAGCCGGCGACGATTTGGGCGAGGTCCTTTACACCAGATACTTAGAGAAACGTAAGACTTGGCCGTCTGCCGACGCCGACAAGATCGAACGCCAGATTTCATTGCGTGTCATCGATAGGAACTGGCAGGTCCACATCGACACCATGTCCCACCTCCGTGAGGGCATCTCTTTAAGAAGCTACGCCCAGACCAATCCTCTTCAGGATTATGTCAACGAAGGCTATGACCTCTTCAAAGAGATGAACGAGAAGGCCGCGGTCGATACCGCCTACAACCTTGTGAACGTCCGCTTGGTTCCAAAAGAGCCGGAGCCACAAGAGAGCCTTCATATCGTCAGCGACCAAAAAGGCGAAGAAATAAAGAAACAGGTAACGGCGGGAGCCAATTCTCTCTCGAGCAAGGAAACCTCTAAACCAGAGGTCCCTTCCGCGACTGTCCCTCCGACGAATCAAAAACCAGCCGACAAGAAAGGTGAGTAACAAAGGAATATGAAAGAGCTAGTCGAGTTAAAACAAAAAGCCCAAGACTTGGGCGAACTTGTTTCGCAGCTCGGTGATTCTCTTTGACCTCACCAAACTAAACGAAACAATCAAGTCGTTAGAGGAAGAGCAGAACAAAGACGGTTTTTGGAATGACCAAAGAGCGGCTTTGCAGGTTGTCTCAAACTATAACGACGCGAAGAAAAAAGTCGACACCTATACCAGAATAAGCAAGGAATACAAGGATCTTGAGGATTTGCTTGAGGCCTCTGACGACGATGACTCCGAGATGAAGGAACTCATCACGTCCACTGAGGAAGAACTCGACAAAGACATCAATTCCTTCCGGGCGATTTTGCTTTTCTCCGGGGAATACGATGGCTTGAATGCCACCCTTGAAGTTCACCCAGGGGCTGGAGGTACCGAGGCTCAGGATTGGGCCGACATGCTCTTCAGGATGTACGGCCGTTGGGCCGAAAAGAACTCCTTCAAGTTTCAGGTCCTCTCCTATGAAAACGGCGAGGAAGCGGGACTCAAGAGCGCAGTCATCAAAATCTGCGGCCATAATGTCTATGGCTTGCTCAAAGGCGAAAAAGGCGTCCATCGTTTGGTGAGAATCTCGCCATTCGACGCGAATGCCAGACGCCATACGAGTTTCGCGAGCGTCAACGTCGTTCCTGAATTCGGGAGCGTCTCTGACGTCGTCATCGATCCAAAAGACCTTAGAGTCGACACTTTCAGAAGTGGCGGCGCCGGTGGCCAGAACGTCAACAAAGTTTCATCAGCCGTAAGGATAACGCACATCCCGAGCGGCATCGTCGTCCAGTGCGAAATCGAGAGAAGCCAATTGATGAACAAAGCCACATGTATGGAGATGCTGGCTGACAAACTCATGCAGAAGAAGCTTGAAGAGAGGGACCAGAAGATGAAGTCCATCGTCGGAGAGCAAAAGAACATCGAGTGGGGCAGTCAGATCAGAAGCTATGTCTTCTGCCCATACACCATGGTCAAGGACAACAGGACCGGATATGAGACCGCGGACGTAAACGGAGTCATGGACGGCGACATTGACCCCTTCATCTACGCTTATCTCGAGATGGAGGCCAAAAATGGTCAATCAGTTAAGAAGAAAGATCAATAAAAGCCAACTATATTCAACGATAAGGAACGTCCTTTATGTGTTGATCGGTTGTTTTATCGTGGCTTTTGCCGACGCGGCTTTTTTGACGCCTGCCAACATCGTCTCGGGCGGAGTTGTCTCAGTCGGCATCATCGTTAACTATTACGTCGAGGCAGCCACTAACTTCAACTGCACCGACATCGTGGTCGCGGGCGTTCAGATCATTTTGTGGTTGGTCGGCTTGTTCCTTTTGGGGAAGAAATTCTCCATCAACACGCTGGTCGCTTCTTTGTCCTATCCTATTTTTTATTCTCTCCTTCACCGTTTTAACATTGCCAGCGTCTTGGGCATCGATGTCCTCTTTGAGGAAGTGAACGGGGCCATTCCGACCGCGAACCTCATCCTCGCCGGCTTGTTCGGAGGGTTCTTGGTAGGGGCAGGCGTTGCCATCGCCTATCTAGGAAATGGCTCGACCGGCGGTTTCGACATCGTGAGTTTCATCATCGCCAAATACAGCGACATGAAACAGGATGTCTCGGGCTTCATCATCGACTCGTCTCTCATCGTGATCGGCATGATCTGCATGAAGAACATCACCTTGGGCCTCATCGGCATCTTGGCGGCCCTCGCGTGCGCGGTCGCGGTCCAATATATATATGTGAACGCCGACACCTTCATCATCGTCGACATCATCTCCGACAAGTTCGAGGAGATTCAGGAATATATCCACAAAGAGCTTGACCATGGAACGACCGTGCTCGACACGACCGGCGGTTACACGGGCGAGAAACGCAAGATGATCAGGGTCGTCATCTATAAGGTCGAGACGACGGAACTTAGAAACAAGATTGCCTTGATCGACCCCAAAGCCTTCGTGAGTTTCACCCAGGCCAAGACCATCAACGGCGAAGGATTCGAGCCGTTTAGGATTCCGCATCTCAACAAAAAACGCGGGGTTCTTCACCGTCTTGATGACAAGGACCAATACGAGAATCTGAAACGCGAGAATTTGAACAAAGAGGCTTCTGACGGGGATAATAGTGTCAAAACTCCAGCAAAAGCAAAGAAAAAGAAGGAGACTGATAAGAGTGAGTGACGCATCGCACCCCTTTAAACTTGAATCTCCTTATAAGCCAACCGGAGACCAGCCCGAGGCCATCGCCAAGATTTTAAAAGGCGTGGAAGAAGGGAAACAGGTCCAGGTCATTTTAGGCGCGACCGGAACGGGCAAAACCTTCACGGACGCCAACATCGTCCAGGCCTTGAACAGGCCCACTCTCGTCCTCGTCCACAACAAGACCTTGGCCTCTCAGCTATATGGTGAGTTCAAGGAGCTTTTCCCTTCCAACAGGGTTGAGTATTTCGTCTCCAACTTCGACTTCTACCAACCTGAGGCCTATGTCCCCAAGACCGACACCTACATCGAAAAGAACGCGGTCATGAATGATGAGATTGAGATGTTACGCACCAGCGCGGTCAACTCGATCCTCGAAAGAAGGGACACGATCGTGGTGGCTTCCGTCGCGGCCATCTATGGCTTAAGCGACCCCGAGGAGTACAGCGGCCTTCTTTTCGAAATCCGCCAAGGCGAGATCATCGACCGGAAGAAACTCTTCTCAAGGCTTATTGAATCCCAGTACACCAGAAACAACTTGGATTTGAACCCTGGCAACTTCCGCGTCCATGGCGACATCATCGACATTGCCCCGATGATATCCAATGACTATTACGTGAGGATCGACTGCTTCGGCGACGAAGTGGAAAAAATCTCCGAGGTCAACAAACTGACCGGCGAGATCAGGAAGTCGTTTTCGACCTATCATATCTATCCGGCTTACGATCACGCCTCAACCACCAAGAGAATCAAAGAAGCCTGTGCCAGCATCGCCGAGGAACTTGAGGGGAGACTGGCCTATTTCAAAAAAGAAGGAAAACTCCTCGAGGCCGAACGCCTTGAGATGAGGACAAGGCAGGACATGGAGAGCCTCCAAGAGTTTGGACGCTGCCCCGGCATCGAGAACTATTCACGCCACATCGACAAAAGAAAACCCGGTCAAAGGCCATGGACCCTCATGGACTATTTCCCCAAGGACTTCCTTCTTTTGATCGACGAGTCACACGTCACCTTCCCTCAGTTACGCGGGATGTACAATGGCGACCGCTCAAGGAAGATGACTTTGGTGGACTATGGCTTCCGTCTCCCATCCGCACTAGATAATCGCCCGTTGAACTTCACGGAATTTGAGTCATTGATGCCTTCAAGCGTCGTCTGCACCTCAGCCACCCCAGGCGAATACGAGCTCAATAGATGCGGCCATGAAGTGGCGGAGCAGATCATCCGTCCGACGGGTTTGCTTGATCCGGAGATCGAGATCAGAAAGCCCCTTGGCCAAATCGATGACATCCTCGATGAGATAAAGAAACGCATCGCCCTTAAGGAAAGGGTCATGATCGTTACCCTCACCATAAAGATGGCGGAGGACCTTACAAACTATCTCAAAAACGAGGGCATCAAGGTCACTTATCTTCATAACGAGACCAAGACCCTTGAAAGAACGGAGATCATCTACCAGCTCCGCAAAGGGAAATACGACGTCTTGGTCGGCATCAACCTCCTCAGGGAAGGCCTAGACATCCCAGAGGTGTCTTTGATCTGTATTCTCGACGCCGACAAGGAAGGATTTTTGCGGAGCACGACATCCCTCATCCAAATCACGGGTCGTGCGGCCAGAAACTCCCATGGCAAGGTCATTATGTACGCGGATAGCATGACCCAATCGATGAAAGAATGCATCGATGAGACGAACCGAAGAAGATCGATTCAAATGGCATATAATGAAAAATATGGTATTATCCCAACGACCATTTCCAAAGAGATTCGTCCGCCTCTTTCCAACAGCGAGGCAAAATCTCTGGACTTGGCAACTATAAACGAGAAGTCGTCACGCAAGGAACTCGAGAACAAAGTCAAAGCGCTCGAGAAGGAAATGCGTGAGGCCGCGAAGGCTTACGATTTCGAGAGAGCCGCGGAGATCCGCGACATCGTTTTGGAGCTTAAGGCAGGTATGAGCAAATGAAGTCATATGATGTTTACCTATTCGATTTCGACGGCACCTTGTTTGACACCCTCGACTCTTTGGTGGGCGTTTATAAGACTGCCCTCCGTTCAGTCGGCTACGATTGCACGAAGGAAGACGCCGCCAAATACATGCACATGTCCCTTTCGGAGACGGCCGATCTTTTGCATATCGACGACCCAGCCTCCCGAAACATCTTTTTTGAGAAGACATCCGAGGCTCTTGACTACCCCGAGTACATCAAGATGATCAAGATGTTCCCAGATGTCCTTAACACCCTCAAGGCCTTGGCCAAGAAAAAGAAAACCATCGGCATTGTTTCCGGCAACACCGAAAAGCACATCTCCCTGGTCCTGAACCAGTTCGGGATCAAAGACTACTTCTCCTTCGCCGTCGGAAGCGCCCCCGGACGCCGACCAAAACCCTTCGCCGATCCCATTCTCTTTGCCCTTCGTTCCATCCCGACCGTGAGCCCGAAGAAAGTCGTCTACATCGGTGATTCGCTTCAGGATCCCGAGACCGCGAAGAACGCCGGGGTTGATGGAGTCCTTCTAGACCGCAACCACGAGCACGTCTCTTATAAGGGTAAGCGTATCGCTACCCTCAAGACGCTTTTGCCGAAATAGGTCGCCTGATGAACTTCTTCCTAAGGAAGAAAGCGAGTTTCCGCCCTCTAAATCTATGATTGCCAAATTAGGGCAAGTAGACTAAAGTTAATAAGCGCATTTTTAGCGCCTTGGAGCTTTCTATGAAATGGTATGACATTATCTTCATCATCATCGCTTTGATCGTGATAATTTTGTCGTTGCTTCAAGGTGGCAAATCCGAGGGCGCTTCCGGTGCCATCACCGGCGGCGGCTTGAACGTCTTTGCCAAAACCAAGGAACGTGGCTCCGAGAAAGTCGTCAGCTGGCTGACATTCGGCTTCGGCATCGTCTTCCTCTTCTTAGCCTTGCTCATCATGGTCATCAACAGCATCCCGGCGAGCTCCGATTCCTCGAGTGCCTTGGCCTTAGCCCACTTCTTGTTCTTCTAAAAAGAGAAACCAACCGCTTCCAGAAACATCCGGAGGCGGTTTTATTTTGCCAAAATCGATTCCTCAGCCATCCGTCATCAAACGCTTTTCGCATCCTTTTTAGACGGAGTCCAAACTATTCTGGTTTTTCTAAGTGAAAGAAGACTCTGAGAATGCTATCTTACTTTGGTAAGTTTTATGGAAATAAGAGAATATGTGAAAAATGAGAAAGAGGCTCTTAAGGAGCAGATTTCCTCATTGAAGAAAAAACCCTGCATGGCCATCATCACGGTCGGCGAGAACGCCGCCAGTGAGTCATATGTCCGTGGGAAAATGAAAGACAGCGCCGAAGTCGGCATCATCGCCAACAACATCCATTTAGATGAATCAACGAGCGAAGAGACCCTTCTAGGCATCATCGACAAACTGAACAAAGACGAGACGGTCGATGGCATCTTGGTCCAGCTTCCGATACCGAAGAGCATATCCGAAAAAAGGATTCAGCTGGCGATCGCGCCTGATAAGGACATCGATGGGTTCTCGCCTTTGACCCATTTCGCCTGCTGCACTCCCAAAGGGATCATCGATTATCTAAGTTATGAGGGCTTTGTCTTCCGTGGCAAGAACGCGGTGGTCTTAGGAAGAAGTAACATCGTCGGAAAGCCCATGGCCAAAATGCTGTTGGCCTTAGACTGCAACGTCACCGTCCTCCATAGCAAAACCAGCGATGAGGATAAGAGATTCTACCTGAGACACGCCGACCTCATAGTCGTCGCCATTGGGCATCTTGGCTATCTCGATGAGAGTTATGAATTGAAAGAGAGCGCCTATATCGTCGACGTCGGCATCAACAGGGGCGAGGACGGGCATCTCCATGGAGACGCCAAACCCAACCTCAAAGTGGCCCTTCAGACCCCGGTTCCTGGCGGAGTCGGCTTATTGACGCGTTTGGCTTTGTTAAAGAATTTATTGGAGGCATGCAAATGAATTTCTCGGTTTCTAATTCCTACGTCTATGGCCTAGAGAGAGCCGTCAAGGCCTCTGGCAATCCGATGAGGACCGTCATCGACACCTCGGAGCCTTTGGACAAAGACTATCTCAGGGCTTCGAAGCTCGGCTCCTGCCACAATGGGGAAGGGCATGATAACTTCCTTAAGGGCATCACGGTCCAGTTAGACGTCGTGGCCCCTCTATATTGGTGGAAAGAGGCCCAGCGTTACCACTGGTTCGACTTCATATCTTCCGAAAGTACCATGCACTGCCTTTTGAAGTTCGACGTCTCCAAACAATGCGTCGATGAGACAGATCCCGTGATTCTTAAAAGGATGAATGAGCTCGTCGCTGAATATAACGCCATCCCCGATGATGACGAACATAAGGAAGAGAAGAAGGGGAAGTGGAGAATCTTGGTCGCCTCGCTTCCGGAAGGCTTCTGCCTCGCTGCGACCATGACGACGAACTATCAGCAGCTCAAGACCATGTACATCCAAAGGCGGAACCACAAACTGAAGGAATGGCACGTCTTCTGTGACTGGTGCCTCTCCTTGCCGCGCTTCCTTGAACTTACGGGCGCCGACAAATATTGCTAAAAAGAAAACTCGTCAGTGCGCCTCCTGACGAGTTTTTCTAACGCTTAGAATCCTTGGAACCAGTTCTCGACTGGAACGAAGTCGTAGTGGATGCCTCCATTCGCCACGCTGAGGCCGATAGCGGTCCCGATGAGGGCGAGGTTGATGACCATGAAGATGATCTGAAGGTATCTCTTGTGAGTGTAGTTGACGAACTTCTCGAAAGCCGGGAAGTAGAAGTTATCCTCGAACCAGCGTTTGCAGGAAATCTGCATCCAGCCGCCGATGGAAAGGGTGTTGGCTCTCAACAAGAGCCAGAGGCCGAATCCCCCGATGACGACGCCCGAGGAATCTTTGAGGCCGAGGGTCGCGACGCATCCGATGATCGGAGCGAGCAAGAAGCCGACGTGCATCAAGGAGACCGAGGATGAGAATTCGTCAGTGACGAAGATCCAGTTCCATAAGGTATAGGCGAAGACGTAGCAGAGGGTGACGGCAAGGGTCGGTCCGGTGACTAAGTAATAGTTCAACCCTCCGACGAGATTGCTTGGGTCATAGACGCTCCAGGTGCCTCTTAAGACGATGACACCGATCGCAAGCGCGAACCCTGAGATGGCATTGAGGTACTTCTTATGCCTCAAGAGGTCAGTGAATGTCGCTTCCAAGATGTTAATGATGAGAGCGAGCAAGATGAAGTCGACGTAGATCTGCGGATTGAGGATGCGAAGGGCGGCGATGACCGCGATGACTCTCATCGTGACGAGGGTGGTCAGCTTCAGCCTTTCAAAGAAGACGGGGCGGGCGAAGATCAAGACCAAGACGGACGGAATGATGATGATGGGGATGTTCCCGGCGATGGGATAGAAGGCGGACATCAATCCTAAGAAGAGGATCGACGCCGTGAACATCAGCCACTTCACGCCCATTTCTACTTTCGGGCGCGGTTCAAAAACTTCGGCGTTGCGTTCGGACATTTGTTTCTCCTAAATTGTTTTGGCGCTGGCTCGATTATCCGAAAAAACCGAACGTTTTTCAAGTGTGTCGATACCTAATTACCGATTGACGATAATTTAAATCGCTAAACATTCGATGAACACTGAAAACGCGTTTTGTCGGTTGACGGCTAATACTGATATGTATTTATCTATTGAAAAAGAGCCATCGTTTATTGCGATGGCTCTTGGTTTCAAATAGGACTATTTGTCTTCTTTTGGCTCGTCTACCGGCGTCTCATCAGGAGTGACATCCTTGCCTTCTTCGGTGGTGACGTCAATGGTGGGGGTCACGGCATCGTGGACGATGTCATGGACGGCCGCGGCCTCTTTGACGAACTTCTTGGCTTTTCTGACCTTGTTGACGGTTTTGATGGTTTCGACAAGTTTGGCTAAGCCAATCAGTATCAAGACGATGCCAGCAATGATGAGAACGATCTTGTTGAAGAGTTCGACGTTGTTGCCGCCATTCATGTAGATGATGACGACGACGCCTAAGGCAATGAGGGCGGCGGCGAGGATTATCTCAAGTATCGGCATGTAAATCTTGTAGAGCTTGGCGATGATGAATCCGATGGCGAAGATCAAGAACGAAGCGCCGGCGACGATCAAGATGATTCCAAGGAAGTTGGAAATGAGCGAGATGAACGTCGAGAAGGCGGAAGCGTCCTTGACGTAGATCGTGATAAGGGTGACGCCTAAGGCTAACTCGAACGATCCTCCGATGACCATGTCATAGGCCAAGTCTGATTTGGCTTTGATCTTCGCGGCGGCCTCTAGGCGGCTGGTGGCGATGATCGGCATGAAGTTCATAAGGATCCTAAGAAGGCCACCGACGATAAGAAAGCTTCCGATGACCGGAAGGATGGCGCTTTGAAGACTGGCGTTATCGGAGAAGACGATGGCTAAGACGCCAGCCACCACAAGCAAGGCGGCCTCCGTGAAATTCCAGATCGTCCAAATCAATCCGCCTTTGTTGAGGTCCGGGGTTTTCCTCGGCTTCTTTGGCTTCTTGACTTCCTCGGCTTCGACTTTGGTTTCGTTTTCGTCCATGGGTTTTACCTCTAATTCTCCTTAATTCTACTCAAAAAGAAGAAGATGGCACATAGACAATTAACCTTTTGTGTAAAAAGAGAGCCTTTCAGGCTATTATTAGCCGAAAAGAGGCTGGGTTATGAAAAAATCGTTGCTTAAGGAATATGCCAAACTGATCGTCTATAGCGGGGCCGCCGTCAAGAAGGGCCAATACGTCATCATTAGGACGAATGTCTCACAGGAGAAGTTCGCCGCCATTGTAGCCAAAGAGTGCTACAAGGCTGGCGCCAAAAGAGTGATCATGAGCTGGGAGAGCTTCGCTTTGTCCCAGGTTGACTATAAATACGGAAAGAGCAAAAACATCGGGACTTTGAGCCCGATGGAAATGGCTTTCCAACAATTCTCGACCGACGCCTTGCCGGTCTTGATCTGGCTCGATAGCGACGACCCGGACGGACTCAAGGGCATCGACGCCAAGAAAGTGGCTGAGATCAAAGCCATGAGGCACGCCCAAGCGGCTTCTCTCATCGAGGCAAGAGACAACAAGTACCAGTGGTGCATCGCCGGATGCCCGGGTGAGGAGTGGGCCAAGAAAGTTTTCCCGAACCTCAGCAGGTCCAAAGCCATGGAGAGCCTCTGGAACGCCATCTTATTGACCTCGAGAGCGCTTGACGGCAATGGCATCGAAAACTGGAAAAAGCACGATGAGATCCTCAAGGAGAAATGCGACTATCTCAATTCATTGAACCTCAGAAGCTTGCACTACGCCGCCAAGAACGGGACTGACCTCAAGGTCGGCCTCATCCCAGGCGTCATCTTCCTCGGCGGCGGCGAAAAGACCATCGACGGGACTTATTTTGAGCCGAACATCCCAAGCGAGGAATGCTTCACCTCCCCGATGAAGGGGCAGGCCGAGGGTATTGTCTACGCCTCGAAGCCTTTGGCCTACAACGGGCAGCTAATTGAGAACTTCTACGTTCGTTTCCACGAAGGAAAGGCGGTTGAAGTCCACGCCG
Organism: Caryophanales bacterium UBA4951; assembly: GCA_002397465.1. GTDB lineage: Bacteria > Bacillota_I > Bacilli_A > RFN20 > CAG-826 > UBA4951. Next base: position 6,935 of record DHAP01000044.1, on the reverse strand, counting down.
AGAAAGGCCAAGAAGCCTTGGAAAGCATCATCTCCTTAGACGAAGGGGCCTCTTATTTAGGCGAATGCGCGCTCGTTCCTTTTGATTCGCCGATCAACCAAACCGGCCTTCTCTTCTACAACACCCTTTATGATGAGAATGCCTGCTGCCATTTAGCCTTGGGCAGGGGTTTTACGGAGTTATTTCCGCATTTTGAGCAGTATTCCGATGAAGAACTCCGCTCATTTGGCATCAACAAGTCCCTTTCTCATGTCGATTTCATGATTGGGACCAACGATCTTTCCATCATCGGAACTGACGACAAAGGCAAAGAGATAGTCCTCTTCAAAAACGGGACTTGGGCCTTTTAGAAAAGCCCTTGTTGACTTGGAGTTGACTCCAAGAGATAACATATAGGCATGAAAACAGCCCTGAGCATTTCCGAAGTCAGCGAGAAGCTTTCGATCACGCCTGACACCCTCCGTTACTACGAGAAGATCGGCATGGCCAAAAGTCACCGAAGGGAAAGCGGGATCCGTTACTATGACGAAAACGACATCTCACGCCTTGAGTTCATCAAGTGCATGAGAGATGCCGGGATCTCCATCGAAGCCCTCAACGAATATCTCACCCTCCTAGAGGATGGCGAGAAAAGCTGGGAGCAAAGAAAGGCCATCCTCGTCGAGCAGCGAGATGAGCTTCTGAAGAAAAAAGAAGCCATCGACAAGAGCCTTGCCAGGCTTAACTACAAAATCGACAATTACGAGACGCTCTTCAAAGGAAAGAAATAGCCGGGGCCAATAGGCCTCGGCTTTTCGTTTATCAGTCGGACTCGGATTCTTCTGAATCAGATTCCTCTGCCTCTGGCGGCTCCTCATCGTCCCAGCTGCCGATTCCGCCATCGCCCCAGCTCGGGCTATCCGGCCCATCGCCATGGTCATGGTTCCCAGGGTCAGGCATCTCTCCGCCGATTCCGTCAGGGAGATATCCGGTTCCTTTGCTGGACTTGTCCAACAACTCATTCATGTCATCAAGGACGTCGAGATAAGAATTAAGGCTTCTGGTCGTCTCGCTCATATAGTATTCCCTGAGTTTGACGTATTCCTTCCATTCTTTGCCGCCATCGCTGCCGCCGATGCGGTCGCTGAGGAAATAATAGGCTTTGTTTTCCAAGCCATCTTTTATCGCGTCGCGGTTATCGGAGATGCCACCTTTGCCCCATGGCAAGCCGCCGGCGTGGGCGATCAAATCCTCTTTAAGGGTGTCAGCCTCGTCCTCGCTGAGCGATGACAAGGTGAAGTAGTTGTTGTAGTAGCCTAGGCTCATGCTCAAGCCTTCCCTTATCGAGTCGATTGAGCGCATGCTGAGCTTTGCGGTCGAAAGAGAGGAGAGGACAGTTTCGATTTTATCGAGGATCTTGGTCGGTATCTTTTCGAGTTCGCTGATGGTGAACTGCCTCCCATCGACGTTGAGCCCTTTGTAGATTCGCAAAAGCTGCGGGGCCGAATTGTCATTCAGTTTGTCGGCCATCTTTGAGAGGTCGACGCAGTTGAACTCGATGTCGCTATAGATCTTGTTGGAGGTCAAAGCCTCGGAAAGGCTTGTTTGGTAAGACTCATAATACTTATCGTAATAGCTGGAGTCCGAGGAAAAGACGGTGATGGTGATGACGTTTTTGATTTGTTTGCTCTTGGTCTCAAGATAGCCCTTCTTGAATGAAGACGGGACGATTGATTTGGCCACCTCAAAAGAAGTGGTGGCCTCAGAGATCGAGAAATCGACCAATTTGGCCGAATAGTTGTCGGTGAAGATTTTGCTTGGCTGGACGATGTTCGAAGAATCGGCGATGAAGCTCCAGCTTGGCATGTTGTTGTTGATCTCGCCGCCGGAGACGCTGGCGCTGCCATAAGCGGATTGGACGCTGCCGGATTTGTTTTTGTTATAGGCGTAGCTCGCCGGGGTGATGGTCATGGAGATGAAACTGCCGGAGACGCTGTTGTCAAACAGGCCTTGGGTCGAAGCGACGACCACCACGGCGATGGAAGCGCTCATGACCAAAAGGGCCGATGTGAGGCTGACCCAATGTTTCTTGAAGGAGAAACGCTTTCTGGTCCCGGTCTCCGCATAGACTTTCTTGCTGACGTCAGGAACGATTTCCTGCCCTTCGTTTTTGACCTTTTCGTTGATGGCTAACTCATCTTGTCCCAAATATGGGTTATAGGTTCCGGTGGCTTTCTTGATGCTTCCTAACGAATTCGGCAAGAAAGACTCTGATTCTTTGTTGAGGGAGAGAAGGACTTCTTTCTCATCCTCCTCATTCACTTCCTCATATAGCCCGCATCGTTTCATGATGTCGAGGAGTTTGTCCGGAACGAAAGAGCAGGCTTCCAAACGGATGGAGGCGAGCATCTCTTTCTCTTCCTTTTCGCTTACTTCGGGAAGGGGCTGAGAACTTGATTTAGATTTCTTCAAGTTGTCTGACTCTTTCATATTCTGTTTTGTTTTCTTCCAAGGCTTTCTTCAGTTTCTTTAAGGCGTTCGCGTATTTCCAAGTCACCGTCCCAAGGGGCAAATGGAGGATCTCGGCGATTTCCCGGTGCTTGTATTCTCCAACCGCGTACATCATCACGATGTTGAACTCGTCTTCGGCCAACACTTTGTTGGCGAGGGCGATGGTTGGCGAATCGATGTCCCCTAAGTAATAAACTCCGTCGGGGTGGTTGTCTGTTGAGAAATCATAAGACATCTCACGATTTCGCTTCTTCAGCTTGCTGAGGGCCGCGTTCTTGGCGATGGTCAAAAGCCAGTTGCGGGGGTTCGTTCCCACCTTGTAGCCCTTGATGTTGTCGTAGCAGGAGACGTAAGTGTCCTGCATGACGTCTTCGGCTAATTGATAGTCATGAAGAATCGGCAACACGAAAGTGAAAACCCCGCGGCTTGTCAATTCATAAATGTCCGCGAGGGCGTTTCCATCTCCGTTTTGGAGCGCTACCATGGCTTTTTCGAGCCTCTTTTCGTCCATGGCGATCCTTCTTTCTCCGAGCCTATACACTATTGTAACAAAAAAGGGCGTCTACCATATAGGGGCTCGGATAGACACCCTTAAGTCTTGCGACTCAATCAATTAAGAAAAAGCTTTGATTTTTTGTTGGTAGAATTTGCTGAATTATTTTATTCAAGGCCGATAAGATTAGAAAAATGTACGATAATATCGTTGATTTTTATATATTTGTAAATAGTGTCGATTTCATCAATAACTCCGAAGGTGTCGAATATATGGCCTTCTTCATAATAAGAGACCAAAACCGTCTCTCCATCATAAGAACACAACATCTCGTTGATTCGCTCGGCTTCTTCGTTTGAAAGCAGGGGCTTCATGACCTCGCTTTTTCTATGGGCCATCTTCGAAAGGAAGTCGCTTTGCCTATCGAGCGATTTGTAAGGCAGCCATTTCTTCATGCCGCGTTCGTTCATTCTCTGTGCCCTCCTATCTGGGTGTGCCTGCTCTTGGCGGTCGAAGAAGAGAGAAGGCTTGAGCAGCGGAGCACGCTGTTCTTGCCATAGGCTCTTTTTATGTCATCGATGGTCAGATCAAGACTTTTTCGTTCGTCTAGTTCCTTCTCATCTATGAATAGGGGGAGCTGCTCCTCCTTGCCCTTGCTGAGATTCGAGTAACTGATGCTGATGCCTCTTAGGGGGATGTTGGGCAGAAAGAGGAAACACTCCTTTATATATAGATATAAGGAAACGGTGTCATCGGTTGCCATCGGAAGGCTCATGCTCTTGCCATAGGAGCCGTTTCTCCCTCCGAAGGCGACGCTTACCTTGCTGGCCAAAGAGCCTTCTTCGCGTAGTCTCATCGCCAGGTCGTCATTCATCTCCAGCAAGATCAACAAGCTCTCCTCTTGGCTATATTCCCTCCGCAATGTCTGGCCTAGGGAAAGCGAGGTGTTCTTGGGGACGTATTTGTCGGATATCTCGCTCTCGTCAATGCCGTTCGCGAGGTTCTTCAACTGGACACCCATGATCCCGAACTCCTTCTTCAGAAGCTCTTCGTCGGCAAAGGCCAATTCCTTGAGGCTTCTGATGCCGATTCTGGCAAGGTGATTGCTGGTGCCCTCCGCTATCGACCAGATCTTGGTGATCGGCGAGATGGCCCATAGTTTCGTCGGGACGTCCGAATAGTCCCAGTGGGCGATGTATGGCTCTTTCTTCTTGCCTTCGTTATCAAGGGCGATCTTGGCTAGGAACATATTGGGCCCGATGCCGGCAGTCGCCACAAGGCCGAGCTCGTCTTTGATTCTTTTTTGGATTCGTCTCACGATTTCTTCAGGCGAGCAGCCGTATAACTTTAGGTAGGGTCCCAGATTAAGAAAGCTCTCGTCGACAGAATATACGTGGAGGTCTTCCTCCGCGACGAAGTCCAAAAAGATGGAGACGACCTTGGAAGACATCTCCAGGTAATAAGACATCCTGGGGACGGCGAAAATCATCCCTCTGACGTTAGGCAGATCCCTTCGGCGGCAGACGTTCGGTATTCCATATTTCTTCTTGAGGAACGGGGTGGCTGACATCACGACGCTTGAGGAGGAACGGTAGGGGTCGCAGCAGACCAAAGGCGTCGAAAAGATGTCGAGGTGGCGGCAGGCGCACTCGCAAGAGGCGTAAAAGCTTTTGAGGTCAATGACCGCGACGACTTTGTCCATCTTTCTCCTCCCTTTAGCAGATAATTTTAGGAGTTGGGCCTCATCTAAAAATAGTCTTGATTTTTCACTCCTTAGTCTTCATCACGCCTTCTGTGCTAAACTTTTACATAAGCGAGAAATACCCAGTATGGAAATAGCAATCTTAGTATCAATAATCGTAGTGGCAGTCATGCTTTTAGCGTTTTTTATTTACTTTGTAGCCAATAAGCAAAAAGAGAGGAATGTGGAAAACTCCGACCCAAAAATCCTTGATGACATCACACGCATGAGCGCTGATTTACAATCTCTCCACAATAGCCTCCAGACATTGAGCGGCAATCTCTATGAGCTCAAGGCCTCGTTGCCTTTGCTTATGTCCAACGAGTCCAACAAGCAGATGAGCTCTCTCCAAGAGTCCTTCAAGAACCAAAACGCCGCCTCTGGCAAGGCCATGCTCGACTTTCAAAGCCTCATGAGCAAGAACCTTACCGACAACATCCAGGCGATGAACAAGAAAGTCGACGACAACTTCAAAGAGATCAATGACCGCGTCAACAAATCCATTCAGGATGGCTTTGGCAAGAACAGCGACACCATGGGCGAGTTGAAGGAGCAGTTGGGGGCCATCGGAAACGCCCAGAAGCACCTTGAGGAAATCCAAAAGGACGTCGTCTCGCTCAACAACATCCTTTCAGGCTCCCAGACCCGCGGGGCCTATGGCGAATTGCAGCTTGAGATGCTGCTTGAGCAAACGTTCCCCAATGGCAAAGGCAAGTACTATAACATCCAGGATGATTTAGGCTATACAAAGGGAAGCGAGAAGACACGCCCCGACGCCGATTTGGTTTTCTCAGTCAACGGCGAGGACATAAAGCTATGCATCGACAGCAAGTTCCCCTTCAGCGACTATTCCCGCTTGTTCATGGACGGCGAGATAAGCCAAGAAGATAAATTATCACTGCGGAATTCCTTCAAAAACGCCGTCAAAGTCAAATATAAGGATATTGCCGACAAATACATTATCGAGGGGATAACGCTTCATTACGCGGTGATGTTCATCCCTAATGACGGCATTTTCGCCTACATCCAAAACGAATTTCCGGACCTCGTCTCTGAGGCGAGAAGCCTCGGCGTCATCATGTCATGCCCGTCGACGCTGCAGGCCATCATCGTCATCTTCCATAACGCCGCTATCGAGAACGAAAGAAGCAAGAACCTCAAGATGATCGGGGATGCCCTCAATGGGCTTTCCAAAGAGTTCGACCGCTTCTCGGCCCGTTGGAACGCTTTGCAGCGCTGCATCCAAAGCGCCAACAAGAGCACCATTGAATTAGGGACGACGGTGGACAAAATCACGAACAGGTTCCAGAAGATAAACAAATCCAATTTCGCCAGCATCGAGGAAAATGATGACGAAATGAACAACAATGAGATATCGTTACAGGACGAAGATGAAACGAAAAACGAGAACTGAGTGAAAGGATATAGCGAGATGGACAAAAGCAAATGCCTGATTTTTGATTTAGATGGGACCCTATGGGACGCCATCGATCAGATCAAAGACGCCTGGAATGAGGTGATGGTCGAGGAGAAGACCGGAATCGTTTTCTCGAAAGAGATGATCCTTTCTTATATGGGCCTCACGGGCGATGAGACGGCTCCTTTGGCTTTTCCTCCTTATGATCATGAAGAGGGGATGAGGCTATTCCGTCTCTGCGTCCATCATGAAATCGTCTCCTTGGCCAAGAATCCGGGTTCGCTATATCCCAATGAGAAAGACACGCTTGAGAAACTCAGCAAGTCATACCCGCTGTATCTGATATCCAACTCCGACAAAGGCTACGTCGAAAATTATCTTTCCAGTTGCGGGACTGACAAGTATTTCTCCGGCCATCTATGTTGGGGCGACACCAAATTTTCGAAAGCCGACAACATAGTGTATCTGATCAAAAAAGAAGGCCTTGGGGAGTGCATCTACATCGGCGATACCCGAAAGGACATGCTCGAAAGCGAGAAGGCCGGCGTGGCTTTCATCCATGCCTCGTATGGTTTTGGGAGAATTGATGAAAAGGTCAATTCGATTAAACGTTTTGACGAACTGCCATCCGCGGCAAAGGAATGTTTTGACGTTTTGTTCAGTTGTAAGTGAGGATTCTTTTATCTATAATAGCAAAGCCTTTTGGGGCTGTAGCTCAGCTGGGAGAGCGCGTCGTTCGCAACGATGAGGTCGCGGGTTCAATCCCCGTCAGCTCCACCAAATGGTCGCCAGAC
>DHAP01000009.1 GCA_002397465.1 Caryophanales bacterium UBA4951 | reverse complement strand
TATTCTTCGCGATATAGTGTAACCAGTCAGACAGTTTCGTTCTCTGACTCCCCCAAACATCTTTTTGGCGACTGGAGGGAGGAGGCGGAACTTTTGTTTTTTAAGGCCAAGAGATGATTAGTCAGTTTAATAAAGAAAGGACATTTCTTAGATGAACAAAAAATCATTGGCTGTGCTTTTAGGGTGTGGGATCTTGATGGTTTCCTGCGCCAACCCCACAACATCAATAACTTCGGATGCCGGAACTTCCGACACCACCTCAGAGACTCCGACCACATCGGAGACGCCAACCACATCAGAAACACCGGCGATTGAGACCGTTGCCATCTCCAGCGTGAGATCTGGCGACGCCGATGTCTCATATACGATCAAAGGAACGGTTGTCGCCAAGAATTTCACCGGCCAGAAAACCCCTTATGAAGTAGGTTATTGGGTGGCTGATGAAACCGACTCCATCTACGTCTATTCCAAAGAAGAAGGCGCGGCCTTGGTCCAAGTCGGGAACCTTGTGACGATCAAAGGCACAAAAGGCTATTACATCCCCACTAATGACACGAATTCCGCCACCGCGTTAGGATACAAGGGACAGCTTCAGCTTTCAGCCCCTGAAGTCCTCGCCAACGACAACAAGACCGATAACGCCATCCCATCCGGTGCTATCACTACCACCACCGTCAAAGACATCGTCAACATGCCTCTCACCACTGACTACAGTGGCAAGATCTACCGTGTGAAAGGCCGCTACACCAGTACTGCAAACACCGAATTCACCAACTACACCCTTACTGATTTGGATAGGGTAGATTCTCTATTGGCCTATACCCAGTGCAATGGAAAAGACTTCGCCTGGAGTGATGAGCTCGTCGGTTCCACCTTGGAGATGGACATCATCCTGAGCATTGGCAAACCATCCGTCAGCGCTTGGCGTTTTTGCCCGTTAAAGAAGAACGCCGACGTTACCGTGACTGATGCGGAAGAGGTCGATTATGCCCTCGATAGATGCGCAAGCCTCTTTAACAGCGAATATGACGTTGAAACTACCGTCAATGTACCTGACGTTGATCCTTTGCTTGAAGGCTGCGTCCGCTCATTCACGTCGGATACCTCGTCAGTCGTCATCACCAAGAACGCTGATTCCAGCGACGTTCTCATCAAAGTCAGCACCCTTGGGAAGTTCTCGTTCACCGAATCCGTGACCTACAAAGACGTCACTAAGACCAAGACCATAGAAGTCGAGGCCAAAAAAGGCGAGAGTTTCGACACCATCAGCATCGCGGACGCCAGAGCCAAAGCCGACGGCACCGAGGTGACGATCGAAGCCACTGTGGCCAGAGTCACATACAAAGGGTCAATGACAAAGCAAGGCCTATTCTTGGCCGATGCGACCGGAAGTCTCTTCGCCTATGGCGGAACCGGTCTTGATGATGTGAGCGATGGCAACAAAGTCACCGTCAAGGGCACCATGACCCACTACATCAAAAAAGCCGACAATGCCACGGCCGAAGGATATGACGGAGACCTTCAGCTCGATTCCTTTACCGTCGAGAAAGTCGATAGCAACGTCTACGACGTCCCACTCGATTCTGCCATCACCGGCAAGAGCATCTCCGATCTCACATATGCATCCGGAACCAACCTCACGAGCAACATGTATCGCTTGAACGCCGTCGTCTATAAAGATAACGGCAAGTTTCCATCGTTCTCGCTTGAGGATGTCACTGATAACACCATCACGCTTCCTTTATATTCTCAGAACAGCGCCAATGACTTCACTTGGCTTAACGGCTATGTTGGAAAAACCGTCGACATTCTCGTCGGCATTCAAAACCTCAACCTCAAGTCAAAGAACTCCTTCTATCGTGGAGTCCCACTCAAAGTATTCAGCGAAATCGTTTAGTGGACACTTCTAGAATACAAAGAACGGCAGAGAGTCACCTCCCTGCCGTTTTTCTATCCAAGCCCCTACTTGATAGCCCTTTAACCTACCTTGCTTTCGTCGAGGATAACCTCGTCTGCGGCAAAGTGAGGAACAGAACGAACGCGGCGATGTAAATGATCAAAGGAAGATAGAACCCGACGAGCATCTCGCCGGTCTTGTTGCCTAATATCCAGAAGCCCACAAGGATCAAATAACTCACTAACGCGGCGAGAACAAACGAGAATGAGAGCCACCAGAAGACTCTCTTTCTGTTTTTGGACAACAAGCCAAACGAAAGACCGAATCCGGCAAGGAAGAAGATAAAGCTGAACCAAAGCCAAACAACCAAGCCCCCAGTGGCCTGAAACATCAACTGGTACATGGAGAAGTCGACATACCCAGTAATACAATTTGAATCATAGATGCAAAGTGTCTCTGTTCCTCTCGCCGTTGGGGCGAAAGCCACGATAATCAATAAGAGAAGAGCGGCCCCATAAATGACCGAGGCAACCCAACTGAAGCTTTTCTTGGCAGTTGGTTCCGCTTCGACAGGTTTGTTTTCAGTAACGACAGTGGCCATTTTGGTTTTCCTTTCGCCGTTGATGATCTCTTCATAATCGACGTCATAAAGACTGCATATCTTGCCTAAGGAGTCTACGTCAGGTATGTTCTCGCCGCTCTCCCATTTCCTTATCGTCTCAGCCGGCAATAAAAATAGATCGGCCTCATCTTCGACTTTGAAGTTCTTCTCAAGTCTCAACGATGAGAGAAACCGTCCCATCTTAACTTTGTCCATCGCGTTCCCCTTTCGCACTGACCACATTTTGAACAATGAAAGAAAAGTATCAACAAACCGCTGATTGTTCGCCGTCAACCTCTAGTTGATTAGAGAAAAAAACAAGCGATGGCCTCGAATGAAATCGCCATCGCCTATATTTTACCAAATATTATGAATAATTAGCCTAAATGCTTTTCCAGATGCTTTTTCAAGAGATCGAAAGTCTCATCGGAAAGGTCATGCTCGACTTTGCAGGCGTCTTTTTCCGCCGTGTCTTTCTCGACTCCGAGCTTAATTAGCAAGGAGGTCAGGGTCTTGTGGCGGTCATAGACCTTCTCGGCCACCGAACGTCCTTTGGGAGTCAAGACAAGAGACTCATCGTCCCCCACTTCAAGGTATCCGCCCTCACGGAGTTTTTTGAGGGCGACGCTGACGGATGG
>DHAP01000018.1:33473-43026 GCA_002397465.1 Caryophanales bacterium UBA4951 | reverse complement strand
GGCTTCATGAGCATGGCCATCGGAGCCGTGACTTTCATGGCCTGGTGATAGTCGAATAACATCCCTGGCTTCATATGCATCGGTATCATGTGTTTCGGATTGATGCTGATCGCAGCCTTGGTGGCCTCTTCGGGGCTCATGGTGTAAAAACCGTCGATCGGCAAGAGGGCATAGTCGATATGCTCATCCTTGAGGGAGTCCATCTCTTTGATGTAGTCGGTGTCCCCGGCGTGATAGAGCTTAATCCCATCGAAGGAGAGAATGTAACCAACGCATTCATTCTTGTTATGATGCGAGTTGTAGGCCGGGACCGCTTGGATGTGGACGCCACACTCATCGAACTCGCGGTAGATACCGCCATATAAGGCGTCCTTGGCCCTTATGACACAGGTGGTCGGCTTCATGTTGATAAGGGCGATGTTGTTATGGTCATAATGCTCATGGGTGATGAGGACCAAGTCGGCAGGCGTCTGGTAGCCGACCCCGGCAAAAGGATCGATGAAGATGACCTTGCCCTCGTCGGTGGTGATTCTGAATGATGAATGTCCTTGATAGAATAGTTTGCTCATGGATATATGCTCCTCTAGATTACGTTCTCGCCTTTAGAATAGGCTTCTTTCCATTCATCGTCCCATAATTTCTCAGGGAGATATAACACTTCTTTCGATGCTGATTGGTTCGCTAAGAGCAGATTGATCCCAAGTTTGAAATCAGGCACGCTTCGATTAAAAAAGAAGATGGTCGATAGATAAATAAGATGTCCGCCCGTGTAGCGTTTGTCTACTTCTAAGTAACACGCGTCCGCAAGAGGCAAAGCGATGACGTCTTGAAGGGGCCGCAAGGCCTTTTCAGGACGCCTTACCTTTTTGAGCTCCATGAGCTTCGCCACCACATCTTTATAAATCTCCGGATGTTCGTTTACTTCTCTGGAGGGCGAATGAAGGACCCAGGTGGTGTAGTCACCATGTGCTTCTTGGCGGAAAAGAAAGTCCTGAAACACATAGCCATAAAAGATTTCTGATGTCTTGATGAGTTTCTCTCTTTGGTAATACGTCCGGGTCATGAAACCGACCATCGCGTTCCTGATGGTGTCCTTGTTGGCGATGATCTTGATCTCGTCTTTGGACAAAGAGGCTCTTTTAAGAAGCCACCTCTCGTTAACCTCATGATAATAAGATGCAAAATCCATATGACTATCATAATGGTTTACCCTTCTAGAAAGTAGAGCAAGGCAACTATTGATTGCATAAGCATACTTCAAGTGAAAAGTGCCTTAAATCGTGTTAGTATCCGTCTTGCTTAGCAAAATTGGAGGCTAAAAATGATAAGTAAATCATTGGCCCAAAAGGTTCTTAACGAAGCCCTTGCCACCGGCGGGGACTACGCGGAGATCTATTTGGAGGAGACGAACTCCGAATCACTCGTCTTGGAGAATGGCAAAGTCGAGACATCCGGCAACCGCAAAAGCTACGGGGCTGGCATCAGAATCCTAAAGGAATTTCGTAGCGTTTATGGCTATACGAGCGACCTAAGCCCAAAAAGCCTATTAGCTTTAGCCCATACATTGTCCGCTTCATATAACGGCAAAAGAGCCATATCCGTCATAAGCGTCAAAAAGATCAGGGTCAAGAACATCAACAAGATCAACGACCATCTTTATGACGTGCCAGTCGAAGAGAAGGTCGCTTACTTAAAGGAATGCGCGGCCATCACTTCGGGCGTCGACAAGCGCATCGTGAGGGTGAACGATTCATTCAATGATTACTGCAAGAACATCGAGATCTATTCAGCCGAAGGCGAAGTCGCCAAACAATACGAGACCAAAGAAGAAAGAGGACGTTTGGTGATGTATTCGGTCGGCGCGGAAGGCGACAAGATCGAAAGCACCTTCGAAGGCCCAGGAAGGGTCGATGGCTGGAACTGGTTCAAAAACGTTTTGGACTATAAGGCTTTGGCCAAGGAATGCGGCGAGAAGACCATCATGATGCTCGGGGCCAAGGAATGCCCGTCAGGACGTTATCCGGTAGTGATCGCCAACGGCTGGGGCGGAGTCATCTTCCACGAGGCCTGTGGGCACTCGCTAGAAGCCACCTCCACCGCCAAACACCATTCCGTCTTCTCTGATTCGATCGGAAAGCAGATTGCCTCCACGATCGTCTCGGCCTATGACGATGGGACGATGCCAAACGAATGGGGGTCCAATGACATCGATAATGAGGGAACCCCCGCCAAAAAGAACCAACTTATCAAAAACGGCATCTGCGTCGGCTTCTTGGTTGACAAGCTCAACGGCCGCCGTCTCAAGATGGAGCCAAATGGCTGCTCAAGAAGACAGAACTACCGTTATGAGCCGACTTCGAGGATGAGCAACACTTACATCGCCCCTGGCAAAGACAAAGCCGAGGACATCATCAAAGACACCAAATTAGGAATCTATGTCACCAACTTCGGCGGCGGCTCAGTCGAGCCAACGACCGGAGAGTTCAACTTCTCAGCCTCTGAGGCCTATATCATCAGAGACGGAAAGGTCTGTGAGCCAGTCCGTGGCTGCACCTTGATCGGAAGCGGCAAAGAGGTTCTCATGAACATTGATAGAGTAGCCGATGACGTGGACTTAGGGCCTGGCATGTGCGGTTCCTTGTCCGGCATGGTCCCGGTCAACGTCGGCCAGCCTACGATCCGCATCAAAGAGATCACCGTCGGTGGAAGAGGAGGAAAACTTGAATGAACTTCCAAAAGTTTTTTGATTTGGCCAAGGCAAAAGGTTTGTCTGAGAGCCAGATTCAGATATCCAAGAGCAACAACCTTTCGATTGGCTTGTTCCATAAGGAAATAGACTCGTATAAAGTCAGCAGCTCTCAGAGTGTCATCGCCTGTGGCATCTACAACGGCAAATTCGGAAGCTGCCGCAGCGAGAAGATCGGAAGCGACACCTTCGAGTATTTGATCGAAGGCATCATCAGCAGCGCTTCCATCAACGAGAAGAGCGAGAAGGCGGAATTATTCGCCGGATCAGAGAAGTACCACAAGAAGAATGTCTATTCAGTGGCTTTGGCCAATACCCCAGTCGAGAAGAAGATCGCTCTTCTCCATGAGATCGAGGATGGCATCGCCGCCGAGCCAGGCATCAATGAGGTCGAAGGCGTTCACTATAGCGACAGCGAGTCAGTCTCCGAGTTCCATAACTCCAGAGGCGTCAACCTCAAGCAGAAAGGGAATTACTTCGTTGTCTATGCTTCGGTGATGGCGGAAAAGGGCGGAGAGAAAAAGACCGGCTTTGATATCGCCTCTGGAGATGACATCTCAAAACTTGACGTAAAAGCCTTCGTTAAGCGGGCTGCTACCCGTGCAACCTCCAAATTTGGGGGAGTTCAGTGCACCTCTGGATCATATCCAACAGTCATTTCAAATGACGTTTTCTCAGATTTAATCGAATATTATGTCTCAGCCGCATCGGCAGAAGACGTCCAAAAGAAATCGAGCTTTTTGGGAGGAAAACTCCATCAGAAGATCGCTTCAAGCAAAGTCTCGATAGCAGAAAAGCCATTGACCAAAAACATCTTCTTCAGCTATTTCGATGACGAAGGAGTGGCTGCCCAAAACAAGGACATCTTGAAGCGTGGCGTCCTCGAGACTTACCTCTATAACAGAGAGGCCGCGAAGAAGGACGGAGTCGAAAGCACTGGCAATGGACAGTGGGAAGGCGACAAAATCGGAATCGGCTATTCCAACATCTTTGTAAAGAAAGGAAAACAGTCTTTTGACGAGATGATTTCCCCAATCAAAGAAGGAGTCTACATCACCGAGATCGCTGGTCTAGGAACTGGCATGAACGCCAACTCTGGCAACTTCTCTTGCCAAGCTGAAGGATTCATGATCAGAGATGGAAAGATTGCTGAACCGCTTAGTCTCATTACCTTATCTGGAAGCCTTTTAAAGATGATGAAGGACGTTAAGGCGCTGGATAGCAACGAGCTGACAACCGTCTCTTCAATCACTTGCCCAGACGTTTATATCAAAGCGATGTCGATTGGCGGAAAATAAGCTTCCTTAGTTGACGTTAAAAAGACAGGAATTTCCTGTCTTTTTTTGTTTCTTTTTGATTATGACAACTTAAAGTTAATCGATATAGATTGTTATTTTATTACCCTTTCTTTTAGGTATTTAGGTAACTTGTAAATTAGATTCTTTTGGCAAGGACCAAATGTTTATAGCTTGTATTTTGGCAGTTTTCCTAAAAAGACTAGGTAGTTGGCCTTCTTTGCCGTTTTCGTCATTTGCCATGCATCCTTAATGGCGATTTATCAAAAGATATTGTGTTACTTTCATACCTTTTAAATAGGGTGTATATTATTTATGTAATATCTATGCTTTTAATTGATTACATTAAAGATAACTTCACTGAAAACACGCCATTTTCGCCATCTGAAATCAAAATCAAACAGATGAGCGATGACGCGATTAAAATGGAGCTTTCCCGACTTTATAAAAAGGGAGCCCTGAAGAAGGTCTCTAGGGGTCTCTATTACATCCCAGGAAGCGATAAGTCCCTTCCCTCTTCAATTGATTTGATTGAGAAATCTTATATCGGATCCGGTGATAATGTCTTCGGCTTCTATATGGGTCCTCTCTATATAAAGTCTATCCTTGGACAGCGCCCTTTAGAGTCCGATCATATATGCATAATGAGCAATAAGATGAGCAGCGGAAAAAGAGACATCTATCGTTTTAAGAAGAAGATTTCTTTAAGGAAACCTTACTTTACAATTGAAAAATCCAATGTTGAGATAAACGGCTTCTTAACTTACCTCGCCACCGCTTCTTATGAAGACATCCAAACCAACTTCCCTATCCTCTCAAATTACATCAGAGCCAACCATTTATCCGCTAATGACGTTATTAAATTGACGCCTTATTTTCCTTCGAAAATGACCAGCAAGTTGCTTTCTAGTGACCTCTATAGATCCCTCTGGAAGCACTAAATAAAGGGGTTGAGCGCCGCAGTTTAGCACCAAGACCAAAGATTTTTGTTTTTCCAAACTAAATTTTTATAAAAAATGCATTTTTAAAATATTGAGACTGTTTTTTCTTCGATGAATAAAGAACAATAGTGATTTCTTATCATATAGTGTAAATAGATTCATGTTTCCAAATGATTTTTAATGATTATTAAGATTGATTGTAATTGATTCCATGGAGAATATACTCAAAGACGAACTTTAGAGGTGTTCATATGAGAACTAACAAAAAAATTGTGATGTGTGGCGCTGTGATAGCGGCTATGGCCGTAGCTGGAATCACCGCCATCTCATCACTTACGACTGAGATCGACGCAGCGTCCAAAACTACCTATGGGGCATTTTTCTCTTCTTCGTCCAACGGCGTTTCGGCCCTAGCTGGTACGGTTAATATTAATTCTCAGTACTCGGGGTCTAATACGGGAGAAAAGTATTACTATTCATACAATATTAAAAATAATGCCGGCGGTACTGGCTATGGGTCAGGAGCGCTCACGGGAGATTATGAGGGTTGCTGGCTCTCTGTGACCGCGGGTTCAGAAAGTTCTCAGTCCCTCACCTGCGCCTTCTTCATGAACGGCATAAGAAATATTCAAATCGACCATGTATGCACCGCAGGAGCTGAGAACGCTATTACTCTTTACACATCCACTACCGGTTATTCAACATTCGAGGCGTACGACAGCATTCCATTTTCAAGTTTTGATACTTCTGGATTTACTTATGGAACCAGCTTCATCGTTGATAGCGATGGATCGAAGAATATCCAAGGCGTCAAGTTTGCCATCGACGTGCCAGTTGGCACTACTTTGGGCATCTCTGTCACCATCAACTGGGCTTGCTAAACAACATTAAAATACGAGGAAAGGCCCGATGATTTGGGCCTTTTTTTCTTTGTTCACTAATCAGTAGATGAAATAACGTTTTTATTGTGTCTCATCCTATTGATATACTTTTCTTAAATAGGGGGCTATTGCCATATGAAATGCTCGCGGGCTCTTCTTGCCTTATGCTGTGCTCTTTTGCTGTCGTCTTGCGGAGAACCATCATCAAAGCCGAACTCATCGGAAGGAAACACTTCGAAGGACGACTCTTCAATAGAGGTGCCATCAAGTCCGGATGAGCCGACGTCTTCCGTTGAACTACTAGAGTTTACGGGACTTGAATTCAATAACGCCACATACACATATGACGGAAAGGCTAAATCATTAGCGCTTACGGGTGCTCCAGAAGGATCGTCCATCGTCTACCAAAACAACAACAAAACCGACGCTGGAACCTATGAAGTTAGCGTTACCGTATCCAAAGATGGGTACGTGACCAAAACCCTGAAAGCGACGCTTACAATCACTCCACGTGAATTCGATGGAGTTAGTTTCCCCGACGTGACTGAGGAATATGATTCATTCTCTCATTCAATTGAGGTTGTGGGGGTTTTGCCAGAAGGCTCCTCCGTCGTTTATACAAGCGATGTCGATGGCGTGACAAACTCCGCCACGGATGTTGGAAAATACAATGTTACAGCCAAAATAACTAACAAGAACTACGCGCCCATAACTCTGAACGCAAAACTGGTGATAACCGCGGTTGAACGTAACAATCCGATGTATATGGACTCAACTGGAGATCTATATTTCGCCAACGCTCTCGATAATGGATATCTATATGTCCGTGACAGCGAAACGAAGACATTAACCAGAATCGCTTACGACCACCCAACGAGCTTTGCCGCCTCATCTACCGGCGTCTATTATCTAAGCTCGTCCTCTTTTGCCTCCAGCATCAAATACGTCGCCAAAGGGGCAACGACAGCCTCTTATATATGTTCATGCGGGGCTGCCAACAAGATATGTTTCGATGGGACGATGCTTTATTACTCCGTGTCTTCACTGCTCGGCGAGAAAGGCATCTTCAGCGTCGACTTCATAGACAAAGACGAGCCAGTCATCACCAAGATCTACGATGGCAAGGCCAAAGAGATGACCGAGGTCACAAATAACGTCCTCTATTTTGTTAACGCTGATAAGCAGCTCTCGTATTTGAATGTTGCCAGCGGCAGTTATGGCACGTTTTTGAAGGATGATAAACCATTCAAAGTCGAAAGCTTGATAAAGTATGGCGGTTCCCTCTATTACAACAACATCGACAGCATATTAGGCCACTACGTCGAGAGGGCAAAGCTCGATGGCGACAGACTTACTTTCATCAAACTGTCCATCGATGCCGGCAAGTACCTTAGCGTCCGTGGCAACTATCTCTATTATTCATTGGTCGATAAACTTACGACCAACATCTATGGCACAGGCATTTATCAGGCACCGATAGACGGATCGGGCGCCACCGGAGGCGATGCAGTCATATCCGAAGGCCCGGATGATCAAGTATATGGAAACACATTAACTGCAGGCATGTCCGCGAACGCCGTGTCAGGAGACTACATCTTCTACCAAAAAGTCGATGACTATTCCTTGCATCAGTTCTCCTTCTCGGCAGGAAGCGACACGAACCTTCTTGATGGTTTTGTGCCACCTGAGGAAGTTCCTCTTTCAACCGGCGGTGGGACCTTGCAACACGGAAATGACCTATATTATTTGGATATTTACGCTGGGAAAACCCTATTTAGATACAATACGGTAACCAAAATGAAGACCAAATTGACCAGCAGCAAGGTCGTCAACTTCTCAATCTATGGCGACAACCTCTATTTCAATACGGTCACCTTGGGGGTCAACAACAATCTCTATGTTGTCGACACCGTCTTAGGAAGCACGCCAAAACTCTTGTCCAAGGATGATATAAGCGACGTCGTCTCCGATGGAACTTATCTATATGGAATCAAGCACAACGCCGCGATGGCGGCCACAAGCCTTGTCAGAATGGATCTAGACGGCGCCAATCCGGTCGAGTTCTATGATAAAGGCACGTCTAATCTGGCTTACTACAAAGACAAAATCTACTTCATTGACGGTGAGAAGCTTTACACCATCAACACCGCGGACATCAACGCTTCATCAAACAAGATGAACGGAACCCAGGTAGGCAAAGACTCGAACATCCAAAGCTTCCAGATTTACGATGGCAAGATTTATTACGCCTACTGCACTGGGATGGTCACCAACGAGATGAGAATCATGAATCTCGATGCCAACAACAACACCAAGGGCGCGACCATTCCGAACACAGACAAAGCCACCCATCCTATCTGCTTTACGATAAACGATGGCTATATTTATTACTGTTCTTTGGTTGGAACGAGCATCTCGGACTCTGGATTCTATAAAATCAAAGTAGACGGCACAGAGAAAGCCAAGTTGTACGATTATTCAAAGACTGAAGGATCCGTGACTACTTATTATCTCTGCGACAACCTGTCGGTAGTTAAAGGAAGGGTCTATTTCACAAACTATTACAAGGTCAGCTTAATCGGTGATAGCCATACCTATTGCATCGACGATTCCACAGCCACGACCAAACTAGTTAAAGTAGCGTAATTGCCTTCTTCTTCACCAACATACAAAAAACGCGCCATACAGCGCGTTTTGTTGTTCGTTCGACTATTTGGTCTCTTTCTTGTCTTCGCTTTCAAATAGAGGCGCGTAAGAGGTGAAATCCCAGTCTTTATGGGCTTCGGCCACCTTATCAAGCGCATCTTTTAGTAAGGCCGTCTCAATAGGCCTCTTATCCCCGGAGTGACGAAGGGCCTGGTCGGCTTTGTTGAGGGCTTCTTCGCTCTCACTATAAGACTCCTCGACAAGCCCCGAGATCAATAGATAAGCCCTGACTGAGGCGGAAGTGGACAAAGAGGCGATGTACTTCTTATCGTCCAGCGGCATATCGATGTAGTACTGCTTAGCCTCTCCTAAGGGTTTCTTTAAGAGATAGATGGCGCATTTCTGGGCCATGGCTTCGTTATAGACGCCGCTGGAGACATTCTTCTTTGAGGCGATGGTCTTTTCGATGATGTCTAAGGCACCATCGTAGTCCTTGGCCTGCAACTTCTTGAAGAGGGTGACGTTGTTGATCTTGACCGTGAAGTCGGTGACGGAGTCATAGACTGGGGTGTTTTCCTCTGGAAGGCCCATCGAGAGGTTGTATTCGGATTGAAGCATCTGGTTATAGGCTTCCTTGTTGGTGTCGTTGGTAAGGATTGGAAGCAGATATCCATCGTTCTTGGAATCAAGAGGGAACGGGAAGATATCGTAGAGATAAATCATGCCCGCCATCGCGAGGATGATGACCAAGAATGAATACCACCACCAATAGGATTGCTCAGAGGCCGCCAAAGTCTTGAAGGCGATCATGCCAGCCACGAGTCCGATGACCTCGATAAGAAGGAACAACAGAGGGAAGTAGATCATATGACGAGGATTGCTCTTCTTGATGTCATTAGGAATGACGATCGTCTCTCCGGTCAACCCGTCGAAATTGGAGAAGGTCATCTTCTTTTTGCCGTCTTTGGTGCGTTTGAAGCCCACGCCAAGGCAAATGGATTTGACCACTGTGTATTTGCCAACCTTGGCCCCGAGCAAATGGCC